>NZ_JBITDL010000047.1:0-51708 GCF_044454225.1 Streptomyces sp. NPDC051563
TCGCGTACTGGGCGTACGTGGTCGCCCCGGCAGTGCGGCCGGGTGCGGTGCCGGGCGTCGCGGGCCCGGCAAGATCCGAAAGAGACGGCCTAGCCGCGGGCGTAGACCCTCTCGGCCCAGCCCGCTATCTGCTCGTCCGAGAGGTGCTTGGCCAGATCGGCCTCGCTGATCATTCCGACCAGCCGCTTGTTGTCGATGACGGGAAGCCGGCGGATCTGGTGGCTCTGCATCTCCTCCAGCACCTCGGAGACGTCCGCGCCCGCGTCGATCCAGCGCGGGGTGCCCTGCGCCATGTCGCCGGCCGTGATCTTCGACGGGTCGTGCCCCTTGGCCACACAGCCGATGACGATGTCGCGGTCGGTCAGGATGCCGCAGAGCCGTTCGTTGGAATCACTGATGGGCAGGGCGCCCACATTGAGCCGGCTCATCAGCTGAGCGGCCCGGTCCAGGGTCTCGGTGGCGGGGATCCACTGGGCCCCGCGGTGCATGATCTCTCCGGCGGTGGTCATCTCGTCAACCTCCTGAGCACGCCGTAACGGCCGGGCACGGATGCGCCCGCCTCGGCGTCCTCATCGTCGTTCGCCCGTTCGGAGTACGCGACCCGGCGAGGACGGGAGGGGGCCGTACGGGTGACGCGCGGGGGGTCCGGGTGCGGAGCCCCAGGCGGGGCGCCGCACCCGGACGGCGGGTCATTCCGCGGCCGTCGGATCCGCCCCGCGCTGCTTCAGCATGTCGGCCATCAGCCGGAGTTCCGACTGCTGGGCTTCGACCATGCCCTGGGCCAGCGCCCGCTCGGCCGGGTTCGCGCACACGTCGGCGCACCCCTGGGCCATGGCGACGCCGCCCTTGTGGTGGTCGGTCATCAGCCGCAGGTAGAGCACCTCGGCGTCCCGGCCCTCCGCGGAGCCGAGCCGGGCCAGGTCCTCCTTGGTGGCCATGCCGGGCATCAGCGCGCCGGGCTTGGTGACGGCCCCGCCCATGTCGTGTCCCGCCATGTCGTGCCCGGCCGTGCCGTGCGCGTCGCCCGCCCCCATCCAGGACATCGGCGGCTCGTCGGCCACCACCTTGGGCAGGCCCCACATGTCCAGCCAGCCCAGCAGCATGCCGCGCTGGTTGGCCTGGGTGTTGGCGATGTCGTAGGCGAGGACGCGCACCGGCTCGTCCTTCGTGCGGTCCCGCACGATGAAGGACATCTCCACCGCCTGCTGGTGGTGCACCGCCATGTCCCGGGCGAAGCCCGCGTCGGCGGAGTAGAGCCCGGGCGTACGGGAGGCCTCGGGGGCGGAATCGGCGCCCCCCGCGGTGGCGACCGTGGCCCCCACCGCGAAGAGCAGCGCCAGGCCCACGGCCGAGCCCGCGGCCCAGTATGTACGGGCCACGGAACCGCTGCCGGCCGTACGGGTCACTTGTCGGCCAGCCCGTTCGTGCAGGCCGCGCCCGGCTCGGGGGTCTGCGGGCCCTGCACGTACTTGGTGAGGAACGTGGCCACCCGGGCGTCGTCCGCGTTGTCCACCGTCAGCTGCTTGCCCCACGCGCTGAGCATGATCGTGCCGGCCTGCTCCTTGACGGGGCTCATCAGCGTGTACGGGCGCTTGGCCACCGTGCCGGCGAGCTTCTCGACGTCGGCCGGGGCGGCCTTCTCGTTGTACGTCACCCACACGGCGCCGTGCTCCAGCGAGTGGACGGCGTTGACCTCGGGGATCGGGTTCTTGTAGACGTCGCCGTTGCAGTTCATCCAGCGGGGGTTGTGGTCCCCGCCGACCGGCGGGTTCATCTCGTACTTCACCGGGGTCTCGACGTGGTTGCGGCCGAGCTTCTTGGCGTCCCAGGTCTGCTCGCCGGCGACGGGCGCCTTGGCGGCGGCCTCCTTGGCCTCCGTCTTGTTCTGCTCGTTGATCATCACCCATGCGCCGAAGCCGATGAGCGCGGTGACGATGGCGGCCGACGTGGTGATCGCGATGGCCTTGTTGCGCCGGTCGCGTGACTGGTCGGCGCGGCGCATCTCGGCTATCCGCGCCTGGCGGGAGCTGTTGGTTTCGGACTTCCTGCTGGCCATGGCCCTGAATCCTTCGTGCTGAGGGGGGTGGAGGGGAGTACGCGCTGCCCGAGCGCAGTCGGACCGGGACCGGTCAGGTCCGCAGCACCTGCAGGGCGTACAGGTCGGGGCCGCGTGCGAGCGCCGCGGGGGTCCGGATCCGCGCCGCCGGCCCGGGCCGCTCCGCGGGCGCGGACACCCCGCCGGCCGCCGGGACCGCGGGTGGCGCCGGCGGCAGGAGCCCGGGGAGCACGTGCGAGAGCGGGGAGCAGCCCGGCCGGTCGTACGGCGCCACGCAGACGGCGCGCTGCGCGCCGGGAGCGTGCGCGGTGTGCCCGGCCCAGGTGACCGCCGCCGCGGCGGCCGGATGCCCGGCCCCGGCGGGCCAGCAGAGGAACGCCCCGCCGGCCAGCACCCCGAAGGCCATCAGGAGGACGGCACGGCGGAGCAGCGGACGTCTCCGACGTCCCTGCTCGTCATGCGCATGGCCCCCCATGGGCGCCGATGGTAATGCTCATGACCGGCCGAAGGTCAGTGCGGGGGTGCCACCGGCTTTCGGGGGTGCGTAATCTGGCGGAAACCACCGCTGGCGATACTGGGGCGGCCCGACTGTGCCCACGCCCCCGCGGCTGTGGTGCACAGGCCGCCTGAACTGCGAGGATGAAGCCATGGACAAGCAGCAGGAATTCGTCCTCCGGACGCTCGAGGAGCGCGACATCCGCTTCGTGCGCCTGTGGTTCACCGACGTGCTGGGCTTCCTGAAGTCCGTGGCGGTCGCGCCGGCGGAGCTGGAACAGGCCTTTGACGAGGGCATCGGGTTCGACGGCTCGG
The DNA here is from genome assembly GCF_044454225.1 of Streptomyces sp. NPDC051563. Lineage (NCBI taxonomy): Bacteria > Bacillati > Actinomycetota > Actinomycetes > Kitasatosporales > Streptomycetaceae > Streptomyces > Streptomyces sp. NPDC051563. Next base: position 2,867 of record NZ_JBITDL010000047.1, read on the forward strand.
CGATCGAGGGGTTCGCGCGGGTCTACGAGTCCGACATGATCGCCAAGCCAGACCCGAGCACCTTCCAGATACTGCCGTGGCGCGCGGAGGCCCCCGGAACGGCGCGGATGTTCTGCGACATCCTGATGCCGGACGGCTCGCCCTCCTACGCGGACCCGCGGTACGTCCTCAAGCGCATCCTGAACAAGACCTCCGACCTGGGCTTCACCTTCTACACCCACCCGGAGATCGAGTTCTTCCTGCTGAAGGACAAGCCGCTGGACGGCACCAGGCCCACCCCGGCCGACAACTCGGGCTACTTCGACCACACCCCGCAGAACGTCGGCATGGACTTCCGCCGCCAGGCGATCACGATGCTCGAATCCATGGGCATCTCGGTCGAGTTCAGTCACCACGAGGGCGCCCCCGGCCAGCAGGAGATCGACCTGCGCTACGCCGACGCCCTCTCGACGGCCGACAACATCATGACCTTCCGCCTGGTCATGAAGCAGGTCGCCCTGGAACAGGGCGTCCAGGCCACCTTCATGCCGAAGCCCTTCTCGGAGTACCCCGGTTCGGGCATGCACACCCACCTCTCCCTCTTCGAGGGCGACCGCAACGCCTTCTACGAGTCGGGCGCCGAGTACCAGCTCTCCAAGGTCGGCCGTTCCTTCATCGCGGGCCTGCTCAGGCACGCGGCGGAGACCGCCGCCGTGACCAACCAGTGGGTCAACTCCTACAAGCGCATCTGGGGCGGCTCCTCGCGCACCGCCGGCTCCGGCGGCGAGGCCCCCTCGTACATCTGCTGGGGCCACAACAACCGCTCGGCCCTGATCCGCGTCCCGATGTACAAGCCGGGCAAGACGGGCTCCTCCCGCGTGGAGGTCCGCTCGATCGACTCGGGCGCCAACCCGTACCTCACCTACGCCGTCCTCCTGGCCGCGGGCCTCAAGGGCATCGAGGAGGGCTACGAGCTCCCGGCCGGCGCCGACGACGACGTCTGGGCCCTCTCCGACGCGGAACGCCGCGCGATGGGCATCGAACCCCTCCCGCAGAACCTCGGCGAGGCCATCGCCCTGATGGAACGCAGCGAACTGGTGGCCGAAACCCTCGGCGAGCACGTCTTCGACTTCTTCCTGCGCAACAAGAAGCAGGAGTGGGAGGAGTACCGCTCGGAGGTCACGGCCTTCGAACTCCGCAAGATGATGCCGGTGCTGTAACCCCGGGCTCCCGCACCACACCGCCTCCGGGCCGCCGGTCACCGACCGGCGGCCCGGAGGCGTGTGTGCCGGGCCCCGGGGGCCGCGGCGCGGCTACGCCGGCGGGATCGCCGGGTGCCAGGTGGTGCGGGTGGGGACGGGGAGGGAGGTGGCCACGTGGAGTTCGGCGTCCAGGCCGAGGACCGTCATCGTCAGGGCGCCGCCCGGTTCCTGGATGCCTGCCGGGGCGCCCGCGTAGAGCATGCGGGACTCCGACCAGGCCGGCGGGCCGCCGAGGCCCGTGGTGCTGATGGTGCCCGAGTCGGCGCGGCCCGATATGAGGCGGCCCGCCACGCCCACCGCGCCGTAGCCGGCCCGGCCGCCGGCCTCGGTGACGCTGGAGACGGCCGGCTTCGTGGCGGCGCCGGCCGCCGTGACCAGGGCGGTGCGGACGACCCCGGAGTCGGGGCGCCGGAAGTAGAGGCGGACGCCCGCCGCCTCCGGGGCGGCGGTGAGGGGGACGGTGGTGGCCGGGAGCCCGGTCGGGAAGGGGCCGGCCAGCGGGGCGCCCGGGGCGGGCTGGATCCAGGCCAGCACCGACTGGGTGGTGGCGGCGTAGACGTGGCGGCGCCCGGCGGAGTCGGTGGCCGCCACCGGGTCGGACTGGAGGTCGGCGCCGCCCAGGTGCTGCCAGCCGCCGAAGGCTCCCGAGGGCTCCTGGGTGCGGGCCAGCAGGGCGCGGCGGGAGTCGCGGACGTACACCGTCAGCCGCCCGTCGGGGTCGCAGACGGCCGAGGGCGCGCTGATCGAGGAGGTGCCGGGCTCGTCGCCGGGCTCCGGGGTGCCCAGCGAGACCCACGCCCCGAACGGACCGCCGGGCACGGACTGGGCGGCGTAGACGATCTCGCGCCGGTACTCCTGCGGCCGGTCGCCGAAGACGGTCCGGGTCGCGAGGACGGCGACGCGCCCGTCGGGGAGGCGGGCGGTGCTCGCGCCGGGGTCGATGCCGGTGCCCGGGAGCATGGCCGGGCCCTGCCAGGCGGCGCCGGGGCCGGTGCCGGCCCCGCGGTTCCAGACGGCCATCTGGCCGTCGAGGACGGCGAAGGCGTACAGCCGGCCGGTCGTGCCCTGCACCAGCCAGGAGGAGTGGTCGCCGCGTGCGTACCGCAGCGACTGGGCCCAGTTGCGGCCGGTCGGGCTGCCCGCCACCTTGCGGTCGCCGCAACCGGAGCGCGAGCCGCAGTAGTTCTGCTTGTCCTGCCAGGCGTACGTCTTCAGGTAGCCGGTCTTCGTCTCGGCCGTCTGCGGGTCCAGCGTGTGCGGCAGGGTGCCGTTGTGGTAGCCGAGGTAGTTCTGCACCGTGAAGCGGGGCCGCTGCCCGACCGGGACCCGCGCGGCGTACGAGGCGGCCCCGGCCTGCGCGAACCGCGCCGCGTACATGTGGTCCTGATGGTCGGTGAGCCGTCCGGTATCGAGGTACCGGCCCGGCGACGGGTCCTGCATCCGTATCGTCGTCGGCTTGTACAGCTCCAGGATCCCCGATATCGCCGCTATCACCTGGTCCTTGGTGTACGCGGACGGCTGCGTCACCGGGGTGCCGGCGGCGGGCTGCGGGGTGAGCGCCGGTATTCGGCCGTTCCACAGGCCGCGCAGGCTGTCCGGGGTGTCGGAGACCGGGGCGCGGGCCTCGCGCAGCTGCAGCCAGACCAGGTTGATCCGCGGCTTCGCGACGAGGACGTCGAGCTCGGCGCGGCCGCCGCCCGCGGTGGGGATGACCGTACGGCGCCACGGGCTGGTGCGTTCGCCGGTGGCCATCTGCGCGTAGGCGGACCGTATGCCGTTCTGCCGGGCCTCCGCGTAGTGGCCGCGGTCGGCGGGCTGCTGCGGGTCCTTGGCGGCACCGCCGTTGGCCTCGTTGCGGCCGTCGGCCTCGCCGGCGGTGAGGTAGAGGGTGGTGAGCGGGGTGCCGGAGGCCAGGGAGCGGCTGAGGTCCGGGTTCATGAAGAACAGGTCGTCGTCCGGGTGGGCGACGATCTGGACGACCGAGCCGGCGGTGGCGCTCACCGGGAGGACGGCCGAGGAGTCGGTTCCCGGGACGGCCTCGGCAGCGGTCTGCTGGCCGGAGGCGACGGCGAGCGCGCCGGTGACCCCGATGGTCAGCATCGGGACCACGGTCGCGAGGAGGAAACGTCGGCGGGATACGGGCATCGGCTGCGCCTTGGGGTCGTTCCGGCAGGAAGAACCGGGTGAAGCTGTCGGTCAGTCACTGAGAGGCCGATCCGGGCCAGTTGGTTCACCCGTTTCGCCGATGAGTTCAGATGTGTGGACATGGCCGCCCGCGTACGCCCCTTGCGGGCGGTTCGTACGTGTCCGCGGTCACAGCGCCGACAGGGGGCCGCCCGCCACCGTCCGCGCACACCAAAAAACGCCCCCCTTGGGGGCGTTGATGGGTGGGCGCAGACCGTTACCGGACCGTCAGGACGGTCTCAGGGCAGGCTCAGGGCCGCCTCAGGGCCGGCCGGCCCGTCACGGCGAGCCGTTCGGCCGGCCCACCGGCTGCCACGGAGTCAGGTGCGCGTCCGCGTCGTCCGCCGACGAGGTCACGTACAGGCGCCCGTCCAGTCCCATGACCGCCAGGTCGACCGTGCTCTTGCCGTTCATCGTCGAGGAGGGCGCCCCGACGAACATCAGCGGCGACGTCGCCCACGGCCGGCCGAGGCCCAGGTCCGAGCCCAGTTCCCCGCCCGCCGCCCGCCCGGCCAGCAGGTGGCCGCTCGCCGTCACCGAGCCGAAGCCCGACAGCCCGCCCACGTCGGTGAGCGCGCTCGCCTTCAGCCCGCCGGCGCCCGTGAACAGGGCGGTGGCGACCCCGCCCGAGTCCGGCTTGCGGAACCACAGCCGTACGCCGTTCTCACTGCTCTGCGCCGTGATCGGCAGCGCGGGCGCGGGCAGCCCGGTCGCGGTGGCGGGGCCGAGCGGGGCGCCGGCCTTCGGCTGGGCCCAGCCCAGCACGCTCTTGGTGGTCGCGGCCAGGACGATGCGCCGGCCCGCGGCGTCGGTCGCGGCGACCGGGCTGCCGTGCAGGTCGGAGCCGCCGTACGCGTCCCACGGGCCCCAGCTGCCGCCCGGTGACTGCACCCGCCCGCGCAGGGTGTACGCGCCGTCGCGCACGTAGACCGCGAGCTGCCCGGAGCCGTCGAGGGCCACCGCGGGCGCGCTGATGTCGGAGGTCCAGTTCTCGTCGGAGGTCTCCGGCGTACCGAGGGCCGTCCACGCTCCGAACTCCTGGGCGCCGGGCGCCCGCTGGACGGTGTAGACGACCTCGCGCCGGTAGTCGGCGGGCCGGGCGCCGAAGGAGGTGCGGATGCCGAAGGCGGCGATCCGGCCGTCGCCCAGCGTCACGGTGGAGATGCCCTGGTCCATGACGGTGCCGGCGGCGCCGGGGAGCAGCCGCGGGCCGCTCCAGGCGCCGAGCAGGCCGTCGCGGTGCCAGAGGGCGAGCTGCCCGTCGAGCACCTTGAACGCCCACAGCCCGTGCTCCTTGTCGGAGGTCAGCCAGGAGGTGGCGGTGCCGCGGGCGTAGTTGATGGAGGAGGTCCAGTGGTTGCCGGACGGGTGGCCGGCGACCTTCAGGTCCCCGCAGCCGGCGGCGCTGCCGCAGTCGTTCAGCCGGTCGGTCCAGGCATAGGTGTCCAGGATGTCGAGCTTGGTCCGGGCCTCGTCCGGGCCGAGGGCGCTGGGGAGGGAGCCGTTGAAGTAGCCGAGGTAGTTCTGCACGGAGAAGTGCGGACGGTCCTTGACCTCCTTCGCGTAGGCGCCGAGCGCGACCTGGACGAAGCGGGCGCCGTAGAAGTGGTCCTGGTGGTCGGTGTAGTGCCTGTTGCCGGGGAACCGGCCGGGCGACGGGTCCTGGGAGCGGACGGTGGTCGGCCCGTACTGCGTCAGGAGCCCGACGAGGGTCCGTACGACCTGGTCCTTGGTGTACGTGAACCGTTGCTTGACCGGGGATCCGGAGGCGATCATCGACTCCAGCCGGGGGACCTTGCCGTCCCAGAGGCCGTGCAGGCTGTCGGGCCGGTCCGCCCACACGTTGCCGGCCTCGCGCATCTGCAGCCAGACCAGGTTGACCTGCGGCTTCGCGGTGAGGAGGTCCACCTCGGCGCGGCCGCCGCCCGCGGTGGGCACGACCGTGCGCCGCCAGGGGCTGTCCCGGTCGCCGGTGGCCATCTTCGCGTAGGCGGCGCGGATGCCGTTCTGGCGGGCCTCGGCGTAGGCGGGCTTGTCGGGCGGGGTGGCGGCCGCCCGGGCGTCGTCCGCGTTGATCCCGTCGGCCTCGCCGGAGGTGAGGTACACGGAGGTGACGGGGTGGCCCGCCGCTATCGAATAGCGCAGGTCCGGGTTCATGAAGTAGAGGTCGTCGTCGGGGTGCGCCACGATCTGGAGCACCCGGCCGGGGTCCGCGGGTGCCGCCGGGTCGGCGGCCCCGGAGGCGGCCCCGGTGGCGGCGCCCACCGCCTTGCCGTCGGCGGCGGGGTGGCGGGCGAGGGCCTCGACCGCCCCGGTGCCCCGGACCAGCAGCATCCCCCCGGCGGCGGCCGCCGCACAGAACCCGACGGCCTTGACGACCCGGCCCCGCCGCCTGCGGGCGGCCGCCGGGGCCCGCCGCGCCCGGGCCCCGGCGGGGCCTTCGCCCCGGCTGCCGGCCCCGGCGGGGGCTGCGCTCCGGCTGTCGGCTCCGGCAGGGCCTTCGCCCCGGCTGCCGGAGGGGCTTTGGTCCCGGCTGCCCGATCGGCCGCCGCCGGGGCCGTCGTTCCGCCGGGCTGACGGTTGGTCGGACGGGGGTTCGGGGTCTGACACGGGGCTCCTCCTGGCCGGTACGCGGGGAGCGGGCCCCATTGCGGGACAAGTGTGCCAAAAATCCGACAATTAGTCCCATTGGGCATGCGGTGAGTCGAACGCCTGCTCCGGCTAGGCTCTCCCCGGGCGGAAGCGCGGACCCTGCCGGAGGCGACACCCGCCAAAGACGGCACCCCGCGAAACCGCCCCGCCAGGGCAGAGGCAAGGGCAGGCCGACGTACGCGGGAGGCGGCGGGATGACAGTCCCGGGACGCAGGAGCAGTACCTTCAGCCGGCTGCTGCGCAGCGGGTTCACCGACCCCTCGGCCGCCGCCCGGCTGCTCGACACCGACGCGCTGGCCGCCGTACGCACCGATCCGGTGCTCCTCGACGCTCTCGGGGCCACCGCCGATCCCGACCTCGCCCTCCTCGGGCTGGTCCGGATCGCCGAGGCGCAGGCCCCCGAGGAGCTGCCCGTCCTCCTGGACACCCTGGTCAGTGCCAAACCCCTGCGCGACCGCCTGCTCGGTGTCCTCGGCGCCTCCGAGGCCCTCGGCGACCACCTCGCCCGCCACCCCCGCGACTGGCAGGCCCTCGTCACCTACGAGGCGGCCGATCTGCACCCCGGGCTCCCCGAGTTCGAGAACGGGCTGGCCGGCGCCCACGACCCCGTCGCCCTGCGCATCGCCTACCGCCGCTGCCTGCTCTCCATCGCCGCCCGCGACGTCTGCGGGACCATCGACGTCGCCCAGACCGCCGCCGAGCTCGCCGACCTGGCCACCGCCACCCTCCGTGCGGCCCTGCGCATCGCGAGCGCCGCCGCCCCCGAGGACGCGGCCGTCTGCCGGCTCGCCGTCATCGCCATGGGCAAGTGCGGCGGCAACGAGCTGAACTACGTCTCCGACGTCGACGTCATCTTCGTCGGCGACGCGGCCCCCGGCGCCGACGAGGGCAAAGCCGTCCAGGCCGCCACCCGGCTCGCCTCCCACCTCATGCGGATCTGCTCCGAGACCACCGTCGAAGGCACCATCTGGCCGGTCGACGCCAACCTCCGCCCCGAGGGCAGAAACGGTCCGCTGGTCCGCACCCTCGCCTCCCACCTCGCCTACTACCAGCGCTGGGCCAAGACCTGGGAGTTCCAGGCCCTCCTCAAGGCCCGCGCCGTCGCGGGCGACGAGACGCTCGGCGCCGAGTACATCGCCGCCATAACTCCCCTCGTCTGGCAGGCCGCCGAGCGCGAGAACTTCGTCCCCGACGTCCAGAAGATGCGCCGCCGCGTCGTCGACAACATCCCCGCCGCCCAGGTCGAGCGCGAGCTGAAGCTCGGCCCCGGGGGCCTGCGCGACGTCGAGTTCGCCGTCCAGCTGCTCCAGCTCGTGCACGGCCGCTCCGACGCCACCCTGCACTCCGGCACCACCCTCGACGCGCTCACCGCCCTCGCCGCCGGCGGCTACGTCGGGCGCACCGACGCCGCCCAGCTCCACGACGCGTACCGCTTCCTGCGGGCCATGGAGCACCGCATCCAGCTCTACCGGCTGCGCCGCACCCACCTCGTCCCCGAGGACGAGGCCGACCTGCGGCGCCTGGGCCGCTCGCTGGGCCTGCGCACCGAGCCCGTCGCCGAACTCAACAAGGCCTGGCGCCGGCACGCCTCCGTCGTCCGCCGCCTGCACGAGAAGATCTTCTACCGGCCGCTCCTCGACGCCGTGGCCCAGCTCGCCCCCGGCGAGACCCGGCTCTCCCCGCGCGCCGCCGGGCAGCGCCTGGAAGCCCTCGGGTACGCCGATCCGGCCGCGGCCCTGCGCCACCTGGAAGCCCTGGCCTCCGGGGTCACCCGCGCCGCCGCCATCCAGCGCACCCTGCTGCCCGTGCTCCTCGGCTGGTTCGCCGACTCCGCCGATCCGGACGCCGGCCTGCTGAACTTCCGCAAGGTCTCCGACGCCCTCGGCCGGACCCCCTGGTACCTGCGCCTCCTGCGCGACGAGGGCGCCGCCGCGGAGAACCTCGCCCGGGTGCTCTCCGCCGGACGCCTCGCCCCCGACCTCCTCCTGCGCGCACCCGAGGCGGTGGCCCTGCTGGGCGACCCCGAAGGACTGGTTCCCCGTACCCACGAGGCGCTGGAGCAGGAGGTGCTCGCCGCCGTCGGCCGCGCCGAGAACCCGGAGGCCGGGGTGGCCGCCGCCCGCGGAGTGCGCCGCCGCGAGCTGTTCCGTACGACCGCCGCGGACATCATCGGCTCCTACGGCACGGAGGACAGCCCGGCCGAGGAGGACCACGGAGCACTGGTCGACCGGGTCGGCCGAGCCGTCTCCGAACTCACCGCCGCCACCGTCGCCGGGGCCCTGCGCGCCGCCGTCCAGGGCCACTGGGGCGACACCCTGCCCACCCGCTTCGCGGTCATCGGCGTCGGCCGCTTCGGCGGTCACGAGCTCGCCTACGGCTCCGACGCGGACGTCCTCTTCGTCCACGAGCCGCGCGAGGGAGTCGACGAACAGGAGGCCGCCAAGGCCGCCCACAACGTCATCGCCGAGATGCGCAGGCTCCTCCAGCTGCCCACCGCGGACCCGCCGCTGCTCATCGACGCGGACCTGCGCCCCGAAGGCCGCTCCGGCCCCCTGGTCCGCACCCTGCCCTCCTACGCCGCCTACTACCGGCGCTGGGCCCTGACCTGGGAGTCCCAGGCGCTGCTGCGCGCCGAACCGGTGGCCGGCGACCTCGACCTCGGCCGGCGCTTCATCGAGCTGATCGACCCGCTGCGCTACCCGGTGGAAGGCCTCGGCGAGGACGCCGTCCGCGAGATCCGGCGCCTGAAGGCCCGGATGGAATCCGAACGCCTGCCCAGGGGCGCCGACCCGACCCTGCACACCAAACTGGGCCGCGGCGGCCTCAGCGACGTCGAGTGGACCGTCCAGCTGATCCAGATGCGGCACGCCTGGGCGCAGCCGGGCCTGCGCACGACCCGGACCCGCGAGGCCCTCGCCGCCGCGCACGCGGCCGGGCTGATCCCGACCGAGGAGGCGCAGATCCTGGACGAGGCCTGGGTGCTGGCCACCCGGGTCCGCAACGCCGTGATGCTGGTCCGCGGCCGCGCGGGCGACACCTTCCCCTCGGAGGCCCGGGAACTGGCGGCGGTCGGCCGCTACCTGGGCTACGCGGAGGGGACGGTCGGCGACATGCTGGAGGACTACCGCCGCATCACCCGCCGCGCGAGGGGCGTGGTGGACGAGCTGTTCTACGCGGGATAGGCGGACGCGGCCGGGCGTGCGCGACGGACGCGGTGGGCGTGCGCGACACGCCCACCGGAACGTCAACTGCCAGGTGTAACAGCCCTGTTGCTCATGTCACGTTTCGCCGACCTCCGGCCAGGGGATTCGGTCCCCTCGGGGCGGGCTGAAACCGTAGCGGAACCTCATGGATCATCCGATTCCGACCCATCTCGCATAGCGGGATTCCGTAGAGCGCGTGAGCGGCGATCCGTAGCGTCCCTGATACCAGAGCCCACGCCCGGAGCGGAATGGAATCAACCGTTTCGTCGCCATTGGCGCCTCGGTGGGTGTGGGGTCCCATGCACGTCCATGGCAAGCACGGGGGAGAGTCAAGATGAAGGTACTTGTGGTCAGCCCGCCGAACTCCAACACCGTTCTGGACGGAGTTTCCTGCACGGTCACCCGGCCCGAGGAGCACACCGACTGGTCCGATTTCCCCAACCTCGGGATCCTCACCCTGGCCTCCGCGCTGCGATCCGTCCCCGGCGTCGATCCGGTGTACATCGACGGGACCGTGATGCCCTGGCCGGAGGTGCTCGCCTACGTCGAGGACAACGCCGGCGACATCCTCGCGCTGTGCGTCAGCGCGCTCACCGCCACCTACGAGGCCGGACTGCACTTATGCGCCGCCGCCAAGCGCGTGAACAGCCGGATCGTCACGATCGTGGGCAACGACCACGTGACGGCGCTTCCCCGCGAGTGCCTGTCCTCGCAACGAGGGGTGATCGACTACGCGTTCATCGGGAACGAGGTCGTCGGCAGCCTCGTCGATCTCATAGCCACCCTCCGCGGCGGCGGTGCGGTGGCGGGTGGCGTCTATCCCGGCCTCGCCCGTTTCGACGGCACGGACATGACGGTGCAGCCGCAGCGGAGCGAGCCCGTCTACACCCGGATCGACTACTCGCTGATCGACGCCGTCTTCGATCACTCGTCGCTGTACGACGGCAATTTCGGCAGCCGGGTCGTGCCGACCTTCGAGCACTTGACGGGCCGCAGGGTGACCGCGGGAATGCCCGTCGAGATCGGCCGGGGGTGCATCAAGTTCGCCCGGAACGACGCCTGTTCCTTCTGCTCGATCCAGTTCGGCGGCATGTGGCGCAACTCAGTCCCCGACGGGGAATCGGCGTGGGAAGTGATCCGCTCGGCGCACGCGTCCGGCTACGACTACCTCTACCTGACCGCCGACGAACTGCCCCTGACCTTCGGCAGGCTGCTGCGGGAGATGGTCGGCTCACCGCCCGGATGGTGGGCGGACCTCTCCGAAGACGACCGCCCCGTGATGGTGGGCTACGCCCGGGCGGACGGCCTGTCCGACGAGCGGCACGCCGCCAACCTGCGGGCGCTCGGCGTACGTCAGCTCATGGTCGGGCTCGACGCGGGGACCCCGGTCTCCCTGCAGGCGATGCGCAAACCCCTGGTGTCGATCCGCGAGAGCGACTCCCGGTTCCGCGCCGAGAAGATGTTCGACCACAACGTGAAGGCGCTCCAGTCGGCCAAGAACAACGGCCTCCTCCTCAAAGTCGGCTTCGTCATCGGCCATCTGGGCATGGACGCCGCGCTGATGCGGGAGAACATCGACTCCATGAAGGCGCTGCTGGCCTCCGGGGCCGGCGCCATCGCCTCCCTCGACGTAGAAGTGCTGTCCCCCGAGCCGGGATCCCTGGACTTCAAGATGCTGCTGGACCCGGCGCTGGCCCGCGCGAACGCCGACGAGCTCGCACTGTCGATGCCCAGCCGGCAGGAGCACGAACTGCGGGCCAGGAAGTGGCGGGGCAAGGACATCATCGACAGGGAGGAGGCGATGGCGGACTACGTGGAGTCGGTGATGCCGGGCCTCACCCTGGACGACCTGGCCGGTGCCAGGGCCGAAGTGCGCGACTACGGCAAACAGCTCGGCGTCACCGTCGGCGGCTGACGGCAGGGGCGCCCCGCGATGACTCTCACCCTGCTGACGGGATTCGCCGGACTCTGCCTGATCCTGGCGATCACGCCGGGGCCGGACACGTTCCTGATCCTCAGGTACAGCCTCTCCGGAGCCCGCTACGGCGTCGCCGCGGCGTTCGGATCGGGCATCGGCTCGCTCGTGTGGGCCGCGATCGTGGCGCTCGGCCTGGGCGCCGTCCTCGAAAGGTCGGCATCCGCCTTCCTCGTGGTCAAGGTGATCGGCGGCCTGTACCTGCTCTACCTCGGAGTCACCGGATTCATCGAGTTCGTCCGCGGTGAGGAGGTCTCCGCCGCCGCTCCGCCACGAGACGGCCCACCGCCTCCACGCGGCACCCGGGCGGCCCTGAACTCCGGACTGTTCTCGTGCCTGCTCAATCCGAAGGTGGGGCTGTTCTTCCTCGCCGTCGTACCGCAGTTCCTGCCCGCCGACGACGCCGGCTTCGGATCGATCATGGTCCTCGGCGTCATCGACGGGGTGGTCGCGGTCGCCTGGCTGGTGCTCCTGGCCAAGGCGGCCGCCAAGGCGGTCGGATGGCTGCAGAAGCCGAAGATCACCCGCACGATGGGATGGATCAGCTCGGGCACCCTGGCGCTGCTGGGCGTCGGCACCTTGGTGACGGCACTGTGAGGCGAGTCGGCGCTGCGGGGCGAGTCGGCACTGTGGGGCGAGTCGGCGCGTTCGCCGATGTCAGCCGGTGCCGCGTGCCGAGGCCACGGCCTCGGCGACCGTCAGGGCCATCGGCGTGGTGGGGCGGCCGATCAGGCGGGACAGGTCGCCGGAGGTGCCGGCCAGGCGGCCGCGCTCGATGGCGAGGTCCACGTCGACCAGGATCTCGGCGAACGGTGCCGGGACGCCCGCGCCGGTGAGGACGGCCTGGTGGGCCTCGGGGGTCACGGGGTTGTACGCGATCTCCCGCCCCGTGGCCCGCGCCACCGCCGCCGCGAACTCCGCGAAGGACCAGGCCGCATCGCCGCTGAGTTCGTACGCCCGGCCCAGGTGGCCCTCGCCGGTCAGCACGGCCGCGGCCGCCGCCGCGTAGTCGGCCCGGGCCGCCGAGGCCACCCGGCCCTCGCCCGCGTTGGAGAGGACCGCCCCGTGCGCGAGCACCGGCGCCAGGTTGCCCGTGTGGTTCTCGGTGTACCAGCCGTTGCGCAGGAAGGTGTACGGCAGCCCGGAGGCGAGGATCAGCTCCTCGGTCGCCCGGTGCTCGGCGGCCAGCGCGAAGTCCGCCTCGGGGCCGCCCAGGATGCCGGTGTACGCGAACTGCGCCACCCCGGCAGCCTTCGCCGCGTCGATCGCGGCGGCGTGCTGGGGCACCCGCTGCCCGACCTCGCTGCCGGAGATCATCAGGACGCGGTCGCCGGAGCGGAAGGCCCCGGCGAGGGTCTCGGGCGCGTTGTAGTCGGCGAGGCGCAGTTCGACGCCCCGGGCGGCGAGCGGGGCGGCCTTCTCCTCGTCGCGGACGACGGCGGCGATCTCCCCGGCGGGGACGCCCCGGGCGAGCAACTCGTCGATGACGAGACGGCCGAGGGCTCCGGTGGCTCCGGTGACGACGATGCTCATGGCGGTTCACTCCTGGTGCGGTGCTTGCTGCTGCTCCCGTTTCCGGGCTGTGCACTCACCGTACGGCGGGTACTAACGAAACGACAGTACCCACTTTGAAGTAAGGTACTGGCATGGGAGTAAGCGAGATGCGCGAGAAGTGGGCCCGGGCCGAGGCCATGTGCCCGCACCGGCTCGTCCTGGAGCACGTCACCAGCCGCTGGGGCGTCCTCGTGCTGGACGCCCTGCTCGACCGCTCGTACCGCTTCAGCGAACTGCGCCGGGAGATCGGATCGGTCGCCAAGGTCAGCGAGAAGATGCTGACGCAGACCCTCCAGACGCTGGAGCGCGACGGCTTCGTGCACCGCGACGCCAAGCCCGTCATCCCGCCCCGCGTCGACTACTCGCTCACCCCGCTGGGCCGCGAGGCCGCCGAGCGGGTCCGCGCCCTCGCCCACTGGACGGGCCTGCGCATGGACGACGTGGAGAAGGCCCGCGCGGCCTACGACGAGGCCAAGGAGCGGGCGGCGGCCCTGGACCGGGACCCGGCGTAGCGGGAGCTCACGCCCCGATGCGCACCAGCGCGAGCGTGATGTTGTCGGGGCCCCCGGCCTCGATGGCGGCCCTCCACAGCTCGAAGGCGGCCTTGCCGTCGTCGTGCATCCGCAGTACCTCGTCGATGGCCTCGTCGGGCACCGGGTCGGTCAGCCCGTCGGTGCACACCAGGTAGCGGTCGCCCGTGGCCAGCGGGAAGGCGGCCACGTGCGGGGTGAGGACGTGCTCGGCGCGGCTCCCGCCGAGGGTCTGCGTCACAGCCGAGGTGGTGCGCTGCCCCGGCGGAAGCGGCGGGCTGTCGTCCACGCTGACCTGGCGCATCCCGTCGTCGGCCACCCGGTACACCTTGCTGTCGCCGACGTTGAACGACAGCAGGGACTCCGGCATGACCAGGGTCCCGGCGACGGTGGTCCCCATCGAGGCCAGCTCCGGACGGCCCTCGGTGGCGGAGTGCACCGCGCGGTTGCAGAGGTTCAGCGCGTCCTCGACCGCCTCGGCGCCGTCCAGGGTGGGGCCGAGCAGGGCGAGTTCCCGGGCGACCAGCTCGCTGGCGACCTCGCCGGCCGGCTGCCCGCCGAGCCCGTCGGCGACCGCGACGACCAGCGGTCTGGCGAGGGGGAACAGCAGCGTCTGGGGGCTCCGGGTCGTGGTCCCGCACAGTGTCCACGGCCCGATGACCAGGCTGTCCTCGTTGTGCGAGCGGACCAGTCCGACATGGCTCAGAGCGGTCACGGCTATGTAGGCCACCACCAGGTCCCGCCTCTCCACGACGGCGGACGCGCCCCTCCCCGCCGCGCGTCCCTTCCCGCCCCCATTGTCACGCCGCAGGGCGGTTACTGCTCCTGCGCCCCGGACGCGCCCGGGGCGGCCGCGGCGGCCCCGGCGGCCCCGGCGTCCAGGTCGGCCCCGCCGTCCGGGCCGGCCCCGCCCCGCAGGTCCCGCGCGTACGCCAGGAACGCCGTCAGGCCCACCTCGAAGGCGGCCTCCGCGCGCCCCGGGCCCTGGGCGGCCAGGGCCCGGGCGAGCAGCGGGGTGCCCGGGGTCGGCTCCCACATGGCGTCCGGGGCCGCGAGGTCCAGCGCCGAGCCCAGGACCAGGTTCTCCAGGCCCGTGAGCAGCGGCATCACCTGCTCCGCGGCGAAGCCGGCGCGGAGCATCAGGGACACCGCCCGTTCGTACTGCGCGAGCACCGCGGGGGCCCGTACCGGAGTGGTCATCAGCAGCGGGATGGCCCGCGGATAGGCGGCGAAGGCGGCCCGGTACGAGCGGGCCCAGGCCTCCAGTGCGCCGTCCCACGGCTCCGTAGAGGACAGGGTGCCGCCGTCGATCGCGGCGCACACGCGCTCGCGGATCAGCTCGATCACCCCCGCCCGGCCGTCCACGTGGTGATACAGCGACCCGGTTTGCACCCCGAGCGCCCGGGCGATCTGCGGGACGCTGAACTCGCCCTGCTCCGCCAGTAGTTGCAGGGCCGCAGCGCCGATCCGCTCCCGGTCGAGCAGTGGGGTGCGTGGCCGCGCCATCGTATTTCTCCCGCCGTCAGGTCTTCCCGTACGCCAAAACCGGAGGCTACATTGCCGCAAACCGAAAGACTTTAGGTTTTCGGCTTCCCGCCGCCTGCCGTTCGCAGAAGGGTGCCTCCCGCATGCCCGAAACAGCCGAGCCGCCGAGCACGAGTACCGACCTGCGCCGCGGCGCGCTCGGTACCGCCGACATCTCCTTCTTCGTGGTCTCCGCCGCCGCCCCGCTCACCGTCATGGCCGGAGTCGCCCCCGTGGCGATCCTGCTCGGCGGCATCGGAGCCCCCGCCGGCTACCTCCTCGCCGGCCTCACCCTCGCGGTCTTCGCCGTCGGCTTCACCACCATGAGCCGCCACGTCCGGGGCGCCGGCGCCTTCTACGCCTACATCGCCCGCGGCCTCGGCAAGCGCGTGGGCATCGGCGCCGCCCTGCTCGCCCTCATCGGCTACAACGGCATGGAGATCGGCGTCTACGGGCTCCTCGGCACCACCACCGCCGACACCGGGCACGCCCTCGCCGGCCTCGACGTCCCCTGGCTGCCCGTCTCCCTCGCCGGCCTCCTCCTCATCTGGTACGGCGGCTTCCGCTCCATCGACTTCGGCGCCAAGCTGCTCGGCGTCCTGCTCGTCGCCGAGACCGGGATCCTCGTCCTGCTCGCGGGCGGCGTGCTCATCGAGGGCGGCGCCCACGGACTCTCGGCCGGCTCCTTCGCCCCCGGCGCGGTGCTCGTCCCCGGCACCGCGGCGGTGCTGGCCTTCGCCTTCGCCGCGTTCACCGGCTTCGAGTCCACCGTCATCTACCGCCGCGAGGCCCGCGACCCCGACCGGACCATCCCGCGCGCCACCTACATCGCCGTCGCCTTCCTCGGCCTCTTCTACGCCTTCATCGTCTGGACCGTCATCCAGGCCTTCGGCTCCTCCGAGGTCATCGCGGCCGCCGCCGACGACCCCGCCGGCCTCTTCTTCACCGCCATCACCACCTACGTGGGCCCCTGGGCGGCCGACCTGATGCACGTCTTCATCGTCACCAGCGTCATCGCCTCCCTCCTCGCCTTCCACAACGCCATCAACCGCTACGCGCTCGCCCTCGCCGAGGAAGGCGTCCTGCCCGCCGTCCTCGGCCGGATCCACCCGCGCCACGGCTCCCCGTACGTCGCCGGCGCGGCGCAGACCGCCCTCGGCGCCGTCATCGTGCTGGGTTTCGCCCTCGCCGGAGCCGACCCGTACCAGCAGCTCCTGCTCTGGGTGAACACTCCCGGCATGATCGGCCTCATGGCCCTGATGCTGCTCGCCGCCATCGCCGTACCCGTCTACTTCCGCCGCGTCCGCCACGACGAGGGGCCCTGGCGGACCCTGATCGCGCCCGTCACCGCCGCCGTGCTGCTGGCCGTGGCGATCTGCCTGGTCGTCTCCAAGGTGGCCCTCTTCACCATGGCCTCCAGCACCGTCAACACCCTGCTCGTGGCCCTCGTGCCCGCCGTCTTCCTCGCCGGGCTCGCCCTCGCCCAACGCCTGAAGACCCGCCGACCCGAGGTCTACGCCCGCTTCGCGGAGGAGCCGGGCGGGGCCGGGGCGGCAGCCGGGGTGCCCTCGGCGCCGTCAGCGCCCGCAGCGCACGGGGAGTCCGCGGCACCCGTGGCTTCCGCATAGCCGCATGGCCGCAGGGCCGCAGCACCCGTACAGCCCGATCATCACCCGCCCCAGCCGCCCCACCCGCCCGATCAGCCCCACCAGCCCGAACCCCCGCAAGGAGCAGAGCCGTGCCCGCTGCCGACACCGTCCTCACCGGAGCCCGCGTCCGCACCCTCGACCCCGCCCGCCCCGAGGCCCGCGCGGTGGCCGTCCTCGGCGGCGAGATCGTCGCCGTCGGAGACGAGGCCGACGTCCGCGACTGGCGCGGCCCCGGCACCGAGACCGTCGACCTCGGCGGCGCCACCCTCACCCCCGGCCTCACCGACGCCCACAGCCACCCCGTCTGGGGCATCGAGATGGCCACCGGCACCGATCTCTCCGCCGTCACCGACCTCGACCAGCTCCGCGCCGCCCTGCGCACCGCCGACCGGGGCCCCGGCGGCTGGATCACCGGCTTCGGCCTCGACCACAACGCCTTCGGCGGCCGCCCCGTCGACAAGGCCCTGATCGAGGAGGCCCTCGCCGGGGCCCCCGCCTTCCTGCGGCTCTACGACGGCCACTCCGCGCTCGCCTCCGGCGCGGCCCTGGCCGCCGCCGGGATCACCGGCCCGCGCGCCTTCGCCCAGCGCTCGGAGATCGTCTGCGGCCCCGACGGGCGGCCCACCGGCCACCTCGTCGAGCACGCCGCGATGGACCTGGTCGGCTCGCTCGCACCGAAGCCCACGTACAGCGAGCGCCGCGAGCGCCTCACCGCGCTGCTCTCCGACATGGCCGCCACCGGCCTGACCGGCGCGCACGTCATGGACCTCGGCGACGGGGACGTAACCGCCCTGCTCGCGACCGCCGAGTACGAGGGCGACCTGCCGCTGCGGCTGAACCTCTCGCCCTGGTGCATGCCCGGAGCCACCGGCGAGGACCTCGACGAGCTGATCGAGCTCCAGCGGCTCGCCGGCCGCCACTGGAGGGTCGGCGGGGTCAAGTTCTTCATGGACGGCACCGTCGAGGGCGGCACCGCCTGGCTGGAGCACGCCGACTGCCACGGTCGGGGCACCGACGCCTTCTGGCCCGACCCGCAGGCCTACGCCGGGGCGGTACGGATCCTCGACGCGGCCGGGGTGCGCACCGCGACCCACGCCATCGGCGACGCGGCGGTCCGGCACGTCCTGGACACCGTGGAGTCACTGGGGCTGCGGGGCCGGATGCGGCACCGGATCGAGCACATCGAGACGGTCCCGGACGGCCAGCTGAAGCGGTTCGCAGAGCTCGGGGTGATCGCCTCGATGCAGCCGCCGCACACCGCGTACACCCGGGCCGACCACAGCGACGAATGGTCCAAGCGGCTGGGGGAGGAGCGGGCCGGCCGCGCCTGGCGCTGCCGGGACCTGCGAGAGGCCGGGGCGGTGCTCGCGCTGGGCTCGGACTGGCCGATCGCCCACTACGACGCCCGCCAGGTCCTGGCCACCGCCCGCAGCCCGCGCGGCGCGGCCTCGGCCGGTACGGGTGCCTGGACCGGGGCGGCCCTGAGCGGACTGATGGCCCTGGAGGGCATGACCTCGCACGCCGCGCTGGCGGCGGGGGAGGAAGCGGTGGCGGGGCGGATCGCGGCCGGCCACCGGGCCGACCTGACCGCCTTCGGCCTGGACCCGGTGGACGCTCCGGCGGACGAGCTGGCGGGGGCACCGGTCCGGCTCACCATGTCGGGGGGCCGGATCACCCACCGGGAGGGGTGAGGGGGCCGCGGCTCAGCGCTGGAAGCGGGCCAGGGCCGGATGGTTCAGGAGGGCCGCCGTCACCGGATGGCGGCCGGTCTCCTCCGGCCTGCGCGGCAGGTGGTGCGGCAGGGAGCCGTACCAGGCGCGGGAGACCGTGTAGCCGAAGGCCAGGCAGAGCATGCCGCCGACGGCGTCGAGCCAGAAGTGGTTGGCGGTGGACACGATCACGATCAGCGTCGCCGTCGGGTAGAGCAGGCCCAGGATCCGGGCCCAGGGGGCGGAGGCGACCGCGAAGATCGTCAGCCCGCACCAGAGCGACCACCCTATGTGCATGGACGGCATGGCCGCGTACTGGTTCGACATGTGCTTGAGGTTCCCGGAGGCCATGGAGCCCCAGGTGTGGTGGACCAGCACGGTGTCGACGAAGTTCTGCCCGTTCATCAGCCGGGGAGGCGCGAGCGGATAGAAGAAGTAGCCGACCAGGGCCACGCCCGTGGTGGCGAAGAGGACGAGCCGCGTCGCCGCGTAACGCCCCGGATGGAAACGGTAGATCCAGACCAGTACGCCGATGGTCATCACGAAGTGGAGGGTGGCGTAGTAGTAGTTCATGCCCACCACGAGCCAGGTCACCGAATTGACCGCGTGGTTGATCCGCTCCTCGACGGCGATGCCGAGCGACTGCTCCACCTTCCAGATCCAGTCGGCGTTCGCGAGTGCGGCCGCCTTCTGCTCGGGCACGGCGTTGCGGATCAGCGAGTACGTCCAGTAGCTGACCGCGATGAGCAGGACCTCGAACCAGATCCGGGGTCGCCGGGGGGCGCGCAGCCGAGAGAGCAGTGCACGCTCGGACGACTCCGGGCGGTCCTTGCTCTCGGTCACGGGGGGTGACGAGACGTCCGTCCGGGTATCCAGTGTCTTCACGCTCGCTTCACCCATAGGAAAAGAGTCTGCCAGATGGCAACTCGCCTCCGATCATCCCTTGGGACGGTCTTGCGCGCAGCCTCTCCACCTCGCGGACGACCGGAGGCCATACGTCCCTAGGGGAAATGCCAGGGGCGCCCGTCAGGGGCGTGCTGGTCCGCGGCCCTGCTGGGGGCCCGACGCGGTCGAACCGCGGACCACCAGCTCGGGCAGGAACACGAACTCGCTGTGCGGGGCCGGCGTACCGCCGATCTCCTCCAGCAGGGTCCGTACCGCGGCCTGCCCCATCGCCTGCACGGGCTGGCGGATGGTGGTCAGCGGCGGATCCGTGAACGCTATGAGCGGGGAGTCGTCGAAGCCGACCACCGACACGTCCTGCGGGACCTTCAGACCCTGCTGCCGGGCCGCCCGGATCGCGCCGAGCGCCATCATGTCGCTCGCGCACACCACCGCCGTGCAGCCGCGCGCGATCAGCGCGGCCGCGGCGGCCTGCCCGCCCTCCAGCGTGTAGAGGGAGTGCTGGATCAGCTCCTCGACCTCGTCCTCGCCGAGTCCGAGCCGCTCCTTCATGCCGAGGCGGAACCCCTCGATCTTGCGCAGCACCGGCACGAACCGCTTGGGCCCCACGGCCAGCCCGATCCGGGTGTGCCCGAGCGCGGTCAGATGGGTCACGGCGAGCTGCATCGCGGCCCGGTCGTCGGGGGAGACGAAGGGGGCCTGCACCTTGTCGGAGAAGCCGTTGATCAGGACGTACGGGACGCCCTGCCCGCGGAGTTGGTCGTAGCGGCCCATGTCGGCCGTGGTGTCCGCGTGCAGTCCGGAGACGAAGATGATCCCGGAGACCCCGCGGTCGACCAGCATCTCCGTCAGCTCGTCCTCCGTGGACCCGCCGGGCGTCTGCGTGGCCAGCACCGGGGTGTAGCCCTGCCGGGTCAGCGCCTGGCCGATGACCTGGGCGAGCGCCGGGAAGATGGGGTTGTCGAGCTCGGGCGTTATCAGGCCGACGAGTCCCGCGCTGCGCTGGCGCAGCCGTACGGGGCGTTCGTAGCCGAGGACGTCGAGGGCGGCCAGCACGGATTCACGGGTGCCTGCGGCCACACCGGGCTTGCCGTTGAGCACGCGGCTGACTGTGGCTTCGCTGACCCCCGCCTGGGCTGCGATGTCGGCTAGCCGTGCGGTCACGGGATTGGACTGTACCGGTCGGACGTTCACCATGACCACCACGTGCACGAATCGGGGGGAAGCCGGACGGTGCGCCCGTCCGTCTCCACCGGCGCGCTCGACAGGACGGGCCGCCCGGGCGAGGGCAGTTCGAGCGGGACCGGGCGGGTGTTGAGCGTGCACGCGAAGCCGGGACGGGTGAAGAGCAGCACCCCCTCGGGCGCGGGCAGCCACTGCATCCCGGCGGCCCCGGACTCCGTCCCCGCCTCCGGCGCCCCCAGGCCGGGCATCGCGCGGCGCAGTTCCAGGGCGGCCCGGTAGAGCTCCAGGGTGGAGTGGGGGTCGCCGGTCTGCGCGGCGACGCTGAGCCCGCCCCAGCCGGCCGGCTGCGGGAGCCAGCTCCCGGCCGGCCCGAAGTCGTACGGGGGCTCCTGCCCGGACCAGGGGATCGGTACGCGGCAGCCGTCGCGCAGCCCGTCCTGCCCGGCGCCGCGGGAGAAGGCGGGGTCCTGGCGGACCTCGTCCGGGAGGTCGGTCACCTCGGGCAGGCCGAGCTCCTCGCCCTGGTAGACGTACGCCGAACCGGGCAGCGCCAGCATCAGCAGCGCGGCCGCCCGCGCCCGCGCCAGGCTGCCGTAGCGGGTGCGGTGCCGTACGACGTCGTGGTTGGACAGCACCCAGGTCGTCGGGGCCCCGACGGAGGCGGTGGCGGCGAGGGACTCGTCGATGACGGTGCGCAGCGCGACGGTGTCCCACGGGCAGTTCAGGAAGCGGAAGTTGAAGGCCTGGTGCAGTTCGTCGGGGCGGACGTACAGCGCGAGCCGCTCGGAGGTGGGCGCCCAGGCCTCGGCGACCCCGATGCGCGGGACCTCGTAGGAATCGAGCAGCCGCCGCCAGGAGCGGTGGATCTCGTGGACCCCGTCCTGGTCGAAGAAGGGGAGCGGCTCGATGCCGATCAGGGTGGCCTGCGCACCGCGGCCGATGTCCGGCAGGCCCGGGGCCTTGACCATGCCGTGGGCCACGTCCACCCGGAACCCGTCCACGCCGAGGTCGAGCCAGAACCGCAGGACGGCGGAGAACTCCTCGGCGACCTCGGGGTTCTCCCAGTTCAGGTCGGGCTGCTCGGGGGCGAAGAGGTGCAGGTACCAGGCGCCGTCCGGGGTCCGGCTCCAGGCGGGCCCGCCGAAGACCGACTCCCAGTCGTTGGGCGGGAGCTCCCCGGCGGGGCCCCGGCCGGGGTGGACGTGGTAGCGCTCGCGGGCTCCGGGCTCCCCGGCCAGCGCCGCCCGGAACCAGGCGTGCTGCTCGGAGGTGTGGTTCGGGACCACGTCGACGATCACCCGCAGTCCCAGGGCGTGCGCGGAGCGGATGAGGGCGGCGGCGTCGGCGAGGTCCCCGAAGAGCGGGTCGACGGCCCGGTAGTCGGCGACGTCGTAGCCGCCGTCGGCCTGGGGGGAGAGGTAGAAGGGGGTCAGCCACACGGCGTCCACCCCGAGCCGGGCCAGGTGGGGCAGCCGCTCGCGGACCCCGCGCAGGTCCCCGACGCCGTCGCCGTCGCTGTCCGCGAAGGAGCGGACGTACACCTGGTAGATGACGGCATCGCGCCACCAGCCGCCGCCCGCGGTGGCGTTGCTGGAAGCGCTTGCAAGCCGGGAGGCGGTCAACTCGTGGGTCATATCGGGTCAACGCGCGTACGCGCCCCCTGGTTGCGGGCCCGGACAGTCGAAGAGGGTTCGAACTAACAGCAAGCTGCGGCAACCGTCCGGACACACGGATGTAACGATCACCCCTTCTTGCAGAAAGTTCCCGCAAGGTCTTTCGGTCGGCTTTCAGGCTTGTTACGTTCTCGGCAACTCGGGACCGCGAGGCGCGGCCGGGATCATCGAAGGAGTTCATATGCGGCGTGGCATAGCGGCCACCGCGCTGGTCGCGGCTCTGGCGCTCGCGGCGACGGCTTGCGGCGGTGACACCAAGGACGGCAACGGCGGCGCCAAGGCCGACGGGGAGCTCTCCGGCACGGTCACGTGGTGGGACACCTCGAACGACGCCGAGAAGGCGTCCTTCCAGAAGCTCGCCGAGGCGTTCACCGCCAAGCACCCCAAGGTGACCGTCAAGTACGTCAACGTCCCCTACGGCGACGCCCAGAACAAGGTCAAGAACGCCTTCAGCAGCGGCTCCGAGGCCCCCGACGTGATCCGCGCCGACGTGGGCTGGGTCGCCGACTTCGCCTCCCTCGGCTACCTCGCCGAGGTCCCGGCCGAGACCGCCAAGAAGGTCGACACCGAGTTCCTGCCCCAGGCCGCGGCCAGCGGCAAGTACGAGGGCAAGACCTACGGCGTCCCGCAGGTCATCGACACCATGGGCCTCTTCTACAACAAGAAGATGCTCGCCGACGCCGGCGTCGAGCCCCCCAAGACGCTGGAAGAGGTCAAGACCGCCGCCGCGGCCATCAAGGCCAAGACCGGCAAGGCCGGCCTCTACCTGCGCGGCGACGACTCCTACTGGTTCCTCCCCCTCATCTACGGAGAGGGCGGCGACCTCGTCGACGCGAAGACCAAGACGGTCACCGTCGACAACGCGGCGGGAGTCAAGGCCTTCAAGGCCGCCCGCGACCTGGTCACCTCCGGTGCGGCGATCACCAACGCCACCGACGGCTGGACCAACATGCAGACCGCCTTCAAGACGGGCGAGGCCGCCATGATGATCAACGGCCCCTGGGCCGTGGCCGACACCTACGCGGGCGACCAGTTCAAGGACAAGGCCAACCTCGGCATCGCCGCCGTCCCGGCCGGCTCCGTCAAGGCGGGCGCCCCCCAGGGCGGCCACGACCTCGCCGTGTACGCGGGCTCCAAGAACATCGCCGCCGCGAACGCCTTCGTCGACTACATGACCTCGCAGGAGGTGCAGGTCCAGTCCGCCAAGGAACTGAGCCTGCTCCCGACCCGGACGGCCGCCTACGAGCAGCCCGACGTCAAGTCCAGCGAGATGGTGCAGTTCTTCAAGCCGGCCGTGGACAAGGCCGTCGAGCGCGCCTGGATCCCGGAGAACGGCTCCCTGTTCGAGCCGCTGAAGGTCGAATACACCAAGGCCATCACCGGAGCCTCGAGCCCGGAGGACGCGGCCAAGGCGGCCGGCGCCGAATTCCGCAAGATCCTCAAGGGCTGGAAGTAGCGAAAAGATGGCTGCTCACACCAGCCAGTCCGTGGTGAAGGCCGCGGGCAGCGGGACCGGTTCTGACGCCGGTTCCGCCGCCCGCGGCCGGAGCCGCAGGGCTGACGGCAACGCCGGCGGACGCAACCGCCCCGGGCTGAAGCGGGCCCTGGCCACCCACTGGTACGCCTGGGCCATGATCACCCCCGTGGTGCTCGTGCTCGGCGTGATCATCGGCTGGCCGCTCGTCCGCGGCGTCTACCTGTCGCTGACCGACGCCACCGAGCGCAACGTCGGCCGGACCATCGGCGCCAACCACATCGAGGCCACGTACCAGTTCATCGGCCTCGACAACTACGCCGAGGTCCTCGCCGACCCGGTGTTCCTGCAGCGGCTGGTGTGGACGGTGACCTGGACCGTCGCCTGCGTCTCGGTCACCTTCGCGCTCGGCCTGGGCCTCGCCACCGTGCTCAACCGCGAGTTCAAGGGGCGCGCCGCCTACCGGATGGCGCTCATCCTGCCCTGGGCCGTGCCCGGCTTCGTCTCCGTCTTCGCCTGGCGGTTCCTGTTCAACCGCGACAACGGCATCCTCAACAAGATCCTCGAAGGCGGCGGCATCTCCGCCGTCCCGTGGCTCGACGACCCGACCTGGGCCAAGATCGCGGTCATCGCCGTCAACGTCTGGCTCGGCGTCCCCTTCATGATGGTCGCCCTGCTCGGCGGCATGCAGTCCATCCCCGGCGAGCTCTACGAGGCGGCCGAGATGGACGGGGCGAGCCCCTGGCAGCGGTTCCGCCACATCACCCTGCCGGGACTGCGGACGGTCAGCATGACCGTGATCCTGCTCTCCACCATCTGGACCTTCAACATGTTCCCGGTGATCTTCCTGCTCACCCGGGGCGGCCCCGGAGACAGCACCGAGATCCTGGTGACCCAGGCCTTCCGCGAGGCGTTCGTGACCAGCCCGCGCGACTTCGCCGTCTCGGCGACCTGGGGCGTACTGATCCTCCTGCTGCTCATGATCTTCGCGCTGGTCTACCGGCGCTCGCTGCGCAAGCAGGGAGAGGTGTGGTGACGACCGTGACGACGACCGACTCCGTACGTTCCACGCGTTCCGTACGTTCCACGTCCGCCTCGCGCGGGGATTCCCCCCGTCCGCGCGGCAAGCGCTCCGCACTCGCCTCCGCCGGACTCCACGGCACCCTGGCCGTCGCCGCCGTGATCGCCGTCTTCCCGGTGCTGTGGATCCTGCTGACCTCGCTCAAGCCCGCGAAGCACGCCATCTCCACGGACTTCGTCAAGGAACCCACCCTCGACAACTACCGCTACCTGGTGGAGTCGACCTCCTTCCTCACCTGGTTCGGAAACTCCGTCCTGGTAGCCGGCATCACCACCGTCCTCGGGGTGTTCATCGCCGCCACCACCGGATACGCCGTCAGCCGCTTCAAGTTCCCCGGAATGAAGCCCCTGATGTGGACCCTGCTCATCACGCAGATGTTCCCGATGGCCATCCTCATCGTCCCCCTCTACAACCTCATGGGAGACCTGGGGCTGCTGAACCAGCCGCTCGGCCTGGTGATCACCTACCTCACCATCGCCGTGCCGTTCTGCGCCTGGATGATGAAGGGCTTCTTCGACACCATCCCGGTCGAGATCGACGAATCGGGACGGGTGGACGGGCTCAACCCCTTCGGGACCTTCTGGCGCCTCATCCTGCCGCTGGCCAAGCCGGGGCTCGCCGTCACCGGCTTCTACGCCTTCATCACCGCATGGGGCGAAGTCGCGTACGCCTCCGCCTTCATGGTCGGGGACGAACACCTCACCCTGGCCGGCGGGCTGCAGACCTTCGTCACCCAGTACACCTCCAACTGGGGTGCGATGAGCGCCGCTTCCATCCTCATCGCCATCCCCGCGGCGTTCTTCTTCCTCTTCGCCCAGCGCCACCTCGTCGCCGGGATGACGGCGGGCGCGACCAAGGGCTGACCACCCCGCGCCCCGCCCTCGTACCACCCGGCCCGACCTCTTCAAGGACGACATGACCCAGCACCTCGCCGCCGAACCCTCGCTGGACGGCCTCCCCACCTCCGCCGGCACCCTGCCCGGCTGGTGGAGAGAAGCGGTGATCTACCAGGTCTATCCGCGCAGTTTCGCCGACTCCAACGGGGACGGCATGGGGGACCTCGAAGGCATCCGCAGCCGACTGCCCTACCTCAAGGACCTCGGCGTCGACGCCGTGTGGCTCAGCCCCTTCTACGCCTCCCCGCAGGCCGACGCCGGCTACGACGTCGCCGACTACCGGGCCATCGACCCGATGTTCGGCGGCCTCCACGACGCCGACGCCGTCATCCGCGAAGCGCACGGCCTGGGCCTGCGGATCATCGTGGACCTGGTGCCCAACCACTGCTCCGACCAGCACGAATGGTTCAAGCAGGCGCTGCGGGAAGGGCCGGGGACACCCCTGCGCGACCGCTTCCACTTCCGCCCGGGGCGGGGCGCGGACGGGGCCGAGCCCCCGAACGACTGGGAGTCCATCTTCGGCGGGCCCGCCTGGACCCGGGTCGCCGACGGGGAGTGGTACCTGCACCTCTTCGCCCCCGAACAGCCCGACTTCAACTGGGAACACCCCGCCGTACAGGACGAGTTCCGCTCGATCCTGCGGTTCTGGCTCGACCTCGGCGCCGACGGCTTCCGCATCGACGTGGCCCACGGCCTGGTCAAGGCCCCCGGCCTGCCCGACCTGGGGCGGGGAGAGCAGCTGAAGCTGCTCGGCAACCAGGTGCTGCCCTTCTTCGACCAGGACGGGGTCCACGAGATCTACCGCTCCTGGCGGAAGGTGCTGGACGAGTACGCCGGCGACCGGATCGGCGTGGCCGAGGCGTGGACGCCGAGCGCCGACCGGACGGCCCTCTACCTGCGGCCCGACGAACTGCACCAGGCCTTCAACTTCCACTACCTGAACACCGGATGGGACGCGCAGGCGCTGCGCGCCACCATCGACGAGTCGCTGGACGCGATGCGCCCGGTGGGTGCGCCGACCACGTGGGTGCTGTCCAACCACGACGTGGTGCGGCACGTGACCCGGTACGGGGGAGGGGCGGAAGGGCTGGCGCGGGCGCGGGCGGCCGCGCTGCTGATGCTGGCGCTGCCCGGTTCGGCGTACGTCTACCAGGGCGAGGAGCTCGGCCTGCCCGAGGTGACCGACCTCCCGGACGAGGTCCGCCAGGACCCGGCCTTCTCCCGCGGCGCCGGGCAGGACGGGCTGCGCGACGGCTGCCGCGTACCGATCCCGTGGTCGGGCACCGAGGCCCCGTACGGATTCGGCGACGGCGGCAGCTGGCTGCCGCAGCCCGACGGGTGGGCGGACCTGAGCGTGGCCGCGCAGACCGGCGACCCGGCCTCCACCCTGGAGCTCTACCGGTCCGCGCTGCGGCTGCGCCGCTCGCACCCGGAGCTGGGTGCGGGCGACGCCGTGGAGTGGCTGGAGGCCCCGGCGGGCGTCCTGGCCTTCCGCCGCGGGGACTTCACCTGCACGGTCAACACCACGGCCGAGCCGGTACCGCTGCCCGCGCCGGGCACCGTACTGCTGGCGAGCGGGCCCCTGCCCGACCCGTCGGAGCTGCCGGCCGACACGGCGGTGTGGTGGCGGGGATGACCTCCCCGCTGCGGCTGACGGACATCGCCGCGCAGGCCGCGGTCAGCGAGGCGACCGTCAGCCGTGTGCTCAACGGCAAAGCGGGCGTGGCGTCCGGCACCCGGCACAAGGTGCTGGCCGCCATGGACCTGCTGGGCTACGAACGCCCGGTCCGGCTGCGCCGGCGCAGCAACGGGCTGGTGGGGTTGTTGACCCCGGAGCTGACCAATCCCATCTTCCCGGCGTTCGCCCAGGTCATCGAGCAGACCCTGGCGGGCCACGGCTACACCCCGGTGCTGTGCACGCAGACCCCGGGCGGGGCCACCGAGGACGAACTGGTGGAGCAGCTGGAGGAGCGCGGGGTGACGGGGATCGTGTTCCTGTCGGGCCTGCACGCGGACTCCTCCGCCGACCCCTCGCGCTACCAGCGGCTCGCGGCGCGGGGGGTCCCCTTCGTGCTGATCAACGGCTTCAACGAGCAGGTCCAGGCCCCCTTCATCTCCCCCGACGACCGCGCCGCCGCGGAGATGGCGGTCCGCCACCTGGAGGACCTCGGCCACCGGCGCATCGGCCTCGCGATAGGGCCGACGCGCTACGTGCCGTCGGCGCGGAAGGAAGCCGGCTTCGTCGCCGCCCTCCCGTCGGCGGCGGCCGACGGCCTGATCCAGCGCACCCTGTTCACGGTCGAGGGCGGCCACGCCGCGGGCGGAGCCCTGATCGACCGCGGCTGTACGGGCATCGTGTGCGGCAGCGACCCGATGGCCCTGGGCGTCATACGCGCCGCCCGCGAACGCGGCCTGCGCGTCCCCGAGGACATCTCGGTGGTCGGCTTCGACGACTCCCCGCTGATCGCCTTCACCGACCCCCCACTGACCACGGTCCGCCAGCCGGTCCGCGCCATGGCCACCGCAGCGGTGGGCGCCCTCCTGGAGGCAGTCGGAGGCACCCCGGTCCAGCGCACGGAGTACGTGTTCCAACCGGAGCTGGTGGTCCGGGGGTCGACGGGACAGGGGCCTGGGGTGGGGTAGGGGGGCATTCGGCCGGGAAGGGGACTACGGGCCTGCGCTCGGGCGGGGCCTCCACCCCCCTCTCACCACCGCCCCCGAGCGGTGGTTGCCCACCCGCCCCCTCGGTGGCGAGGCTGAGGCGCGAACACTGCCGGTCGGAGCCGGGGGTGGGCCTGTGCTGCGGGCCGGTCCTTGGCGTTGGCAGGGTCCGGGGGGAGCCCGGCAGTCCAGTGTCCTTTCGGTGCGGGCCGGTCCCTCAAGGGCGCTCCCTGCGGTCGCGTCGCTTCGCGATGGCCTTCGGCCACCCTTGACCGACCGGCCCACCCCGAAACGCCACAAGACTTCCGGGATCCCCCCGGGGAACGGCCGGGAGGGAGGAGTGGGGAGGAGCGGCCTCGTCGGAGATGCGCAGCCCTGCTCGGCTGGATGGGCATCCACGCACGGCCCCGGCAGGACCGTGACCTCGGCCGGTACGGACGTGTGGGGCGATCGGAGCATCCAGGGCCGGGCGTCTGGACACCCTTCCCGTGACCGTCGAGTGCCATCCAGAGCGCAAGGTGGACGAGAAGCCCCTCAGGGTCGGTGGGCGCGACAGATTGCTACACAGTCCCACTCGGCTTAGCGACTGCGGACCGGTCGTGGGCCCTCGTAGCCGGCAGTGTTGAGGTCAATAGGTGCTGGCGACAATGACGGCAAGGATTCCGAGGACGATCAGGACGTAGATGATCTGTCGCAGGCGCTCAGTCACCGGTTACCCGGCCGGATCGGCCGGCACTCAGGATCCGTCCGGTCATGAGCGTTCTGGTCCGGGCGGGCGCCGGACATCGAATGCCCGGGAATCGTCTCGTAGCCATCGCTCAGGATCGGTCGGTCGCAGAGGCAACAGATGGGTGTTGATGGATGCTCGGACTCACTGAGAACTGCCTTCAAGGTGCGCGCAATTCTGGCCAGGCCGCGGGCGTGGTTCCAATTGGCGTTCGGTTCGGAAGTCCGTGGGCCTACCGCTGAGGTGTACTCCCATTCCGCGACCGCGTTGGAGGCTCGCGCGTCCGGTCGGTGAGGAAGGCATTTCACGGCATGGTGGAGTTGCCGGCCGCAGGTGATGAGATCGTCGATGAGCCGTGCCACGCGCTCAGCCGACGGGCGCTGCGGATACGGGCCAAGGGCCTCAGTGATCAAATCCTGGATGTTGCCGCCTGCTTGCGTCGTCACCGTGTACCTCGGTTCGTCAGCACGTCCTGTGTTCTTAGGTGGATGATTTCGCTGCCTGCAGATGGGCGGATAGGCCATCGCATGGCCATCGCTGGCCATGTCGCGGTCATGGATGGGGATACGCGCGATGACACCTCACACTGGGGTCATGAGCCACCGAAATGACGCGCTCAGGGCCGCCCGGCTTCGGGTCGGATGGCGCAGCATGGATGCCGCTGCTGCGGCGCTCAGCACGCATGGGCAGAGGTTTCTCGACGACCGCTCGTATGCGGTGTCCGCGCGAACATGGCGGCGCTGGGAAGGCACCAGCCCGGGGTGGCCGTCTGAGGAGACGGCGATCGTGTTGCACGACGCACTCGGCCGATGGCCCGAGGACCTCGGCTTCCGGGTCCCTGACGGCTGGATTCGACCTGAAGCCCACCCAGAGGAAGACGTGAACCGCAGGACGTTCGTATCCGTCACGGCGGCCGCGCTCATGCCCGGTCCTGTGGCCACGCAGCACGTGGACCCGGCTCTCATCGACTACTTCCAGCAGCAACTAGAAGGCCACTACCGCGCCGATATGTTCCTCGGCCCTCACGATCTCGTCGCCACCGTCAGCGCCCAGTTCCAGCTCATCGACAAGCTCATCCGCAGTGCGAAGGGCGAGACTCGTCGTGGGCTCCTTCGGGTGGGCGCCGCTTACGCCGCTCTCGTCGGCTGGCTTTACCAGGATGCCGGGGACCTCGGTGCGGCTGCGTTCTGGCGGGGCGTCACGCAGGAGATCGCGGCGCGCGCCCGTGATCCGCACCTGGTCGGGTACTCGCTCGTCAACCTTGCGCAGGTGCGTACTGACCTGGGAGACGGGTACGGCGTCATCGACTTGTGCTCGGCCGTGCTCGATGGCGACCGCGTCGTTCCCAAAGTGCGGGTCATGGCGATGCAGCAGCAGGCCCACGGCGCCAGTCTCACGGGTGACAGGAGCGCCGTCGACCGTCTGATCGACTCTGCGGGTGGGCTCATCTCCCGCGTGGACGACGACCTGCCGTGGGGTAATGCCTGCCGCCGCACGCCCGGCTACCTTGAGGTGCAGCGGGCCACCTGCTACGGCCGTCTCGGGCTGGGGCGGGAGGCGGCGTCGTTGTGGTCGCAAGTCCTCGACGCGGTTCCTGCGACCGCCCGTAGGGACCGCGGTGTGTATCTCGCCCGGCACGCCACGGCGGCCGCCGTGGCCCGGGAGCCGGAACAGGCGTTGGAGATCGCTCGTGTGGCTGTGGAGATCGCGACGGAGACGCGGTCGGCGCGGATGCTGCGCGAACTACGCGCCCTGGAGGGGGAGATGAGGCCGTGGCACGATGCCCCGGTAGGCCGGGACCTCGCGGAGGTCCTGGCGCCCGTTCACGAGGGGAGCTGACATGGGCGTACCGAAGCCGTTGTCCGATGAGGAGATCGCCGAGCACCTGACCGGGTTGCCGGGGTGGGAGCGCAAGGGCGACGAGATCACCCGAACCTACGAGATCCGCTACCACGCGGCGGTCGCCGCGATCGTGACCATCGCGGACCGGTCCCGGCGCATCCAGCACCATGCTGACCTGGACCTCCGCATCGACAGTCTGCGTGCGTCGATCACCACGCATGATGCCGGCCACCGCCTGACCCGCGCGGACTTCGACCTCGCACACCGCATCGACGCCATCGTGGCCGCGCACCAGGCGCTCCCGCTGGACTGACGCGGGATGGCCGACGTGCGCGTTCTGGTCAGTTCGCTCGCTTGTTGAACTGGGTGATCAGCGGGGACAGGTCGGCGAGGGTCTCGACGCGGAACGTCGGGAGTTCCTGGGCCTCGGCGGTGTTCCACTGGATGGTGGCCCACGGGCCCCGGCGGATGAGCGCCGTGTGCATTCCTGCGTGTTTGCCGGGGCGGAGGTCGTTGTCGACGCGGTCGCCGACGTAGAGGATCTCGTGCGGCGCGAAGGGGACGGCCTTGGCTACGCGGACGAAGAACTCGGGGTCGGGTTTGCTGGCGCCCCAGTCGTCCGACGTACCGATCAGGTCGACGTCGTCCGTGAAGAGCTCGCGCAGGAGGCCGCTGGCCCGGACGGTCTGGTTCCCGGCGATCCCGAGCCACAGGCCGTGGGCTCGGAGTTGTGCGAACGCGGGGCGGACGTCTGGGTACAGGTCGGACTCGTCGAAGTGTTCCGGCTGGCCGGCGGCGGCGCGGGCCTCGCGCTGTTCGGTGAGGTCGAAGCCGGGGCGGAACTCCTGGAACACCTCGCGATAGTCCCGATTCTGCGCCACGACAGCGCCGAACATCGAGGCGAAGGTGTGGCGGGGTACGCCCAACCAGTCGGCCCAGGTGCCGTACTCCCGGGTCTCGTCCACAAGGCACTCGCCGACATCGAAAACCACAGCGCGAATCCTCATGCGGAGCAGCCTAGTCACGGGTTTGGACGGGTGGAGGCGCCCCTTGCATGGCCTGACAGGCGGGTGGAGGGGCGCCGTTTCAGGTCTGCTGTCGATGGGATGGGCCTTGCATGTGGTGGTTGCGTCCGGGCCCGCGCCCCCGACTCCTCCCGGAAACAATTCTGCAATCTCTTGCGCAAAGTCTTGCAGCGGTTCTGCCGGGCACCTACGGTCGCTGCAATCCCCGACTCGGCCGTGACCGGTCCCCACCCGGTTCCGAGCCTCTCCGCCAGGAGGAACACCGCATGCCCACCCGTGCCCGCGCCGTCAGAGCCGCCGCCGCGCTGCTGTCCGTGTCCGCCGTCACCGCCGTGGCCGCCCTCGCCGTCGTCGGGGGGCCCGCCGCGCAGGCGCGCGCGGCCGCCCCTGGTGAGAAGGACGTCACCGCCGTCCTGTTCGAGTGGCGGTTCGATGCCGTGGGCAAGGCCTGCGGGGAGAGTCTCGGGCCCGCCGGGTACGGCTACGTCCAGGTGTCGCCCCCGCAGGAGCACATCCAGGGGGGCCAGTGGTGGACCTCGTACCAGCCCGTCAGCTACAAGATCGCCGGGCGGCTGGGCGACCGTACCGCCTTCAAGGCCATGGTCGACGCCTGTCACGCCGCCGGTGTGAAGGTCGTCGCCGACTCCGTCATCAACCACATGGCGGCGGGGGACGGCGTGGGGACCGGGGGGAGTTCGTACACGAAGTACAACTACCCCGGCCTCTATTCCGGCGGGGACATGGACGACTGCCGGTCCTCGATATCGAATTACGGGGACCGCGCGAACGTCCAGAACTGCGAGCTGGTGCAGCTCGCCGACCTGGACACGAGTGAGGACTACGTGCGCGGCCGCATCGCCGGCTACCTCAACGACCTGCTCTCGCTGGGTGTCGACGGCTTCCGGATCGACGCCGCCAAGCACATGCCCGCCGCCGACCTCGCCAACATCAAGTCCCGGATGTCGAATCCGAACGCCTACTGGAAGCAGGAGGCGATCTACGGGGCCGGGGAGGCCGTCTCGCCGGGCGAGTACCTCGGCACCGGGGACGTGCAGGAGTTCCGGTACGCCCGGGACCTCAAGCGGGTCTTCCAGAACGAGAACCTCGCCTACCTGAAGAACTTCGGCGAGGCCTGGGGGTACATGCCCTCCGGGCAGTCCGCCGTCTTCGTCGACAACCACGACACCGAGCGCGGCGGTGACACCCTCAGCTACAAGGACGGCTCCGCCTACACGCTGGCCAGCGTCTTCATGCTGGCGTGGCCCTACGGCTCGCCCGACGTCCACTCCGGCTACGAGTGGACCGACCGCGATGCCGGACCGCCGAACGGCGGCGCCGTGAACGCCTGTTACGCCGACGGCTGGAAGTGCCAGCACGCCTGGCGGGAGATCTCCTCCATGGTCGGCTTCCGCAACTCCGCGCGCGGCCAGGCCGTC
This sequence comes from Streptomyces sp. NPDC051563, assembly GCF_044454225.1. Taxonomy (NCBI): domain Bacteria; kingdom Bacillati; phylum Actinomycetota; class Actinomycetes; order Kitasatosporales; family Streptomycetaceae; genus Streptomyces; species Streptomyces sp. NPDC051563. The sequence goes on from NZ_JBITDL010000047.1 coordinate 35,991, forward strand.
ACCGACTGGTGGGACGACGGGGGCGACCGGATCGCCTTCGGCCGCGGCGCCAAGGCGTACGTCGCGATCAACCACGAGGGCTCGGCGCTGACCCGGACCTTCCAGACCTCCCTCGCGGGCGGCGACTACTGCGACGTGCAGAGCGGCCGGACCGTGAGCGTGGACTCCGGCGGGCGGTTCACCGCCACCCTCGGGGCCGGGACGGCCGTCGCCCTGCATGTGGGCGCCCGCGGATGCGGCGCCACCTCCACCCCGACGCCGACCCCGACCCCGACCGTGACCCCGACCGTGACGCCCACCGCCACCGCCGGCGCCGCCTTCGCCGTCAACGCCACCACCGTCGTCGGACAGAACATCTACGTCACCGGCGACCGCGCCGAGCTCGGCAGCTGGAACACCGGCGCCGCGCTCAAGCTCGACCCGGCCGCCTACCCCGTCTGGAAGCTCGACGTCACGCTCCCGCCCGGCACGGTCTTCGCGTACAAGTACGTCCGCAAGGACGCCGCCGGGAACGTCACCTGGGAGAGCGGAGCCAACCGCTCCGCCACGGTCCCCGCCAACGGCAAGGTCACGCTGACCGACACCTGGCGCAACTGACCCTTCCGTCCCACCCCGTCCCGCACCCGAGGAGATCCGCCTTGATACGCCCCGCCCTCGCCGGCGCCGCGGGAGTGCTCGCCGCCACCCTGGCCGTGACGCTCCTGCCCGCCCTGCCCGCCGCCGCGGCGGCCGCCGCCAAGGCGCCACCGGCCCCGCCCTCGGACGCCAGGCTGGCGGCCGAGTCCGCGCGGCACGACCTGACCCGGGAGCAGTTCTACTTCCTGCTCCCGGACCGGTTCGCGAACGGCGACCCGCGCAACGACCGGGGCGGACTGACCGGTTCCCGGCTGGAGACCGGGCTGGACCCGACGGACAAGGGCTTCTACCAGGGCGGGGACCTCAAGGGGATCACCGACCGGCTGGACTACATCAAGGGGCTCGGCACCACGGCCATCTGGATGGCGCCGATCTTCAAGAACCAGCCGGTGCAGGGGACGGGCAAGGACGTCTCGGCCGGCTACCACGGCTACTGGATCACCGACTTCACCCAGGTCGACCCGCACTTCGGGACCAACGCCGATCTGGAGCGGCTGATCGACAAGGCGCACGCGAAGGGGATGAAGGTCTTCTTCGACGTCATCACCAATCACACCGCCGACGTCGTCGACTACCGGGAGGCCTCGTACGGGTACCTGTCGAAGGGGGCCTTTCCCTATCTGACCAAGGACGGGGAGCCGTTCGAGGACTCGGACTACGCGGGAGGGAACGGCGCGTTCCCCGAGACCGACGCCGACTCCTTCCCCCGCACCCCCTTCGTCCCCGCGGCGAAGAAGAACCTGAAGTCCCCGGCCTGGCTCAACGATCCGACGATGTACCACAACCGCGGCGACTCCACCTTCGCCGGCGAATCCTCCGACCAGGGCGACTTCTTCGGCCTCGACGACCTGTGGACCGAGCGTCCCGAGGTGGTGGAGGGGATGGAGAAGATCTACGAGAAGTGGGTCAGGGAGTTCGACATCGACGGCTTCCGGATCGACACCGTCAAGCACGTCGACACCGGCTTCTGGACCCAGTGGGCCACCGCCCTCGACGCGTACGCCGCCCGGCACGGGCGCAAGGACTTCTTCATGTTCGGCGAGGTCTACTCCGCCGACACCGCGATCACCTCCCCGTACGTGACCCGGGGCCGGCTGGACGCCACCCTCGACTTCCCGCTCCAGGAGGCGATCCGCGCGTACGCCGCCCAGGGCGCGGATGCCGGGCGCCTCGCCGCAGTCTTCGGCGACGACTACCGGTACACCACCGACAAGGCGAACGCCTATGAGCAGGTCACCTTCCTCGGCAACCACGACATGGGCCGCTTCGGGACCTTCCTGAAGCAGGACCGGCCGGGGGCGGGGGAGCAGGAGCTGCTGGACCGGTACCGGCTGGCCAACGAGCTGATGTTCCTCTCCCGGGGCAACCCGGTGATCTACTCCGGCGACGAGCAGGGCTTCACCGGCGCAGGCGGGGACAAGGACGCCCGCCAGCCCCTCTTCGCCTCCCGGGCGGCCGACTACCTGGACGACGACCAGCTCGGAACGGTGCGCACGCATGCGAGCGATGCTTACGATCCGGAGCACCCGCTCTACAAGCAGATCAGTGCTCTCGCCAAGCTGACCAAGGACCACCCGGCCCTCCGCGACGGCATCCAGAGCGAACGGGCCGTCGGCGGCGCGGACGGGTCGGCCTACGCCTTCGCCCGTACCGACCCCCGCACCCGCACCGAGTACCTCGTCGCGGCCAACAACGCCACCGCACCCCGCACCATCGAGCTCGACGCCCCGGCCGGAGTCCAGTACGCCGCCCTCTACGGCGGCACGGCCACGCTGATCCGCTCCTCCGCGGCCGGCAAACTGACCGTCACCCTCCCCGCCCTCGGCACCGTGGTCCTCCGGGCCACCACCCCCGCCGCCAAGCCCACCACCCGGCCCGCCCTCACCCTCAAGGCCCCCGCCCCCGGCGCCACCGGCACCGTGGAGCTCTCCGCCGAGGTCACCGGCGACCCCCTCAGCCGGGTCGTCTTCGCCGCCCAGACCGGCACCGGCCCGTGGCAGGTCCTCGGCTCCGCCGACCACGCCCCGTACAAGGTCACCCAGTTCATCGACCCGGCCACCGCCGCCGGCACCCCGCTGCGCTACAAGGCCGTGGCCGTGGACTCGGCCGGCCGCACCGCGAGCGCCCTCGCCGCCTCGGCCACCGGGCAGACCCCGCCCGCCGAGGTCCCCACCGCCACCCAGCGGGACTACGCGATCGTCCACTACAACCGCCCCGACGGCGACTACACCAACTGGCGCCTGTTCGCGTGGGGCGACATCGCCGAAGGCGAGACGACCCCCTGGCCCGCCGGCCACGAGTTCACCGGCCGCGACGCCTACGGCGCCTTCGCCCACGTCAAGCTCAAGCCCGGGGCGAGCAGCGTCGGCTATCTCGTCATCGACAAGGACGGCACCAAGGACGTCGCCGCCGACCGCACCATCGACGTGACGAAGACCGGCGAGATCTGGCTGGAGCAGGGCAAGGAGCCCGCCCGCACCGAACGCCCCGCCTACCCGCCGCAGGACACGGCGAAGGCCGTCCTGCACTACCAGCGCCCCGACGGCGCCTACGAGGGCTGGGGCCTGCACGTCTGGACCGGGGCGGCGAGCCCCACCGACTGGTCCAAGCCGGTCCTCCCCGCCCGTACCGACTCCTACGGCGCCGTCTACGAGGTCCCCCTCGCCGCCGGAGCCACCAGCCTCAGCTACATCCTCCACAAGGGCGACGAGAAGGACCTCCCCTCCGACCAGTCCCTCGACCTGAAGAGCACCGGGCACGAGGTGTGGATGCTGGGCGGCACGGAGAAGTACCTCCTCCCGCAGCCCGCCGGCAGCGCCGCCGCCCTGGACCTCACCAAGGCCCAGGCCGTCTGGATCGACCGCGACACGGTCGCCTGGAACGCCCCGCCCGCCGCCGCCTCCCTCCAGCTCCTCGCCTCCCGCGAAGGCGCCGTCAAGGCCGAGAACGGCACCCTGACCGGCCGGGCCCAGTGGCTCCGGCTGGCCGCGACCGAGCTGACCGCCGCGCAGAAGCAGAAGTACCCGCACCTGGCCGCGTACGCCGCCTACACGGTCGACCCGCGCGACCGCGACCGCGTCCGCGAAGCCCTGCGCGGCCAGCTCGTGGCGAGCGCCCGCGCCGCCAACGGCGCCGTCCTCGCCGCCACCGGGGTCCAGCTCGCCGGGGTCCTCGACGACCTCTACGCGACCGGCGCGCAGAAGACGGCCCTCGGCCCCGTCTTCAAGGACGGCCGCCCCACCCTCTCCGTGTGGGCCCCGACCGCCCGGCAGGTCGCCCTCGAACTCGACGGCGGCCGCACCGTCCCGATGCGCCGCGACGACGCCACCGGCGTCTGGTCGGTGCGCGGCGAGCGCGACTGGGCCGGCAAGCGCTACCGCTACGCCGTCACCGTCTGGGCCCCGAGCACCGGCCAGGTGGTCCGCAACCTGGTCACCGACCCGTACTCCACCGCCCTGACCACGGACTCCGCGTACAGCCTGGCCGTGGACCTCGCCGATCCGAAGCTGGCCCCGCCCGGCTGGCGCGAGCTGAAGAAGCCCGCTCCCGTCCCCTTCGCCTCCGCGCAGATCCAGGAGCTGCACGTCCGCGACTTCTCGGTCGCCGACCGCACCACCACCCATCCCGGCCAGTACCTGGCCTTCACGGACACCGCCTCGGCGGGCATGCGCCACCTGCGCGACCTGGCCGCCGCCGGTACCTCCTACGTCCACCTGCTGCCCGTCTTCGACATCGGCACCGTCCCCGAGAAGCCCGCGGACCGCACCGAGCCCGCCTGCGACTTGAAGGTCTACGCCCCCGACTCCGAGGAGCAGCAGGCCTGCGTGGCCGCCGCGGCCGCGAAGGACGCCTACAACTGGGGCTACGACCCGCTGCACTACACGGTCCCCGAGGGCTCGTACGCGAGCGACCCGAACGGCACGGCCCGCACGGTGGAGTTCCGCCGCATGGTGCAGTCCCTGAACGGCGCGGGCCTGCGCACGGTCATGGACGTGGTCTACAACCACACGGTGGCCGCCGGCCAGTCCGACAAGTCGGTGCTCGACCGCATCGTCCCCGGCTACTACCAGCGGCTGCTGGCCGACGGCTCCGTCGCCACCTCCACCTGCTGCGCCAACACCGCCCCCGAGAACGCCATGATGGGCCGCCTCGTCGTGGACTCGGTGGTCACCTGGGCCAGGCAGTACAAGGTGGACGGCTTCCGCTTCGACCTCATGGGCCACCACCCGAAGGCCAACATCCTGGCCGTGCGCGCCGCCCTCGACGCGCTGACCCCCGCCAAGGACGGGGTCGACGGCAAGAAGATCGTCCTCTACGGGGAGGGCTGGAACTTCGGCGAGGTCGCCGACGACGCCCGGTTCGTGCAGGCCACGCAGCGCAACATGGCCGGCACCGGCATCGCCACCTTCTCCGACCGGGCCCGTGACGCGGTCCGCGGCGGCGGCCCCTTCGACGAGGACCCGCGCGTCCAGGGCTTCGCCTCCGGCCTGTTCACCGCCCCCAACGCCGCCCCGGCGAACGGCACTTCGGAGCAGCAGCGCGTCCGGCTCCTGCACGACCAGGACCTGATCAAGGTCGGGCTGACCGGCAACCTCGCCGGGTACGCCTTCACCGACTCCGCCGGCCGCGCCGTCAAGGGCTCCGAGGTGGACTACAACGGGGCTCCGGCCGGATACGCGGCGGCCCCCGGCGACGCGCTCGCGTACGTCGACGCCCACGACAACGAGACCCTCTTCGACGCCCTGGCCTTCAAGCTTCCCGAGGGCACCCCGGCGGCCGACCGGTCCCGCGCCCAGGTCCTGGCGATGTCCGTCGCCGCCCTCTCGCAGGGCCCGGCCCTCTCCCAGGCGGGCACCGACCTGCTCCGCTCCAAGTCCCTGGACCGCAACTCCTTCGACAGCGGCGACTGGTTCAACGCCGTCCACTGGGACTGCAAGGACGGCAACGGCTTCGGCCGCGGCCTGCCCCCGGCGGCCGACAACCGCGCGAAGTGGCCCTACGCGAAGCCCCTGCTGACCGCGCCCGCACCCGGCTGCGCGGAGATCGACGGCGCCTCGTCCGCGTACCGGGACCTGCTCAGGATCCGTACGACGGAGCCGGCCTTCGCCCTCACCACCGCCGAGGCGGTCCAGGCGAAGCTGGCCTTCCCCCTCTCGGGGACCGGGGAGACCCCGGGCGTGATCACGATGGCTGTGGGCGACCTGGTGGTGGTCTTCAACGCCGCCCCCACGGCCCTGACCCAGCGGGTCCCGGCCCTCGCGGGCACGGCCTACGCACTGCACCCGGTCCAGGCCTCGGGCGCGGACCCGGTGGTCCGGCAGGCGTCCTACGACCCGGCGAAGGGGGAGTTCGCCGTCCCGGGCCGCACCGCGGCCGTCTTCAAGCGGGGGTGACCAAGGAGGGGCGGGTCGGGCGGGATCGATGAAGGAGCGGCGGATCAGGCCGGGTTGACCAGAGTGAGCTGGTCCAGCCGCTTCTCCAGCAGGATGACCCCGTACACCCGCCCGTCCGCGCCCTCCTTGTGGGGGAACTCCCCGACCACCCGGTAGCCCGCGGAGCGGTAGTAGGCGAGCAGCCGGGGGTTGGTGGAGACGCAGTCCAGCCGCGCCCGTTCGCGGCCGGTCCTGGCGATGCGCCGCTCGGAGTGTTCGAGCAGCCGCCGGCCGGCCCCGGGGGGCGCGGCCTGGCGTTCGACCATGAGCCGGTGCACGTAGCCGGCCACGGGCGGCTGGATGCCCCAGGCCTCCTCGTCGGACCACCACAGCTCGTAGGCCCCGACGGCGTGCCCGTTGCCGTCCGAGGCGATCCACACCTCGCCCTCGCGCATGATCTTCAGGAAGTGCGCGGGGTCCTTCTCGCCGGGCTTCCACTGGTCGATCCCGTGGGCGGCCATCCAGTGCGCGGCCTGGTCGTACAGCGCCACCAGCGTGCCGGCGTCCTTCTCCTCGGCCTGGCGGAACACGATCCCGTCGTCAATGATCACGCGGGCATTATTGCGTGCTATTCGATCAAGGACCGCTGATCAACGCGGACCGGGAACGGAGGGACCGGGAACCGGGGCACCGGGAACGGAGGGACCGGCCCCCGTCGCGCCGCGTTCCGTGGGGACGAGGGCCGCCAGCCGCCCCACCAGCTCCCCGAACGGCCCGTCGGCCGGCTCGTCCACGAGGATCCGTACGAGGATGCCCGCCATCTCCGCGTCGTAGGCGGCGCTCACCGCGGCCAGCGCCGCGAAATCGTGCACCAGCTGCAACTCCAGCTCGGCGCGCGGGATCCGCCGGCCGTCCAGCCAGATCAGCGCCGTCGACTCGGCCAGCGACACCCAGGAGCGCACCACGAGTTCCAGCCGGGCCGGCGGGGCCTGCCGGTCGACGCCCAGGTGCGCGAGGATCTGCTCGTACGCCGCCTGGCGCACCTCGTCGACCATCGCGCTGGCCCGGCTGCTGCCGACCGCCGGTCCGCCCCGCATCAGTGCCGAGAAACCGGGCCCGTGGTCGTCGACGAAGGCGAAGAACCGCCCCATGACCCGCAGCAGCCGGGTCCCGAGCGGCCCCTCCCGGGGCTCCACGAACCGCAGCGCGAGCTCGTCGGCCGCCCGCCGCAGCGCAGCCTCGTAGAGGCTCAGCTTGCCGGGAAAGTAGTGGTAGACCAGCGGCCGCGATATGCCCGCGGCCGCCGCGATCTCGTCGATGGACACATCGTCGGGCGACCGGTGGCTGAACAGCTCCAGCGCCACCCCGATCAGCTGCTGCCGCCGCTCCTCGACACCCATCCTGCGCCGCACCCCGGTTGTCATGCGGCCACCCTACTGCGCACCCCCGCAAGGACCCCCTACAGGTCCAGGACCAGCCGGTCCGAGGCGGCGCGGGAGACGCACAGGAGCATGGAGTCCTCGCGTTCCCCGTCGGTGAGCAGGGTGTCGCGGTGGTCGATGTCCCCCGACAGCACCCGGTGTTGGCAGGTGCCGCAGAAGCCCTGCTCGCAGGAGTACGGGGTACCGGGGAGCTCCCTGCGGACGGCGGTCAGGGCGGATTCCGTCGCCGCCACCTCCACGACCCGCCCCGAGCGGTGCAGTTCCACCGTGAAGGGCCTCGCGTCCCCGCCCGCGACCGCCGGGGCGAACCGCTCCAGGTGGACCGGGGTGCCCGCCGGTGCGGCGGCTTCCACCGCAGCCATCAGCGGGGCCGGGCCGCAGCAGTAGACCGGGGTGTCCGGGCCGAGGGAGGCGCCGAGCGCGCTCAGGTCGGGGAGGCCCGCCTCGTCCTCGGGGACGACCGTGACCCGGTCCCCGTACGGCGCGAGGTCGCCGAGGAAGGGCATCGAGGCCCGCGAGCGGCCCCCGTAGAGCAGGGTCCAGTCCGCGCCGGCCGCGGTGGCCGCCCGGAGCATCGGCAGGAGGGGGGTGATGCCGATCCCGCCCGCGACGAAGGCGTAGGACGGGGCCGGGACCAGGGGGAAGCGGTTGCGGGGCGGGCGGACCGGGAGTTCCGCGCCCTCCACCAGCTGGGCGTGCGCCTCGCGCGAGCCGCCGCGGCCTTCCGGTACGAGCCGGACCGCGATCGTGTAGCGGCCCCGGTCGGTGGGGTTGCCGCACAGGGAGTACTGGCGCACCAGTCCCGACGGGAGCTGCACGTCCAGGTGTGCGCCCGGGGCCCACTCCGGGAGCTCCGCCGACTCCAGGGTCAGGGACAGCACCCCGTCCGCCGGCTCCGTGCGGGAGACGATCAGCGCCGGGATCCACCGGCGCGGCGAGTACCCCGAGACCGGGGTCTCCAGCGCGGGCAGCGGCCACAGCGGGGATCCGGAGTCGATGCGCCGGCCGATCGCGCGCTTCGCCACCCACGCGGCGCCCGCCAGCGCGGTCACCGTCAGGACGCGCCTCATGCGGGGGCACCGCCGTTCGCGCCGCCCTGGAGGCCGCCCTGGAGGCCGCCCGGGAGACCCCCGTTGGCCCCGGGGGAGGAGGCGAGGTAGGCCACGGCCTGGGCGGTGGAGCCTTCCTGCGAGGGGTGGTAGGAGCGCGAGAGGTACGTCGGTATCGACTTCAGCATCGCGCCCGCGGACGGCAGGGTCCCCTTGCGGCCCGAGCGGTAGAACTGGCCCACCGAGGCCCTGGAGCCGGGCGGGAGTCCGGGGTCGTGCTCCATGAAGTAGCGCGATCCGCGCTGCCACAGGAAGACCAGCGCCGTGAAGGCCGTGGCCCAGGTGCGGGCCCGGCGGCGGTAGCCGCCGTCGAGGTGCATGAACAGGTCGAAGGCCACCGACCGGTGCTCGACCTCCTCCGCGCCGTGCCAGCGCAGCAGGTCCAGCATCACCGGGTCAGCGCCGCGCCGGTCCAACTCCTGCGCGTTGAGGACCCAGTTGCCCAGGAAGGCCGTGTAGTGCTCGATCGCTGCGATCATCGCCACGCGCTCCATCAGCCACCACTTGCGGGGTGCGCCCGGCGGCAGCGTCCGGTCCCCGAGCAGCTTCTCGAAGAGCCAGTCGATCTGCGCCGTGTAGGGCGTCGGGTCCAGGCCCAGCCGCTTGAGGTGGGGGAGCACGTCGTCGTGCGCGCTCGCGTGCATCGCTTCCTGGCCGATGAACCCGACCACGTCCGCGCGCAGTTGCTCGTCCGTGATGTACGGGAGCACCTGCTTGTAGACGTGCACGAACCAGCGCTCGCCCGCCGGGAGCAGCAGGTGCAGCACGTTGATCGTGTGGTTGGCGAAGGGGTCGCCGGGCAGCCAGTGGAGCGGGGTGTCCTCCCAGGAGAAGGACACGTTGCGGGCCTTCAGCTCTATGTGTTCCGACGCCACGGGGGCGGGCGACGCGGGCGGCGTATTAGACATGGCGTCAATGTACTGATGGGTAGAGGGGAGGGAAACCCCTCTACCGCCACTTCCTGCCGCCCCCGGGCCGGGCCGCGGCTAGCGCAGCCCCGCCCCCGGGCCGGGCCGCGACTAGCGCAGCACTCCCGCCTTCGAACCGTCCGTGAGCTTGCCCGTCAGTTCCACCTGCGCGCCCGCCGGAGCCTTCACCGCCAGCCGGTTGCCCACCGCGACCCCGCTCACCTGGCCGCCGCCCACGGTCAGCGAGGCGAACTGCGCACTGCCCGCCGCCAGGACGTACCACTGCCCGGCCTTCGACTTCCACAGCACCCCGGCCAGCACCCGCGGCTCCCGCGGCCCGCACGCCGGCGAGCCCTCCGCCTTCGCCGCCTGCGCCGCCAGCGGCGCGCCCGGGGCCAGGAACTGCGCCTGCACCCGGTCCGCCGTGCCCTGCCAGGTTTCCGCCCGGGTGCACAGCCAGGTCGCCGTGCCGTCGCCCTCGGGCAGCGGCTGCTTCGCGTACGTCCACGTGTTGACCGTGCGGACCCCGTGCGAACGCACCGAAGGCAGCAGGCAGGCGATCCGCGACCAGTCGCCCAGCTCCGCGCCCTCGGTCACGTTCCGCTCGGCGCCGGGCGCCCCCGAGGTCAGCCGGGCCGGGGTCAGCTCGCCCAGGTCGGTGATCAGCCGGGTCGCGCCGTCACCGGTCACGGCCAGCGCGTTCCAGCTCGTACAGGTCCCCTCCGGGGCGGGGCTCGGCACCGGCGGAGTGACCCCCTCCGGCGTCAGCTTGAGTCCGGTCGGGGCGTCCCCCGGCTTCAGCAGGTCGCGCTGCGTCGCGGCCGTCACCCAAGGGGCCGTCAGATAGCGGACGTTGCCGTCGACCCGGCTGAGCACCAGGGCCGCGGCCGTGTCCGCCGAGGCCCCGTCGGTCCGGGCGAAGTCGAGGGCCGCGATGTCGGTGCCGGAGCGCGGCTCGGCGTACCGCACCACGCGCAGGCCGTCGTACAGCAGGACCACGACGGCCTGGTCGACAGTCCCGGCGAACAGCAGCTGCGGCGGTCCCATCGGCGGCCCGGACGGGGTGCCGGGGGTGGCCGAGACCACGACCGAGCGGCCCGGCCGGGCCCAGACGGCCAGCGCCCGCCGCAGCAGCGCTGCATCGTCGACGCGGTCCCCGCGCGCGGGCCAGCCGGAGTAGTCGGTACGGGAGGCCGTACGCCAGACCGTGGGCGCGACCCGGACCAGCTGCCCGGGGTCCAGCGCCTGCTCCGCCGCCGCGTTCTTCGCGTAGAGCGGGGCCGCGGCCCCGTCGGCGCCCCATCCGCCGCCGGGCAGCGACAGCAGTACCCCGCACACGGCGAGGGCGGCCCCGGCGGCGATCCCGGCCCGCACCAGCCGGCGCCGGCGCAGCAGGTCGGTGGGCCGGGCCTGGAGCACGCAGGGGTCGAACTCGGGGGAGGCGAACAGCTCGTCGGTCGAGGGGTCCCCGGACTCCGCGACGGCGGCGGCCGGGTTGGCCACGCCCGCCTCGGTCAGTACCCGCAGCACCTCCGGCTCGGGCAGCCGCTCCAGCGCCCGCAGGACGCACGCCGCCCGCCCCGGCCCGTCGAGCGTGGCCAGCCACTGGTCGAGCGCCAGCTCCTCGGCCCCGCCCGAGCGCGGGAACAGCCGCAGCCCCCACACCTGGGGGAGCAGCGGCGGCAGTTGGGCCCGCCGGGGCAGTGCGCGGAACGTCAGCGGGATCCCGGCCTCCAGCGCGGACCGCAGCACGCGCAGCCGTACGTACGCGTACCCGGACTCGGGACCCGCCCCGCCCCGCTGTCCCGGCACCCCGCCCTGCACCGCCGACTGCGCGGCGGCCGCCCCGTCCCGCCGGCCGCGCGGCAGGGCGCGCTGCGCCAGCGAGTGGGCGGTGAGCACCCGGCGGTTGCGGCCGAGGGCGGGCGGCAGCACCAGGTAGGCCAGTCGCACCAGCCGGGGATAGTGCTCGACGATGGCGGCCTCGGCCTGCTCGACATCGGGGGAGAGGGGGCGGGTGGCGGTATCCGGCGCAGTCACGTTCAGCAGAACGAGCGAATGGTCGGATGGTCACCGGGTCCCAGGGCGCATGTTCGGTCCCGGGCGACCGGCCGGCGGTCAGACGATCAGGCGGGCGCGCAGCGCCTCGACCGTTTCGTCGGAGACTCCGAGACCCTCGCGCACGTACTTCTCCATCGAGCCGTAGCGCGTGTTCACCTCGTCCAGTCCGGCCTCCAGGTAGGAGGGGAAGACCCCGATCAGGGCCAGTGCGATGTCCGGGTCGCCGCCGGCCGCCGTGAAGCCCTCGATCATCGGGGCGAAGGCGATCCGCACCGCCGGGTTGACCGACAGGTACTCGCTCATCAGCGTCTCGTCGTCGGCGCCGAGCAGCGACAGCACCACGGTCGCGCCCCAGCCCGTACGGTCCTTGCCCGCCGTGCAGTGGAAGAGCACCGGCCCGGACCGCGGATCGGCGAGCTCGGTGAGCAGCAGCCGGTACGCGGCCTGCGCGGAGGCGGAGCTGACCAGGGACCGGTAGAGGCTGGTGAACAGGGTCTGCACCTTGCCGCCGCCCAGGTGCTCCTCCGCCACCACCGGGTCGGACAGGATGTCCTTGAGCTGGGCGGCCGGTATCTTCCCGGGGCCGCCCTCGCCCGTGCTGTCGGCCGCCATCTTGTCGGCCAGGGCGTCTGCTATGAGCAGCCGGGCGCCGGCCGGCACCCGGTCGGGGTGCTGGCCGCGCTCCACACCGGTACGGAAGTCGATGACGGTGCCGATGCCCAGAGCGGCCACCGCCTGGTCGACGTCGAGGTCGAGCCGGTCGAGCTGGCCGGAGCGCAGCACCAGACCGGGGCGGACGCTGCGGCCCCCGGCGAGCGGGGTGCCGCCGAGGTCCCGGAGGTTGGCGACGGTCTTGGCGGTGGTGACGGTCATCGTGGCGGCTCCAACGTGATCAGAGAGTCATGATCAGAGAATCGAATGATCAGAGAAGTGGATGGGCTCGGAATGAAGCGCACTGGGTGACGCGTGTCATCCGTATGATTTTCGGAGATTTCGCTCCGGAAAGGTAATCGGCGGCCAGCGAGACCCCGAGTCCGAGACTCAGGGCCACCAGGTGCCCGGCGTCGGTGAAGGTCCGCTCCCGCCGCAGCACCGGCCGGACGGCGAGCGCCAGCAGACCGGCCCGGGCGGTGGTGCGCACCGGCCCGCGCGGAAGCACCGAGGTCAGCGCCCCGAGCACGGTGTTGAACCCGTAGCTGGTGCCCACGTCCACCGCCCGCCGGGTCCGCGGACCGGCCGTCCGGCGCAGCGCCCCGTAGACCAGCAGGGTGGCCGTGACGTGCCCGAACAGGAAGGTTGCCGCCGTCCACCAGGCCCCGTAGGCGTACTCGGCGTACCCGAGGACGGCCGTCAGCAGGAGCGCGTACGGCAGCGGCATCGGCTCCTCGACGAGGAGGGCGCTGGCCGGCAGGGTCTCCCAGCGGCCGGCGTCCAGATTGTCGGTGTTGGTGGAGCACCGGCGCAGCAGCCGCTCCCGCGCCGCCGGATCCAGCCGCTCCAGGGCGTACGCCCCGAGCTGGACCGCGCCCGTGTACACCGCGCTCAGCGGGACCGTCAAGGACAGGGGGCTCATCGGTCCATGATCGGCCACGGGGGTGCCCCGCGGCGAGGCGGGGGACCGTGGCAATATGCGCTGGTCATGTCAGACAGCCCCGCGCCGATGCGCGCCCTGCGAGCCGCGCTCTTCGCGGCAGTGGCCGTCGCACTGGGTGCGGCGGGGCATTCGTACATGTCCGGCACGGACCTTCCCGCACTGGGCCTTCTGTCCGCATTCGGGCTGACCGGAGGGCTCGCCTGGCTCTCCGCCGGGCGCCGCCGCGGACCGCTCTCCATCTCCGCGGCCCTGCTCGCCGTACAGGCGGTCCTGCACCTCGTCTTCTCCGCCTCCACGGCGGGTGCCCGGCACGGGACGGGCACGGGAGCGAGCGCGGGAGCGGGAGCGGAGGGCACGGCTGCCGGGGCGGCGCACGGGGCGCACTCCGCGCACGGAGCGCACTCCATGGACGGCATGAGTGCCATGGACGGCATGGGCGCGGCGGACGGCATGACCGCGGCGGACGGCATGAGCGCCATGGCCGGCATGGGTGACATGGCCGCCGGCCACGCCCACGACGGGCTCGGCATGATCGCCGCGCACGTCCTCGCCGGACTGTTCTGCGCCCTCTGGCTGGCCTGGGGCGAGGCCGCCGTCTTCCGGCTCACCGCCGTCCTGGCGGCCGGGGCGCTGCTCGCCGCCCGGCCGCTCTCCCGGGTCCTCGCCCTGCTCCGCACGCGCGGGATCCCCGTACCGCAGGCGCCGGCGTTCCGGCCCGCCGGGTACCGGCGGCCGCGCACCCTGCGCGGAGCCGTACACGCACACACCGCCGAGCGGCGCGGGCCGCCCGCACGCGGACGGATCCGTATCACGGCCCCCGGCCGTCCTGCCCGCGCCTGATCGCCCGATCGACCGGCGCACCTCCCTGGCGAGGGGGCGAGACCTGGGGCCGCTCACCCCTGTCTTCGCCAACACCTAGGACACCCATGTCTCTCGACGAGGCCGTCGTCCGCACAGCGGACCCCGACGCACCCGAAACCGAAACCGGCACCGAAACCGAAACCGGCACCGAAACCGAAACCGGCACCAGCGCCGGCACCGAAACCGCCACCGGTACTGCCGCCGCACCCGGAACCGCCCCCGGATCCACGCCCGGTTCCTCCTCCGCCCGCGCGGCCGGCACCTGGGCCGCGCTGCGGCCGCTGCTCCTGCGCCTGCACTTCTACGCCGGGGTGCTGATCGCCCCGCTCCTGCTCGTCGCCGCCACCACCGGACTGCTCTACGCCGGCTCCTGGCAGGCCGAGAAGATCCTCTACGCCGACCAGCTGACGGTCGACCGCGTCGGCGCGAGCGCGCAGCCGCTCGCCGCCCAGGTCGCGGCGGCCAAGAACGCCGCGCCTCAGGGCACGGTGTCGGCCGTATGGCCCGCCCCGGAGGCGGACGCCACCACCCGGGTGATCATGGAGAGCCCGGGACTCGCCGAGGGCGAGACGCTCACCGTGTTCGTCGATCCGTATACGGCCGAGGTCCGCGGGAAGCTCACCACCGTCGGCGACGCGCTGCCGCTGCGGGCCTGGCTGAGCGAGTTCCACTCCAGCCTCCAGCTCGGGGAATTCGGGCGGAACTACAGCGAACTCGCCGCCAGCTGGCTGTGGGTGGTCGCGCTCGGCGGACTGGCGCTGTGGATCGGCCGCAGGCGGACCCGCGCGGCCGGCCGTGCCGGGCTCGTCCTGCCCGACCGCACGGCGACCGGCCGCCGCAAGACCCTGTCCTGGCACGGCTCCGTCGGCGTCTGGATCGTGCTCGGCCTCGTGGGCCTCTCCGCCACCGGCCTTACCTGGTCGCGGTACGCCGGCGAGAACATCGGGGAGCTCAAGGACGGTCTCGGCGGGGGCACCCCGGCCGTGGCCGCCAAGCTCCCCGGCGCCCCTGCCGCCGAGGCGGGCGGCGAGCACGCCGGACACGGCGCGGCGGCGGGTGACCGAGCGGCGGTACCCGCCCCGGTCGATGTCATCGGCATCGACGGAGCCGTGGCGGCCGCCCGCTCCGCCGGGGTCACCGCATCGCTGCGGATCACCGTGCCCGCCCAGGGCAAGGGCTACGTGGTCAAGGAGCAGGACAAGCAGGTGCCGGTGCACCTGGACGCGGTCGCCGTGGACCCCGCCGACGGCCGGGTCATGGACGAACTCCGCTTCGCCGACCACCCGCTGCTGGCCCAGCTGACCCGCTTCGGCATAGACCTGCACATGGGCCTGACCTTCGGGCTCGCCAACCAGCTGGCCCTGGCCGTGCTGGCCCTCCTGGTGATGGCCATGGTCGTCTGGGGCTACCGCATGTGGTGGCTGCGCCGCCCGACCAAGGACCGCACGCTCTCGGTCGGCCGCCCCCAGCCGCGCGGGGCGTGGCGCAAGCTGCCGGTGACGGTGCTGCTGCCGCTGGCCGCGGCGACGGCCCTGGTGGGCTGGTTCGTACCGATGCTGGGCATCAGCCTGCTGGTGTTCCTGGCGGGCGACCTGGCGCTGGGCTTCGTGGCAGCGAGGCGCACCCCCTAGGGGGTGTCGTGTCGATCAGGCCGGGCTCGCGGGGTCTGGCACCGCGCCTCGCCGCGTTGTCGTCACTCGCCGACGCTCCGCGTCGACTCCCTCCTCCGCCTTGC
>NZ_JBITDL010000048.1:0-50555 GCF_044454225.1 Streptomyces sp. NPDC051563
GAGACCCCATTCGCGTCGACTCCCTCCTCCGCCTTGCGATCCACGGCACCAGACCCCGCTCCCTGATCCGGCCCGATCGACAAGACACCCCCTAGAACCCGTGCGGCAGCCAGGGGGCCACGTCGCCCGCGAAGGCGCGCGAGGCGCGGGCCAGCGCGCCCGGCCGCAGCTCGCGGACCAGACCGGCCGCGCCCAGCGAGTTCAGGGTGACCCCGCCCAGGTAGGCCGCGCCGAGCTCCCGTACCGACAGCTCCAGGTCCGCCGGGTCCTCCGTCCGGGTGCAGAGCGCGGACCCGTCCGCCCCGACGGCCAGCCGCCAACGCCCCGCGTTCCACGGGCAGAAGGCGTCCTCCACCTCCAGCACCGCCTCCAGCGGAGCCCCGTAGGCCCGCGCGGCCAGCGCCGCGGGCAGGTCCACGAGCCGTACGTGCATCGAGTCGCGCAGCCGTGCCTGCGTCCGCCGGACATCGGTGACCAGGTGCAGCACCGCATCGTCCGCCGGCCGCTTGACGGCCCGTACGGTCCAGGTCAGGTCGATGGAGCACACGTAACGCCACAGCGCCGCGTAGGCCGCGGGGTCCAGCGCATCGAGGTCCGACACGTCCACCCGGCCGTCCGAGCCGGTCAGGTCCCACTCGGGCCGCACCCGGTAGCGGGCGTACCCGGCCACCTCGCCGTCCGCCCGCTCGGCGACCACGCACTTCAGGGGAGAGGCGCCGTTGCGCGTCGCCTCCGGGTCCAGCAGCGCCTGCAGCTCCCAGCCCGGCTGCCGGGCCGGCATCCCGGGACGGCCCGCGAGCAGCGCCGCGTACACCCGCTCGCAGTCGGCCAGGGCCTTGCGCGGATCGACCAGCCGCAGCCGTACGTCATCGGTCCCCGGCGGCACGGAGAGCCGTACGCGGGACTTGTCGATCTCCACGGACAGCGAGTACGCGGCGGTGCCGTAGCCGAAGCGCCCGTAGATGGCCGGATCCGATGCCGTCAGCACGGCGATCGGTTCACCACCCGCCCGGACGTCGTCCAATTGGCGCCGCATCAGCGAGGTGAGCACGCCCCGCCTGCGGTGGGTGGGGGAGACGCCCACCATCGTGACCCCGGCGGCCGGGACGAGCGCCCCGCCCGGCACCGAAAGCCGGAAGGAGAAGGCTCCGGCCGTGGCCACGCAGCTCCCGCCGTCCCAGACGCCGAGGGAACGCTCCGTCTCCGTCAGCGACCGGTAGAGCTCCCGCTCCTCGGGGGACTCGGGCACCCCGCCGAACGCCAGTTCCAACTGGTCGTACCAGACATCCCACTCATCCGGCTGCAATACGCGCGTCTCAAGAGGCATACGGCCATCCCTATCAGGGCAATCCGTCCCGGTCGATCTCTTTTCGGTCGCCGATGGGCCCATCTCCGGGGGTACCCCTGCGCGCACACAGCCATGATGGATAGGGTCCCGAAGCAATGGCCGGAGCACACGTGGAGTCCCTCCTGGCCCGGTCCCGCATGGCGTGGCACCGGGCGCGCACGGCGCTGCGCAAATCCGCCGTCGACTACTTCCGCGGCGACGCCTCCGACTGGCTGGCCTTCGGCGGCCTGCTCCTGACCATTCCGGCCATCGCCTGCGGCACGCTGATGATGCCCGTCTGGTTCTCGCCCGCCGCGCTCGTCCTGCCGATCGTGGCCGGCGGCCTGCTCCTGCGCCCCGCCAGCCTGCTCGCCCTGTACGCGGCCTCCGCGGCCGCCCTCATCGTCGAAGCCCTCGTCCTCGGCCCCTACACACAGGGCCCGGCACGGGTCACCCCCGGCACCGTCCTCGTCGTCGCCGCCTGCGGATTCTTCGGCCTGGTCATCGCCCAGTTCCGCAGCCGCGTCGGTGTGCCCTGGCGGCGCGGCGGCACCATGCTCTTCGACCTGCGCGAACGCATCCGGGTCCAGAGCAAGCTGCCCGCCCTGCCGCGCGGCTGGCACCGGGAGATGGCCCTGCGCCCGGCCGGCGGACAGTCCTTCTCCGGCGACTTCGTCGTCGCCGCCCGCACCAACGGCGGCCGCACCCTGGAGATCGTCCTGACCGACGTCTCCGGCAAGGGCATGGAAGCGGGCTCCCGCGCCCTCCTCCTCTCGGGCGCCTTCGGCGGCCTCCTCGGAGCCCTCCCCCCGCACGGCTTCCTGCCCGCCGCCAACGGCTACCTCCTCCGCCAGGACTGGGACGAGGGCTTCGCCACCTCCATCCACCTCGTCCTGGACCTGGAGACCGGCGACTACGAACTCCTCTCCGCCGGCCACCTGCCCGCCCTCCAGCTCTCCGCGGGCACCGGCCGCTGGCAGGAAAAGACCGGCGAAGGCCCGCTCCTCGGCGTCTACGACGGCGCCGAGTTCACTCCCGCCCGCGGCAACCTCCGCCCCGGCGACGTCCTGATGCTCTTCACCGACGGCCTGGTCGAAACCGCCGACCGCGACCTCAGCGAAGGCATCGACCGCCTGACGGGCGAAGCCGACCGCTACGTCGGCGCGGGCTGGGAGGGCGCGGCCTGGCACCTGATCGAAAAGGTGGCCAAGGACGTCAACGACGACCGAGCCCTCCTCCTGATCCGCCGCCACCCCTTCTAACGCTCCGCTCGCACCGCTCGGCCCTGGCGGGCCTCCCGGGCTTCGCGTCGCTGCGCCGGACTCCGTCCGGCGGTGGCTGGTCGGGGCTGGTGCCATGGCCGTCCCGGCGCGGGGTCCGGTGGGCGGGTGCGGCTGGTAGGTGCGCTCTGCGGGGCCGGGGTCCCCTACCCACCCTTCGCCCGTTCCCCGGGGCTCCGCCCCGGACCCGTTGCCGGGTACGGAGGCGTTGCCCCCGGACCCCCGCTCCTCAAACGCCGGAGGTGCTGGATGTGGGCAGGCGTCGCTGAGACCGCCCGTCGGACACGTCCAGCGCACCCGGTCAATTTCGGCCGTCCGGTGCGTCAGGTGGGGTCTGGGCGCAGCGAATCCAGGCGTCCGGCGCCTCAGGTGGGGTCCGGATGCGGCGAATCCAGCTGTCCGGTGCGTCAGGTGGGGTCTGGGCGCAGCGAATCCAGCCGTCCGGCGTTTGAGGACCGGGGTCTGGGGCCGGAGCCCCAGAAGGGGTCCGGGCGAAGCCCGGTACCCCTCCCCAGCCCGTCCGGCGCTTGAGGACCGGGCTCCGGGCAGCGCCCGGGGACCCCCTCAGCCCCGCCGGCGTTTGAGGCGCGGGGTCCGGGCAGCGCCCGGGGAACGGTGGAAGGGCGGGTAGGGGACTCCGCCCCGCAGGGCCGCACCCCGCGTGCCAACGCAGGCGCCCGGCCGGCCCCAGGCGGCACCGCCGCCCCCGCACCGCCGCCCCAGCACCGACCACTCACCTCCGATTGGCCGGTCCACCGCCCCCGGGGCGCCCCCTACCGTGCCCCCATGGACCGCACCCTCGCCGCCGACCTGGCCCGCCTCCCCGAGCTCCTCGACGCCACCCGCGCCACCGCCGCCGCAACCCTCGCAGCCCTCGACGCACGCCCCGTCGTACCAGCACGGACACACGCACACGCACACGCACAGCCACCGGCCCCGGCCCCGACCCCCCACCCGGCGGAGCCCACCCCACCGCTCCCAGAACACGGCACCGGCACCCACACCACCCTCGCAGCCTTCGCGGAGCGCTGGGCGCCGCGCCTGTCGGCCTCCGCCGGCCCCCGCTACCTCGGCTTCGTCACCGGCGGCGCCACCCCCGCCGCCCTCGTGGGCGACTGGCTCACCGCGGTCCACGACCAGAACTCCAACTCCGCCCTGGACGCCGGAGGCCAGGACCTCGAACGCGAAACCGTCACCTGGCTCCGCGAGCTCTTCGGCCTCTCCGCCGCCCACACCGGCACCTTCGTCAGCGGCGCGACGATGTCCAACGCCACCGGCCTGGCCATCGCCCGCGAGTGGCTCGGCGAACGCCTCGGCGTCTCCCCGGCGGAGGACGGCGCGGCCGCGCTCGGCCCGGTCCGCGTCCTGTCGGGCGCCCCGCATTCCTCCATCGCCAAGGCCCTGTCCCTCCTCGGACTCGGCCGCGCCGCCCTGGTCCCCGTACCGACCCTGCCCGGCCGCGAGGCCGTCGATCCGGCCGCCCTGGACCGCGCCCTCGCCGACGCGCCCGGCCGGCCCGCCGTGGTCGTCGCCAACGCCGGCACCGTCAACACCGTGGACTTCGACGACCTCCGCGCCATCGCCGCCCTCCGCGAACGCCACGACTTCTGGCTGCACACGGACGCCGCCTTCGGTGCGTTCGCCGCGCTCTCGCCGGCCCACGCCCACCTCACCGACGGCCTGGACGCCTCCGACTCGCTCTGCGTCGACCTGCACAAGTGGCTCAACGTTCCCTACGACAGCGCCGTCCAGTTCACCCGCCGCCGCGACCTCCAGGCCCGCGTCTTCCAGAACGCCGCCACCTACCTCGGCCCCCTCTCCGCCGAACCCGACCTGGTGCACCTCACCCCGGAGAACTCCCACCGGCTGCGCGCCCTCGCCGCCTGGTTCACGCTGCGCGCCTACGGCCGCGAGGGCCACCGCGAGATCGTGGAACGGGACATCGCCTGCGCCCGCGCCCTCGGCGAATCCCTCACCGCGGACCCGTACTTCACGGTCCTGGCCCCGGTCCGCCTGAACGTCGTCTGCTTCACACTCGCCCACACCCACCCCCACACCCCCACCCCGGCCCGCCTGACGGCGCTGCGCGAAGCGGCCGGCCCGGAGGTCTTCGTCACCCCCACGACCTACGCGGGAACCCCTGCCCTGCGCGCCGCGTTCTCCAACTGGCGCACCACACACGCAGATGTACGCCGGATCGCGCAGGCCCTCCACGCAGCAGCGAAGGAGCTCGGATGAGCAACAGCCCCCTCACCCTCATCGAGGTCGAGGCCCTCGCCCGCGCCGCGCACGAAGGCCAGACGGACAAGTCCGGCCGTCCGTACGCCGAACACCTCGCCGCCGTCGCCGAGGGCGTCCGCACCCGCGGCGGCACCACCGAACAGCAGGCCGCGGCCTGGCTCCACGACGCGATCGAGGACGAGGCCCTCACCGAGGCCTGGCTGGAAGCGTCCGAACTCCCCCAACCGGTCAAGGACATGATCCTGGCCGTCACCAAACGCCCCGGCGAACCGGTCGAGTCCTACACGGCCCGCATCCTCGCCACCCCCGGCGCCCTCCTGGTCAAGGAAGCCGACCTGGCCCACAACACGGATCCCGCCCGCCTCGCGGTCCTCGACGCCGCCACCCGTGACAGGCTGTCCGTGAAGTACACCTATGTCCGCTCCCTCCTCGGTCTGAGCGCCCCCTGACGGAAAAGCGTCACCGTCACTTCGTCACGAGACGGATAGCCGGGGCACGTTGGTGGGAGGATGGAGCATGTGGGGGCGCGCACGGCCGCGCCCCGGGCCGACCAGGGGACGACCGAAGGTGTGATCAGAAGTGGCCATTTCGCTCTCAGTGGTAGTCCTGTTGGCGATCATCCTGGTGGTGCTCGTCCGCGGAGGCCACCTCAAGGCCGGCCCCGCGATCGTCGCGGTCCTCTTCGGCTTCTTCCTCGCCTCGAGCTCCATCGCCCCGGACGTGAACCGCTTCCTGAACTCCCTCGCGGACACCATCGCCGGCATCAAACTCTGACGACCCGTCCCGGGGCCCACGCCGACCACGGCCCCGGCCTCGCCGGTCCCTGTCCGACGGCCGGGAAGCCACGCAGGCGACCCTCAGCGCCCCCGGGAACGACGAAGGGCCAGATCGAGGAAACATCCTCTGACCTGGCCCTTTGCGTCTCTGAGCGGGTGACGGGAATCGAACCCGCGTAGCTAGTTTGGAAGACTAGTGCTCTACCATTGAGCTACACCCGCAGTACGTGCGACGCAGGTCCGGGGACCGCGGCACGAACAGCATCCTAGCGGGTTCCCGAGGGGGATCGCACACCGCATTTCGTGCCCGCGTGGGGTTTTCGCCGAAACTTCGCGCGGCGGAGGGTCCTCGGGCATGTACCCTACGTGTCGCACCGACGGGGTGTGGCGCAGCTTGGTAGCGCGTCCGCTTTGGGAGCGGAAGGTCGTCGGTTCGAATCCGGCCACCCCGACCAGCATGAGGACCGCGCGATCCCTACTCCGGGACCGCGTCGATGATCGCGTTGTGGGCTGATTGCCGCTTGCGGCTACTATGCAAGCTGCGTGCCCGTGTGTCTGATGTACCGGGCCCGATCCGCTGAGAACCGCTAGACCGCGGCGATGAGCAGAGACCCCCAGCAGTCAGCCACAAGGAGACCGAACCGTGAAGAGCGCCGTGGAGACCCTGAACCCGACTCGGGTTCGGCTCACTGTTGAGGTGCCCTTCGAGGAGCTCAAGGACAGCCTCGACGCGGCCTACAAGAAGATCAACCAGCAGGTCACGGTGAAGGGCTTCCGCAAGGGCAAGATCCCGGCCCGCGTCATCGACCAGCGCTTCGGCCGCGGTGCGGTGCTGGAGGAGGCCGTCAACGACGCCCTCCCGAAGTTCTACACCGAGGCCGTCAACGAGGCCGACCTGAACCCGCTGGGCCAGCCCGACGTCGACATCACGGAGCTGAAGGACGGCGAGCTGCTGGCCTTCACCGCCGAGGTCGACATCCGTCCCGCGATCGAGATCCCGGACTACTCCGGCATCGAGGTCACCGTGGACGCCGTCGAGGTCTCGGACGAGGACGTCGAGAAGTCGGTCGAGCAGCTGCGCGGCCGTTTCGCGTCCACCAAGGACGTCGAGCGCGCGGCCGAGGACGGCGACGTCGTCACCATCGACCTCGAGGCCAAGGTCGACGGCGAGGTGCTGGAGGACGGTGTCGCCCAGGACGTCTCCTACACCATCGGCTCGGGTGAGCTTCTCGAAGGCATCGACGAGGCCGTCAAGGGCCTGGAGGCCGGTGGCGAGGCCACCTTCACCTCCCAGCTGAAGGGCGGCTCCGCCGAGGGCAAGGACGCCGAGGTCACCGTCAAGGTCACCAAGGTCTCCGCCCGTGAGCTGCCGGAGCTGGACGACGAGTTCGCCGGCATGGCGAGCGAGTTCGACACCCTGGAGGAGCTGAAGGCGGACAGCCGCAAGCGCCTCGAGAACATGAAGCAGTACGACCAGGCCACGCAGGCCCAGGAGCGCGTCCTGGAGAAGCTGCTGGAGCTCGTCGAGGTCCCGATCCCCGAGAAGCTCCTCGCGGACGAGGTCCAGACCCGCAAGCACAACCTCGAGCACCACCAGCTCGGCCAGATGGGCCTCACCATCGAGAAGTACCTGGAGATCCAGGGCAAGACGGTCGAGGAGTTCGACGCCGAGACCGCCGAGCAGGCGATCAAGGGCATCAAGACCCAGTTCGTCCTCGACGAGCTGGTCAACAAGGAGAAGCTGAACGTGAACCAGGAGGAGCTCACCGAGCACCTCATGCGTCGCGCCGCCTCCTCCGGCATGTCCCCGGACCAGTTCGCCCAGGCCGTCGTCGAGGGTGGCCAGGTTCCGATGCTCGTCGGCGAGGTCGCCCGCGGCAAGGCCCTCGCGGCCGTCGTCGAGGCCGCCAAGGTCACCGACACCAACGGTGAGGTCGTCGACCTCTCCGACGAAGAGGACGAGCTCGAGCAGGCCGCCGAGACCATCGAGAACGCGGTCGAGGCCGACGGCGAGATCGCTGCCGACGAGGCCAAGTAACACCAGGGGTCACCCCCGCTGAGCAGTACCAGAGCACGGCCCGGAGGGCCCGTACGCCATCGCGTCCGGGCCCTTCGGCCTTCCCGCGGGGCGCGTTCCGCATGCCTTCCGCATGGCGTGCGCGTGTCTCCCACGCGCCTGCCGCATGCCCGCCGCATGCCCGCCGCGCGCCTCCCGCGCACCTTCCGCATGTCCTCCGGACGAGCTCCGCGAGACCCCGTGCGGGACCCTCCGTGAGGGGCCTCTGACCTTGCGCTCCGAGCGAACAGTTCGGGAAGCGGGATGGCGTTGTCGTAGCTGCGCGTTAGGGTCCATGAATACGAGGGCACGGGAGTACCCGACGCTGGCGGACATCGTCCGCACGGCAGGTCCGCGCCCCAGAACGAGACGCTGAGACGGCACATGGCCGTCGGAGACGAGCAGGTGGATACGTGACGAATCTGAAGCCTTACGCCGCGGGTGAGCCGTCCATCGGTGGCGGCCTCGGCGACCATGTCTACAACCGGCTGCTCGGCGAGCGCATCATCTTCCTCGGCCAGCAGGTCGACGACGACATCGCCAACAAGATCACCGCGCAGCTCCTGCTCCTGGCCGCCGAGCCGGAGAAGGACATCTACCTGTACATCAACAGCCCCGGTGGCTCGGTGACGGCCGGCATGGCGGTCTACGACACCATGCAGTACATCCCGAACGACGTCGTCACCATCGGCATGGGCATGGCGGCCTCCATGGGCCAGTTCCTGCTCACCGGCGGCACCGCGGGCAAGCGCTTCGCGCTCCCGAACACCGACATCCTGATGCACCAGGGCTCCGCCGGCATCGGCGGCACCGCCTCGGACATCAAGATCCAGGCCCAGTACCTGCTGCGCACCAAGCAGCGCATGGCTGAGATCACCGCCCAGCACTCCGGCCAGACCGTGGAGACGATCATCCGCGACGGTGACCGCGACCGCTGGTACACCGCGGAAGAGGCCAAGGCCTACGGCCTCATCGACGAGATCATCTCCGCCGCATCGCTGGTCCCCGGCGGCGGTGGCACCGGGGCCTGATCCCGGCCCCGGCGTACGGGATCCCGTACGGGGACCCGTACGCCCGCCCGCACCAGGCAAGCCTCAGCCCGCAGAACGCCACCAGGACGGTGAACACCCAGATGCACATGAACAACCTTTCTCCCGCGAGCGGCCTCTACACCGGCGCGCCGGTGGACAACCGCTACGTCGTGCCGCGCTTCGTCGAGCGCACCTCGCAGGGCGTGCGCGAGTACGACCCGTACGCGAAGCTCTTCGAGGAGCGCATCATCTTCCTCGGCGTGCAGATCGACGACGCCTCCGCCAACGACGTCATGGCGCAGCTGCTGTGCCTGGAGTCGATGGACCCGGACCGCGACATCTACCTCTACATCAACAGCCCCGGCGGCTCCTTCACCGCGCTGACGGCGATCTACGACACGATGCAGTTCGTGAAGCCGGACATCTCGACGGTCTGCATGGGCCAGGCGGCCTCCGCCGCCGCGGTCCTGCTCGCCGCCGGTGCGCCCGGCAAGCGCATGGCGCTGCCGAACGCCCGCGTGCTGATCCACCAGCCCTCGGGCGGTACCGGCCGCGAGCAGCTCTCCGACCTGGAGATCGCGGCCAACGAGATCCTGCGCATGCGCGACCAGCTGGAGACCATGCTGGCCACGCACTCCTCGACCCCGATCGAGAAGATCCGCGACGACATCGAGCGCGACAAGATCCTCACGGCCCAGGACGCGCTGGCGTACGGCCTGATCGACCAGGTCGTGGCGACCCGTAAGACTTCGAACTGATCCTTGC
Source organism: Streptomyces sp. NPDC051563 (assembly GCF_044454225.1). Taxonomy (NCBI): domain Bacteria; kingdom Bacillati; phylum Actinomycetota; class Actinomycetes; order Kitasatosporales; family Streptomycetaceae; genus Streptomyces; species Streptomyces sp. NPDC051563. The sequence continues at coordinate 9,477 of NZ_JBITDL010000048.1, forward strand.
CGCCAGTTGGCGCGGGCATGTCGCCGGATTGGGCGATGTGAACCACGTCAAGGGGGCCCCGCTCGGGGCCCCCGGCAAGGTACCGTCGGATATGAGGCACCAGGAGCGCTGAACCAGGCGTCTCCCAGGCGAAGGGGAAGCACCTCGTGGCACGCATCGGTGACGGCGGCGACCTGCTCAAGTGCTCGTTCTGCGGAAAGAGCCAGAAGCAGGTGAAGAAGCTCATCGCGGGACCCGGTGTGTACATCTGCGACGAGTGCATCGACCTCTGCAACGAGATCATCGAAGAGGAACTCGCGGAGACCTCCGAGGTTCGCTGGGAAGAACTTCCCAAGCCCCGTGAGATCTACGAGTTCCTGGAGAGCTACGTCGTCGGCCAGGAGCCGGCGAAGAAGGCGCTCTCCGTCGCGGTGTACAACCACTACAAGCGCGTCCAGGCCGGCGAGAACGGCGGCGGGACGGGCCGTGACGACGCGATCGAGCTCGCGAAGTCCAACATCCTCCTGCTCGGCCCCACGGGCTCGGGCAAGACGCTGCTGGCCCAGACGCTCGCCCGCATGCTCAACGTTCCGTTCGCCATCGCGGACGCGACGGCGCTCACGGAGGCCGGGTACGTCGGCGAGGACGTCGAGAACATCCTGCTCAAGCTGATCCAGGCGGCCGACTACGACGTCAAGAAGGCCGAAACCGGGATCATCTACATCGACGAGATCGACAAGGTCGCCCGCAAGAGCGAGAACCCGTCGATCACCCGCGACGTGAGCGGCGAGGGCGTGCAGCAGGCCCTCCTGAAGATCCTGGAAGGCACCACCGCTTCCGTGCCGCCGCAGGGCGGCCGCAAGCACCCGCACCAGGAGTTCATCCAGATCGACACGACGAACGTGCTGTTCATCGTGGGCGGCGCCTTCTCCGGCCTGGAGCGGATCATCGAGTCCCGCGCCGGCGCCAAGGGCATCGGCTTCGGGGCGACGATCCGCTCGAAGCGCGAGATCGAGGCGAGCAACCAGTTCCAGGAGGTCATGCCGGAGGACCTGGTGAAGTTCGGGATGATCCCCGAGTTCATCGGCCGTCTCCCCGTCATCACCTCGGTGCACAACCTGGACCGCGAGGCCCTGCTCCAGATCCTCATCGAGCCGCGCAACGCCCTGGTCAAGCAGTACCAGCGGCTGTTCGAACTCGACGGTGTCGAGCTGGACTTCGAGCGCGAGGCCCTCGAGGCCATCGCCGACCAGGCGATCCTCCGCCAGACCGGCGCGCGCGGCCTGCGCGCCATCATGGAAGAGGTCCTGATGTCGGTGATGTACGAGGTCCCGTCCCGCAAGGACGTGGCCCGCGTGGTCATCACCTCGGACGTGGTCCGCTCCAACGTCAACCCGACGCTGGTCCCGCGGATCGTCCCGAAGGACCAGGGCCCGCACGAGAAGTCGGCGTAGCCGCCGCAGGCAAGCACGAGGAAGGGCGCCCCCGGTTCGGGGGCGCCCTTCCTCATGTGGTGCGCGTGGGCTGCTACTTCTTCACGCGGGCCGTGTTGTAGAGCTTCGCGGCGAGCTCCGCGGTCTGGTCCAGGGTGTAGCCCGGCTTGCCGGCCAGCACCGAGGTCAGGTCGGTCGCGCTGACCACGCTCAGGGTGCTGTAGTCACCCCAGATGCAGACCGGCAGGGTGAACTCCTTCGGTCCCTTGGCCGTGGTGCTCGTGCCGGTGGAGGTGAACTTCATCTCCTGGCACTTCATCACCGCGCCCTTGAAGCCCGCCGGGGTCGCCGCCTCCGGACTGCCGATCAGCTCCACCTTGGTGGACTTGTCCTTGTTGGCGTTGAGCTTGGCCGTGGCGAAGTAGGCGTCGACCGCCTTCTCCGGATCGGCGATCTCGCCGTAGAGACCGGAGAAGTTCAGGGCCTTGGCCGCCAGCGGGTTGCTCGGGTCACCGGACTGGTACTGCTGCGAGACCTTGGCGGGGTTCTTCACGCCGACGGCCTCGGCTTCCGTCTTGTCCTTGTCGGTGAGGGGGGTGTCCTTGTACTTGGGGTCCTTCTTGAAGTCGTCGACCGCCGCCGGAGGCACCAGCTTGTAGCCCTTGGTGTCCGCGGAGATCGAGGCCGAGGCGCCGCCGCCCTGCGTGAAGTACCAGCCGGCGCCGCCTATCACGGCCACCGCCAGGACCACCGCGATGATCACGCCGGCCTTGGACTTCTTCGGGGGCTGCTGCGGGGGCATCCCGCCGTACGGGGGCTGCTGCTGGTAGCCGCCGTACGGGGCCTGCTGCTGGGGCGGGTAGCCGGGCGGCTGCTGCTGCGGGTAGCCCTGCTGCGGGACGCCCTGGGGGGCCTGCTGCGGGTACCCGTAGCCGGGCTGCTGGCCGTAGGGGCCGGGCTGCTGTCCGTACGGTCCCGGCTGCTGCGGCTGCTGTCCGTAGGGCCCCGGCTGCTGCGGCTGCTGGCCCCCGTACGGTCCCGGCTGGTTGTAGCTCATCCCGCGTCCCCCCATGAGGTTGTTTATCCGTCCCACACATCCTGGCGGAAGCCGGGGCGGCGCAAGGCCCCGGGCCCCCGGAAACCCGGTTTCATGACCGGACCGTTACGGCCCTAAACTGTGGCTCGTGACCGAGAACACGCAGACACCCAGCAGCCCCTACTCCGAACTGCCGACTTCGTACGCGCCGGCCGATGTAGAGGGGAAGCTCTACGAGCGCTGGGTAGAGCGTGGGTACTTCGAGGCGGACGAGAAGAGCGACAAGCCCCCCTTCGCCATCGTCATCCCGCCGCCGAACGTCACCGGAAGCCTCCACCTGGGGCACGCCTTCGAGCACACGCTGATCGACGCCATCACCCGCCGCAAGCGCATGCAGGGCTACGAGACCCTGTGGCAGCCCGGCATGGACCACGCCGGCATCGCGACCCAGAACGTCGTCGAGCGCGAGCTCGCCAAGGAGGGCAAGTCCCGCCACGACCTGGGCCGCGAGGCCTTCGTCGAGCGCGTCTGGCAGTGGAAGGGCGAGTCCGGCGGGCAGATCTCCGGCCAGATGCGCCGCCTCGGCGACGGCGTCGACTGGTCGCGCGAGCGGTTCACCATGGACGAGGGCCTGTCCGAGGCCGTCCAGACCATCTTCAAGAAGCTCTACGACGACGAGCTGATCTACCGCGCCGAGCGCATCATCAACTGGTGCCCCCGCTGTCTCACCGCGATCTCCGACATCGAGGTCGAGTACCAGGACGACGAGGGCGAGCTCGTCTCCATCCGCTACGGCGAGGGCGACGCCTCCATCGTCGTCGCGACGACCCGCGCCGAGACGATGCTGGGTGACACGGCCGTCGCCGTCCACCCCGACGACGAGCGCTACGCGCACCTGGTCGGCACCGAGATCGAGCTGCCGCTCACCGGCCGCCGCATCCCGGTCGTCGCCGACCAGCACGTCGACCCCGAGTTCGGCACCGGCGCCGTCAAGGTGACCCCGGCGCACGACCCGAACGACTTCGAGATCGGCCAGCGCCACGGCCTGCCCAACCTCGCCGTCATGGACGAGCACGCCGTCATCACCGTCCACGGCCCCTTCCAGGGCCTGGACCGGCTGGAGGCCCGTTCCGCCATCGTCGCCGCGCTGCGCGCCGAGGGCCGGATCGTCGCGGAGAAGCGCCCGTACACGCACTCCGTCGGACACTGCTCGCGCTGCAAGACCACCATCGAGCCGCGCCTGTCGCTCCAGTGGTGGGTCAAGGTCGGCCCGCTCGCCAAGGCCGCCGGTGACGCGGTCCGCGACGGCCAGGTCAAGATCCACCCCCAGGAGATGGAGAAGCGCTACTTCGACTGGGTCGACAACCTCCACGACTGGTGCATCTCCCGCCAGCTGTGGTGGGGCCACCGCATCCCCGTCTGGTACGGCCCGAACGGCGAGATCGTCTGCGTCGGCCCCGACGAGCAGCCGCCGAGCGGCGAGGGCTGGACCCAGGACACGGACGTCCTGGACACCTGGTTCTCCTCCGGCCTGTGGCCGTTCTCCACGCTCGGCTGGCCGCAGCAGACCGACAGCCTGGCGAAGTTCTACCCGAACGCCGTCCTGGTCACCGGCTACGACATCCTCTTCTTCTGGGTCGCCCGGATGATGATGTTCGGCCTGTACGCGATGGACGGCACTCCGCCGTTCCACACCATCGCCCTGCACGGCATGGTCCGCGACGAGCGCGGCAAGAAGATGTCGAAGTCCTTCGGCAACGCGGTCAACCCGCTGGACTGGATGGACAAGTACGGCTCCGACGCGGTCCGCTTCACCCTGGCGCGCGGCGCCAACCCGGGTGTCGACGTCCCGATCGGCGAGGACTGGGTCCAGGCCTCCAGCAAGTTCGCCAACAAGATCTGGAACGCCACCCGCTTCGCGATGATGAACGGCGCCACGATCGAGGGCGACCTGCCGTCGGTCGAGGAGATGTCGGCGACCGACCGCTGGATCCTGTCCCGGCTGAACGAGACGGTCGCGCAGGCCGACGCCTTCTACGAGGACTACCAGTTCTCGAAGCTCAGCGAGGCCCTCTACCACTTCGCGTGGGACGAGGTCTTCGACTGGTACGTCGAGCTCTCGAAGACCACCTTCTTCGCGGGCGGAGAGCCCGCCAAGGCCTCGGCCCGGGTCCTCGGCGAGGTCCTCGACGTCATGCTGCGGCTGCTCCACCCGGTGGTCCCCTTCGTCACCGAGACCCTGTGGACCACGCTGACCGGCGGCGAGTCCCTCGTGATCGCCGAATGGCCGAAGGACAGCGGCTTCCGCGACGCGGCCGCCAAGGCCGAGATCGAGGGCATCCAGAGCCTGGTCCGCGAGGTCCGCCGGTTCCGCAAGGAGCAGGGCCTCGACGACAAGCAGAAGGTCCCGGCCCGCCTGGACCTGTCCGCGACCGCGCTGGCCGCCCACGAGGCCGCCATCCGCCAGGTGCTGCGGCTCCAGCCCGAGGGCGAGGCGTTCAGCGCCACCGCGACCCTGCCGGTCGCCGGCGCCACCGTCGCGCTCGACCTGTCGGGCACCATCGACGTGGAGGCGGAGCGCAAGCGGCTGAGCAAGGACCTGGCCGCCGCCGAGAAGGAGAAGCAGCAGGCCGAGGCGAAGCTGGGGAACGAGGCGTTCATCGCCAAGGCCCCCGACAACGTCGTGGACAAGATCAAGGGCCGGCTGAGCAAGGCCGAGGCGGACATCGCCCGGCTGAAGACCCAGCTGGACACCCTGCCGGCCGCCTGACGGCGCCCGTAGGACACAAGCGAAGGCCCCCACGCCGTCGGTCGACGTGGGGGCCTTCGCGGTATGTGTTCCCCGCGAGGGGGCCGGCATCACAGCAGCTGTGCGCCGAACCTCGTCAGGATGAGCGCCGCGACCACGCCGTACGCGGCCAGCGGCACCACCCAGTGGGGGAGCGCCCGCAGCCGGGAGCCCGCCGGGGCCAGGTGGCGGGTGACGTACCAGAACAGCGGGATCATCACCGCCCAGACGACCATGCACCACGGGCACAGGGCCCCGATCGCATACAGGCACTGGCTGATCAGCCACACCGTGAAGGCGAACCCGGCCGCGATCCCGGCCCACAGTCCGCGCCACAGCCACCGGGGGAGCACCGCCCCGGCGACCAGGGCCGTGCCCAGTCCGGCCAGGGCCGCGAAGCCGGCGAGGCCGAGCAGCATGTTGGGGAAGCCGAGGAGGTTGCCCTGCCAGGTGGTCATCACGTCGCCGCAGCTCAGCACCGCGTTGAGGTTGCAGCCCGGGGTGAAGTGCGGGTCCTCCAGGGTGCGGATCCGGTCGTACGTGAGGACCCCGGAGGCCAGGGTGCCGACGAGGCCGCCGATCAGCAGGAGGAGGGCGGTGCCCCGGGGGGTGGTGACGCCCCGCGGGGTGGTGGTTCCCCGGTGGGCGCTCGTTCCCCGGTCGGTGGGCGTTCCCCTTTGGGCGGTCGTTCCCCTTTGGGTGGTCATTCTCCCGACGCTACGAGCGCGGCCGCGGCCCCGGGTAGAGCGGAACGCCTCCGGGCCCAAGGACCTCCGGCCTGTCCGAAGTGCCCTAAATCACGCGTTCTCCGCTCCTGGTGGCCCGGATCCGGGGGGAGCGAGCACGGATGATGGAGGGCATGCACGTCAAGCCCGCCCTCTCGGCGCCCCACCGGCTCACGGCCCTCGGCCGCCGGCTCGCGCAGAGCTGGGCCGGGTCACCGCGCGCGATGGACCTGCTCGCGGCCCTCAGCTGCCTCGGCCTCATCGCGCTGGACCTGCCGGGCCTGGCGGCCGCCGACAACTCCCTGAGCGGCCCCACGGCGGCCGTCGTGCTGACGCTCGGCTGCTCCACCCTGCTGGTGCGGCGCCGCATGCCCTGGGTCTCGTACCTCGCCGCACTGCTCTTCATCGGCTGGCTGCACGACCTGACCCTGATCCAGTTCGCGCTGTACTCCGTGGGACGCAACCGCGGCCGCCGGGCCGGCATCCTCGCCACGCTCGGCTACCTCGCCTTCACCCTGTGCCTGTTCTGCTGCGTACCCGGCTGGCCGCTGGCCCGGGCCGAGACGCTCAGCTCCTTCCTCAGCCTGGTCGTGCCCATCGGGGTGCTCGCCTCGGCCGTGGGCATCGCCGCCTACCGCCACGACCTCGTGCGGGAGCTCGACACCCGGCGCGCCGAGTCCGCCGTCCAGCAGGCCGTCCAGCAGGAGCGGACCTCCGTCGCCCGCGACGTCCACGACTTCGTCGGACGCGAGCTGACCCTGCTGACGGTCCGCTCCGAGGTGCTGTCGATGCGCTCGCGCGAGACGGCGTACGCCAAGGACTTCGAGGAGCTCGCCGACACCGCCCGCCGGGCCCACCTGGTGCTCAACGAGATCATCGTGCAGCGCGGGGAGCGGGCGGCCACCCCGGGCGTGGACGGGCTGGCGGCGCTCGCGGAGGAGAGCGGGCGCGCGGGTTCACCCGTACGGCTGGACCTGGATCCGGCCGTGCACGGGCTGTCGCCGCTGCGCCAGGCCGCGGTCTACCGGGTGGTGCAGGAATGCCTGACCAACGCCGCCAAGCACGCGCGCGGCGAGACCATCGAGGTGTCCATCGCGGCCGAGGGGCCCCAGCTGCGGATCGCCGTCCGCAACGGGCTGGCCCAGCGGGTACCGGCCAGGGCCCCCGTCTCGGCGGGCTCGGGCACGGCGAGCATGTCCGAGCGCGTGCGCAGCCTGGGCGGCACGCTCACGGCCACGCGCACGCAGGATGCGTACGAGGTCCTCGCGACCCTCCCGAAGGGCTGAATCCGCCGGGCGCTGCCGGCCGCTTCCGGCCCGCGCCCGGCTAGGCCTTCGCCGGTGCCAGCAGGCTGCTGAGGGCGTCCATGTCCTCCACGCAGCGGCCCGAGCCGAGCGCCACGCAGTCCAGCGGATCGTCCGCGACGAAGACGGGGATCCCCGTCGAGGAGGCCATCCGCAGGTCCAGGCCGGGCAGCAGCGCGCCGCCGCCGGTCAGGACGATGCCGTGCTCCATGACGTCACCGGACAGTTCGGGCGGGCACTCCTCCAGCGTGGTGCGCACCGCGGCGATGATCGCCTCGATCGGCTCGTCGAGGGCGGCCCGCACGTCGCGCGCGTCGAGCACGAGCGTCTGGGGCATGCCGCCGACCTTCTCGCGGCCCCGCACCGTGAAGCTGGCGCTCTCCAGCTCCGGCCGGTCCGGCACCGGCCAGGCCGAGCCGATGGCGATCTTGACGTCCTCGGCGGTGCGGTCGCCGATGAGCAGGGAGTGCTCCTTGCGGACCCAGTCGGTGATCGCAGTGTCCAGCCGGTCGCCGCCGACCCGCAGCGACCGGGAGGTGACGATGCCGCCCAGCGAGATGACCGCGACCTCGGAGGTGCCGCCGCCGATGTCGACGACCATCGAGCCGCGCGGTTCGGACACCGGGAGCCCGGCCCCGATGGCCGCGGCCATCGGTTCCTCGATCAGGTGGACGGTTCTGGCGCCTGCCCGGGTGGAGGCGTGGATGATGGCCCGACGCTCCACCTGGGTGACCCCGGATGGTACGCAGATCACCATGCGGGTGCGGACCCGGCGGCCGGGGACGGCCTTGCGGACGAAGTGCCGGATCATCTCCTCGGCGGCCTCGTAGTCGCAGATCACGCCGTCCTTGAGGGGGCGGATCGCGGTGATGGAGCCGGGTGTGCGGCCGATGGTCTCCTTGGCCTCGGCACCCACGGCCAGTGCGGTGGTGGTGCCCGCCTTGACGGCGACCACGGACGGCTCATTGAGGACGATGCCGTGCCCCCGTGCGTAGACGAGGGTGTTGGCGGTTCCCAGGTCTATCCCTATGTCGCGGCTGGAACCTGTCTTGTTCGTGCTGGCCTGCGGCATTTGCTCCCCAATCTCCTGTCCGCAAGGCTTGCATAACGATCTGGTCGCTCCGGCAGCCGAAGGTCCCGATCCGACCGGGCCGAAGGTCCTCCCGGTCCTCGTCCGTAGACTGGGTCCCGTGAGTGAGCAGCAGCCCGAGAGCCACGATGACAGCTTCGACGCGTTCGACCAGATCGTGGCGGAAGAGTCCGACCGCGACCCCGACCTGGCGGTGATCGAGGCGGGCAGCCGCACCCTGCGCACGCAGGCCGGTCCGCCCCAGGGCGACCCGGTGCCCGAAGAGCCCGCCGACCCCGAGGTGGCCCAGGCGCTGCGGGAGGTGGAGCAGGAGCTGGCCGGCCGCTGGGGGGAGACCAAGCTGGAGCCCTCCGTCACGCGGATCGCCGCGCTGATGGACGTCCTGGGCGAGCCGCAGCGCGCGTACCCCTCCGTCCACATCACCGGCACCAACGGCAAGACGAGCACCGCCCGCATGATCGAGGCGCTGCTGAACGCCTTCGAGCTGCGCACCGGGCGCTACACCAGCCCGCACGTGTCCTCGGTCACCGAGCGGATCAGCCTGGACGGGGCGCCGATCACCGCCGAGCGGTTCGTCGAGACCTACCACGACATCAAGCCGTACGTGGAGATGGTGGACACGGCCGAGGAGTTCCGGCTGTCGTTCTTCGAGGTCCTCACCGGCATGGCCTACGCGGCCTTCGCGGACGCGCCCGTGGACGCGGCCGTGGTCGAGGTGGGCATGGGCGGCACCTGGGACGCCACCAACGTGATCGACGGCGCGGTCGCCGTGATCACCCCGATCAGCCTGGACCACACGGACCGGCTCGGCTCGACCACCGGTGAGATCGCGCAGGAGAAGGGCGGGGTCATCAAAAAGGGCGCCACCGTCATCCTGGCGCAGCAGCCGGTGGACGCGGCGCAGGTGCTGCTGAAGAAGGCCGTGGAGGTCGACGCGACCGTGGCCCGCGAGGGCATGGAGTTCGGCGTCGTCACCCGCGAGGTCGCGGTGGGCGGGCAGCAGCTGACGCTGCGCGGGCTCGGCGGCGAGTACGACGGCATCTTCCTCCCGCTGCACGGCGCCCACATGGCGCACAACGCGGCGGTGGCGCTGGCGGCGGTCGAGGCCTTCTTCGGGATCGGCGCCGACCACGCGCGGGCGCTGGACGTGGAGACCGTGCGCAAGGCCTTCGCCTCGGTGACCTCGCCCGGCCGCATGGAGGTCGTGCGGCGCAGCCCGACGGTGGTGCTGGACGCGGCCCACAACCCGGCCGGGGCGCGGGTCACGGCGGAGGCGGTGACCGAGGCCTTCGGCTTCAGCCGGCTGATCGGCGTCGTGGGCGCGAGCGAGGGCAAGGACGCGCGCGGGGTCTTCGAGGCCTTCGAGCCGATCTTCGCCGAGGTCGTGATCACGGAGAACACCAGCCACCGGGCGATGTCCGCGGACGATCTGGCGGCCATCGCGGTCGAGGTCTTCGGCGCCGAGCGGGTGCAGGTGGAGCCGCGGCTGGACGACGCCCTGGAGGCGGCGATCACGCTGGCGGAGGAAGAGGCGGAGTACGGAGGGGCCGGGGTCCTGGTGACCGGGTCCGTCATCACGGTGGGCGAGGCCCGCCTGCTGCTGAAGAGGGGCTGAGGGATGCGCACGCTGTGTGCTTCGACGCTGATCGCGGAGTTCTTCGTGATCGGCTTCGCCGGGCTGGTCGCGATGAAGGGCGATCTGAGCCAGGTCACCGTCTGGACGGTCTGCGGGACCGCGATGCTGGTGTCGGTCCTGTTGTGCGGGATGCTCTCGCGACCCGGGGCCGTCCAGATCGGCTGGGCCCTGCAGATCGGGCTCGTGCTGAGCGGGTTCGTCGTCCCGATGATGTTCATCCTGGGCGTGGTGTTCGCCGGTCTGTGGTGGTGCTCCATCCACTACGGCCGCCGCATCGACGTGATCAAGGCCCGCTGGGCCGCCCAGGCGGAGGCCCAGGCCGCCGCCCCGACCGAGGCGTAGCCCGCAGGGGGCCGGAGCGGGCCCCGGGAAGGCCCCGTACGGCGGGGGCCCGGGCCCCTGTAGCCTCGTCGGACCGCACCCGTATGCCGCAAGGAGTTACCCATATGACCCAGCGCACGCTCGTCCTGCTCAAGCCCGACGCCGTCCGTCGCGGCCTGATCGGCGAGATCGTCGGCCGCATCGAGCGGAAGGCCGGCTGGACCATTCCCGCGCTGGAGCTGCGCACGCTGGACCAGGAGACCCTGGAAGCGCACTACGGCGAGCACAAGGGCAAGGTCTTCTACGAGCCCCTCATGGGCTTCATGGCGAGCGGCCCGGTCGTGGCCCTGGTCGTCGAAGGGGAGCGCGTCATCGAGGGTGTCCGCCAGTTGGCGGGACCCACTGACCCGATTGCCGCCGCGCCCGGCTCCATCCGGGGTGATTTCGGTACCGTCACCCGGGAGAACCTGATCCACGCCTCGGACTCCGAGGAGTCCGCGGAGCGGGAGCTGAAGCTGTTCTTCCCGGCGCTGTGATCACTCTTTTCTGACGCAACATCAGCCGAATAGCGCTCATGACCTGGGGCGACCGAAGTAATTTCGGTCGCCCTCCGGTATTACCGGGCATATTCGGGAACGCATCGACAGGACACGACGTCACCACTATGGGGGCGGGTATTCGTTCCGGCGGGCTTGCCGGAGTCCCGTCGCGCGGTGGCCGTACTTGCGGCACTACGATGGGGCCTCCACCCACACACCCACCTCGCCGACCTGACAGCAGCCGCTATCAACTGGAAGGCCAGACGCTCCTCATGGGGAACAAGGGGAACAACATGTCGTTCATCGGCCGTGACATGGCGATCGACCTCGGGACCGCCAACACGCTGGTGTACGTGAGGGGCCGGGGAATCGTCCTGAACGAGCCGTCCGTGGTCGCCATCAACACGAACACCGGTGGCATCCTGGCGGTCGGCTCCGAAGCCAAGAAGATGATCGGGCGCACGCCCGGCAACATCGTCGCCGTGCGGCCCCTCAAGGACGGCGTCATCGCCGACTTCGAGATCACCGAGCGGATGCTCCGGTACTTCATCCTCAAGATCCACAAGCGCCGCTACCTGGCCCGTCCGCGCGTCGTGGTCTGCGTGCCCTCCGGCATCACGGGAGTGGAGCGCCGCGCCGTCATCGAGGCGTCCACGCAGGCCGGTGCCCGCCAGGTGCACATCATCGAGGAGCCGATGGCCGCCGCCATCGGTGCGGGCCTGCCCGTCCACGAGGCCACCGGCAACATGGTCGTGGACATCGGCGGCGGCACCACCGAGGTGGCCGTCATCTCCCTCGGCGGAATCGTCACGGCACAGTCCATCCGGGTGGCCGGCGACGAGCTCGACAACGCGATCATCCAGCACATCAAGAAGGAGTACTCGCTCCTCCTCGGTGAGCGGACCGCCGAGCAGATCAAGATCACCATCGGCTCGGCCTACGACCTCGACAAGGACGAGCACACCGAGATCCGCGGCCGCGACCTGGTCTCGGGCCTGCCCAAGACCGTCGTGATCTCGGCCGCCGAGGTGCGCAAGGCGATCGAGGAGCCGGTCAACGCCATCGTCGACGCCGTCAAGACCACCCTCGACAAGTGCCCGCCGGAGCTCTCCGGCGACATCATGGACCGCGGCATCGTCCTGACCGGAGGCGGCGCCCTGCTCCGCGGCCTCGACGAGCGGCTGCGCCGCGAGACGGGCATGCCGATCCACATCGCCGAGGACCCGCTCGACTCCGTCGCGCTCGGATCCGGCAAGTGCGTGGAGGAGTTCGAGGCGCTCCAGCAGGTCCTGGACGCCCAGCCGCGACGCTGATCCGGCCCGCCGCGCGGCGGCGGAACACAGATGATCCGCCGTACGGGTGCTACCGGGCCCGTGCGGCGGATCGTTGATATACAGGCAAGGTCCGGTGCGAGCCCCGGCTCCACCGGAGCGGCTTCGGCCGTCTCTTCGGATACCGCCGGCCGGCGCCGGCCGGATCCGAAGGGAACGGCCCGGCCGCACGGGTATCTATGAGGAAGGCACGGCCGCCGCACGTGAGGGACACACGAGAAAGCCGGCTGCTCCTGGTGCTTCTGATCGCCATCGCGTTCGCTTTGATCACGGTGGACATCAGGACGGGTGAGGAGTCTCCGGTCGACGGTGCCCGACAGGCCGCCGCAGCGGTCTTCGGGCCGGTCGAGAAGGGCGTGGCGCGAGGGGTCGACCCGGTCGCCAACGCCATAGGGGCGGTACGGGACTCCGGCGAGCGGCACAACCGCATCGCGACGCTGGAGCGCGAGAACGCGGCCCTCAAGGCCAAGCTGGGCAGCGACGACCAGACCCGCAGCCGGATCCGCGAGCTCGACGAGATGCTCAAGCGGGCGGGCGCGGGCCAGTACGGCATCAAGGGTGCCGAGGTCATCGCCATAGGAGCGGCCCAGGGCTTCTCCTGGACCGTGACCATCGACGCGGGCAGCAAGGACGGCATCGAGCGCGACATGACCGTCCTCAACGGGGACGGACTCGTCGGACGCGTCGCCACCGTCGGCCCCGACACCGCCACCGTGGTGCTCGCCAACGACCCCGACTTCACCGTCGGCACCCGGCTGGAGAAGACCGGCGAACTGGGCTTCGCCACCGGGCAGGGCGACCGGGAGCTCTCCGTGCAGCTGCTCAACGGCAAGGCCAAGATCAACACCGGCGACCGGCTCGTCACCTTCGGTTCGCGCGGCAACAAGCCCTTCGTGCCGGGAGTCCCGATCGGCGAGGTGATCAAGGTCGACCCCTCGCGCGGCGACCTGACCCGCACCATCTGGGTCCGCCCGTTCGTGGGATTCTCCCGCCTGGACATCGTGGGCGTCGTGGTCATGCCCCCGCGCGAGGACCCGCGCGACGCGGTCCTGCCGCCCAAGCCCGAGGCGCCCAAGCCCACCCCGACGGTCACCGTCACGGTCACCCCGTCGCCCGGCGCGTCCGCGTCCGGCAAGCCGGCCGACGACTAGGAGCCGATCATCATGCGTTTCAACCGGATCCTGCTCGCGGGCACGCTCGTCGTGGTCGCCCTGGTCGTCCAGGTCTCCATCCTGGGCCGGCTCCAACTCCCCGGAGCCGTCCCCGACCTGGTCCTGCTCACGGTCGTCGCCCTCGCACTCGTGTACGGGTGCGTCAGCGGCGCCCTCATCGGCTTCGCCGCCGGCCTCCTCACCGACCTGGCCCCGCCCGCCGACCACGCGGCCGGCCGCTACGCGCTCGTGCTGTGCGTCATCGGCTACGTCGCCGGCCTGGTCCGCCCCGACACCGGGCGGTTCCGCTCCGCCTGGGGCCCCATGCTCACCGTCGTCGGCGCCGCCTTCGTCTCCACCCTGCTCTACGCGGGGGTCGGCGCCCTCGTCGGCGACACCGCGGCCCGCCACGTGGGGCTGAGCGGACTGGTGTTCACCGCGGTCCTCTACGACCTGCTGCTCGCCCCGTTCACCGTGCCGTTCATCATGGCCCTGGCCCGCCGCGCGGAGAACGACCCGATGGCCGTCGAGGCCAACGGCGGCCCGCCCGCGGGCAAGGACATCGCCTCCGGCTGGCTGGCCGGCGGCACCGGGCTGCGGATCGGCAGCCAGCGCGGCGGCCTGCGGATGAAGACAGCCCGCAGCCGCGCGAACAGGGCCGGCCGGATAAAGGGCGTCAAGGGAATCAAGGGTGTGAAGAGCGTCAAGAAGCTGTGAGGGAGGAGTCCTCGTGACCAACATTCCGGAGACCGGCCGTACCTCCCGGGTGCAGATCCGGCTCGTGATCATCCAGGTTCTGGTCGGTTCGATGTTGCTCACCCTCGGCGGCCGGCTCTGGTACCTCCAGATCCGCAACGGCGCGGAGTACTCGGACGAGGCCAAGAACAACCACGTCCAGCAGGTGGTGCAGCCCGCCGTGCGCGGCTCCGTCCTCGACGCCCGCGGAGTCGCGCTCGCCGACAACGAGACCCGTCTCGTCGTCTCCGCCAGCCGCACCGAGCTGATGAAGATGGACGACCGCGGCAAGACCGTCCTCGCCCGGCTCGCGGGCGTCCTCGACATGAAGCCGCAGGACGTCGCCGACAAGGTCCGGCTCTGCAACAACGAGACCCCGCAGCCCTGCTGGAACGGCTCCCCGTACCAGCCCATCCCGGTCACCAACAAGGCCACCACCCAGCAGGCCCTGCAGATCCGCGAACGCCCCGAGGACTTTCCCGGGATCACCGCCGAGCCCACCGCCGTACGCCGCTACCCCGCACCGGGCGGCGCCAACACCGGCCAGGTCCTCGGCTACCTCGGCCCGGTCACCGACAACGAGATCCTGCGGGCGAAGGACACGAACTCCCCGTTCCTGCGCTCCGACCAGGTCGGCCGCTTCGGCATCGAGCGCACGTACGACAAGGAGCTGCGCGGCAAGTCGGGCGTCACCCGCTACGAGGTGGACAACCTCGGCCGGGTCATCGGCATGGCCAGGAACGACAAGGCGGTCCCCGGGGCCAACCTGGTCACCAGCATCGACGCCCGCGTCCAGGGCGTGGCCGAGTACGAGCTGAACGCGGCCATGCTCGAAGCGCGCAAGCAGATCGACCGCAACACCGGTGTCCTCTACAAGGCCGACGCCGGCGCCATCGTCGTGATGGAGTCCAAGACCGGCCGCGTCGTGGCCATGGCCTCCAACCCCACCTACGATCCCAACGTGTGGGTCGGCGGGATCTCCGGCAAGGACTACGCCAAGCTGACCGCCAAGGACTCCAACGTCCCCCTCATGAACCGGGCCATCCAGGGCCAGGCCGCCCCGGGCTCCATCTTCAAGGTCATCCCGACCGCGGCCGCGGTCAACGCGGGATACGAGTTCGACGGCAACTACCCCTGCCCGAGCTCGTACTCCATCGGCGGCCAGGTCTTCAAGAACTTCGAGTCCCAGGGCCACGGCTCGATCACCCTCGGACGGGCCCTGGAAGTCTCCTGCGACACCGTCTTCTACGCCCTGGGCCACAAGGAGTGGCTCAAGGACGGCGGGATCAAGCCCAAGAAGAACCCGGCGCAGGTCTTCTACAAGACCGCCCACCAGTTCGGCCTCGGCGCCGAGACCCACATCGACCTGCCGGGCGAGGAGAAGGGCCGGGTCCCCGACCGCGAGTGGAAGCAGCGGTTCTGGGAGGCCAACAAGGACGGCTGGTGCAAGACCGGCAAGAAGGGCGGCACCTACGTGGAACTGCTGTCCTACGAGAACTGCCTCGAGGGCAACCTCATGCGCGCCGGTGACGCCGTCAACTACTCCATCGGCCAGGGCGACACCCTCGTGACGCCCATCCAGATGGCCACCATCTACGCGGCCATCGCCAACGGCGGCACCCTGTGGAACCCGACCATCGGCAAGGCCATCATCAGCGCCGACGGCAAGCACATCGAGGAGATCAAGCCCCAGTCCCACGGCAAGCTCCCGATGACCGAGGCCACCCGCCTCAAGATGGCCGCCGCACTGGAAGGCGTCGCCACCCGCGGCACCGCGGCCTGGCGCTTCGGCGGCTGGCCGCAGAAGCAGATCCCGATGCACGCGAAGACCGGTACCGCCGAGGTCTACGGCAAGCAGACCACCTCCTGGTTCGCCACCTACACCGACGACTACACGATCGTCATGACGATCTCCCAGGGCGGCACCGGCTCCGGTGCCTCCGGGCCCGCCGTGCGCAACGTCTACAACGCCATCTACGGTCTCACCATGTCCGGAGTACAGGACCCCAAGAAGGCCCTGCTGCCCAGGCCGGAGGCCAGACTGCCCAAGATCCTGCCCGACGGCTCCATCGAGAACCCCGAGATCACGCCGTACGTACCGCCGTCCCCCGAGGAACTCGCACCGCCCGCGCTCGCCGGGCCCCCCGCCCCACCCGCCGCGCGCCAGGACTGAGGACCGAGACCGACATGCAGACCGCCAACAAATTCTCCGTGGCCCGGTACGCGCCGGAGCAGCGGGGAGCGATGGCCAAGCTCACCGCCCGCGGCTCCGTCGTGCGCCGGCTCGACTGGCCGATACTCCTCTCGGCCCTCGCCCTCTCCCTGATCGGCGCCCTGCTGGTGTGGTCGGCGACCCGCAACCGGACCTCGCTGAACAACGGGGACCCGTACTACTTCCTCTTCCGGCACGCCATGAACACCGGCATCGGCCTCGTGCTGATGATCGGCACCATCTGGCTCGGCCACCGCACCCTGCGCGGCGCCGTACCGATCCTCTACGGGCTCTCCGTGGTGCTGATCCTGGCCGTGCTCACCCCGCTCGGCGCCACCATCAACGGCGCCCACGCCTGGATCGTGGTCGGCGGCGGCTTCTCGCTCCAGCCCTCCGAGTTCGTCAAGATCACGATCATCCTGGTCATGGCGATGCTGCTCGCCACCCGGGTGGACGCGGGAGACCTCGCCCACCCCGACCACCGCACCGTCGTCAAGGCGCTCTGCCTGGCCGCCTTCCCCATGGGCATCATCATGCTGATGCCCGACCTCGGCTCCGTGATGGTCATGGTCGTCATCGTGCTCGGCGTCCTGCTCGCCTCCGGCGCCTCCAACCGCTGGGTGCTCGGCCTGCTCGGCTCCGGCGCCGGCGGGGCCATCCTGATCTGGCAGCTCGGCGTCCTCGACGAGTACCAGATCAACCGCTTCGCGGCCTTCGCCAACCCCGAGCTCGACCCGGCCGGCGTCGGCTACAACACCAACCAGGCGCGCATCGCCATCGGCTCCGGCGGGCTGACCGGCTCCGGGCTCTTCCACGGCTCGCAGACCACCGGCCAGTTCGTGCCGGAGCAGCAGACCGACTTCGTCTTCACGGTGGCGGGGGAGGAGCTGGGCTTCGTCGGGGCCGGGCTCATCCTGGTGCTGCTCGGGATCATCCTGTGGCGCGCCTGCATGATCGCCCGCGAGACGACCGAGCTGTACGGCACGATCGTGTGCGCCGGGATCATCGCCTGGTTCGCCTTCCAGGCCTTCGAGAACATCGGCATGACCCTCGGGATCATGCCCGTGGCCGGACTCCCGCTGCCCTTCGTGTCCTACGGAGGATCCTCGATGTTCGCCGTGTGGGTGGCGATCGGGCTGCTCCAGTCGATCAGGGTGCAGCGGCCGCTGTCGGCGTGAGACGGGGACGCCGGGCCGCGCAGCCCGCGTGCGGCGTCGCGTCGTCGGCCCGGTCCGGGGGTTCCCCGGGCCGGGCCGAGCCGTGCCGACGGCGGCCGGCGTGAGGCCTGATCCATCGGTTCCCGGGCAGGTTTTCCGCCGCACCCGCCGTTTTCCTGGCCGCCGCGTTCCGTTCAGGACTACGTTCGATGCATGGCGGACACGAAGCGCGAGATCGAGCGCAAATTCGAGTTCAGGACCACCAAGGCCGGACGGCGCGGAGTACCCGACCTGAGGGGCACGGACGCCATCGCGTCCGTGGCCGACCAGGGCACGGTCGAGCTCGACGCCGTCTACTACGACACCCCCGACCAGCGGCTCGCCGCCGACGGGCTCACCCTGCGCCGCCGCACCGGCGGCAAGGACGCCGGCTGGCACCTCAAACTGCCCGTCTCCCCCGGCGTCCGCGACGAGGTCACCGCCCCCCTCGGCGACACCGTCCCCGACGCGCTGACCGCCCTGCTGCGCTCCCGCGTCCGCGACACCCCGCTGGAACCGCAGGTCAGGCTCCTGTCCTCGCGCAAGGTCAGCCACCTCCTCGACGCCGACGGCGCCGTCCTCGCGGAGCTCTCCACGGACGCGGTGCGGGCCGAGCGCGCGCAGGCCACCGCCGCCTGGACCGAGGTGGAGGTCGAGCTCGCCGACGGGGCCGACCCGGCGCTGCTCGACGCCGTCGAGAAGACCTTCCGCAAGGCCGGACTCCGGGTCAGCGACGCCCCCTCGAAGCTGGCCCGGGCGCTGACCGAGACCGGCGGGGAGCCCCCGGCCCGTACGGCCGGCCCCGGCCCCGCCGAGGACACGGCGGGCGCGCACGTGCTCGCGTACCTGCGCGAACAGCGCGACGTCCTCGTCGCCCAGGACCCCGCCGTACGCCGCGGGCTGCCCGACTCCGTCCACCAGATGCGGATCGCCACCCGGCGCCTGCGCAGCGCCTTCAAGACCCACCGCCGGATCCTGGACCCCGCCGAGACCGGCCCGGTCGGCGAGGAGCTGCGGTGGCTCGCCGCCGAGCTCGGAGTCGACCGCGACCAGGAAGTGCTCCTGGAGCGGATCCAGACCCACCTCGACGAACTCCCGCGCACCCTCGTGCTCGGCCCGGTCCGCGGCCGCCTCAAGATCTGGAACGCGGCCCGCCGCACCGGCTCGCGCCGCGCCGCGCTGGCCGCGCTCGACAGCACCCGCCACGTGGCCCTGCTCGACGCCCTCGACGCCCTGCTGGCCGACCCGCCGCTGCTGAAGGCCGCCGCCCGGCCCGCCGCCGCGGCCCTGACGGCCGCGGTCCTCGGGGACTACGAACGCCTCGCCGGCCGGATCGGGGCCGCCCTGTCCCTGGACCCCGGCCAGGGCCGCGACCTGGCCCTGCACGAGGCCCGCAAGGCGGCGAAGCGCGCCCGGTACGCGGCCGAGGCGGCGGTGCCCGCCCTCGGCAAGCCCGCGCGCAAACTGGCCAAGGCGGTGAAGGCCGTCCAGACCCTGCTCGGCGACCACCAGGACGGGGTCGTCGCCCGCGAAGCCCTGCGCGCACTCGGCGTCCAGGCGGCGGGCGCCGGGGAGTCGGCCTTCACCTGGGGCGTCCTCTACGCCCGCGAGGAGGCACTGGCCGAGCGCCGCGAGCGCGAGCTGCCCGAGGTGTGGGCGGCGACCGCGGGGCCCGCGGCGGCGGTCCGCGGATGAGCGTGCGGGCAGGGGCGCTCCGGGCCCCGGGGTACGCTTGAGAGTCGCCCCCTGCCCGCTTCACGAAAGTCGCGTGATGACCGAATCGGTCTTCCCTCAGCTTGAGGCCCTGCTTCCGCACGTCCAGAAGCCGATCCAGTACGTCGGCGGTGAGCTCAACTCCACGGTCAAGCCGTGGGAGAGCGCCGATGTCCGCTGGGCGCTGATGTACCCGGACGCGTACGAGGTCGGGCTCCCCAACCAGGGCGTCATGATCCTGTACGAAGTGCTGAACGAGCGCGAGGGCGTGCTCGCGGAGCGCACGTACAGCGTGTGGCCGGACCTCGAAGAGCTGATGCGCGAGCACAAGGTGCCGCAGTTCACCGTCGATTCCCACCGTCCGGTCGGGGCCTTCGACGTCTTCGGGCTCTCGTTCTCCACCGAGCTCGGCTACACCAACATGCTGACGGCGCTGGACCTCGCGGGCATCCCGCTGGAGGCGAAGAACCGTACGGTCGACCACCCCATCGTGCTCGCGGGCGGCCACGCGGCCTTCAACCCCGAGCCGATCGCGGAGTTCATCGACTGCGCGGTCATCGGCGACGGCGAGCAGGCCGTCCTCGACATGACCGAGATCATCCGCGCGTGGAAGGCCGAGGGCCGCCCGGGCGGCCGCGAAGAGGTGCTCCTGCGCCTCGCGAAGACCGGCGGCGTCTACGTGCCGGGCTTCTACGACGTGGAGTACCTGCCGGACGGCCGCATCGGCCGCGTCGTCCCGAACCGCTCCGGCGTGCCGTGGCGCGTGTCCAAGCACACCGTCATGGACCTCGACGAATGGCCCTACCCCAAGCAGCCCCTGGTCCCGCTCGCCGAGACCGTCCACGAGCGCATGTCCGTGGAGATCTTCCGCGGCTGCACCCGCGGCTGCCGTTTCTGCCAGGCCGGCATGATCACGCGCCCCGTGCGGGAGCGAAGCATCACCGGCATCGGCGAGATGGTGGAACGCGGCCTCAAGGCGACCGGCTTCGAAGAGGTGGGTCTCCTCTCCCTCTCCTCGGCGGACCACACCGAGATCGCGGACATCGCCAAGGGCCTGGCCGACCGCTACACGGACGACAAGGTGGGCCTGTCCCTGCCGTCGACCCGCGTGGACGCCTTCAACGTGGACCTGGCCAACGAACTGACCCGCAACGGCCGCCGCTCCGGTCTGACCTTCGCCCCCGAGGGCGGCTCCGAGCGCATGCGCAAGGTCATCAACAAGATGGTCTCGGAAGAGGACCTGATCCGTACGGTCGCCACCGCCTACGGCAACGGCTGGCGCCAGGTGAAGCTGTACTTCATGGTCGGCCTGCCCACCGAGACCGACGAGGACGTGCTCCAGATCGGCGACATGGCGGTCAACGTCATCGCCAAGGGCCGCGAGGTCTCCGGCCAGAACGACATCCGCTGCACGGTGTCGATCGGCGGCTTCGTCCCCAAGCCCCACACCCCCTTCCAGTGGGCCCCGCAGCTGTCGGCTGAGGAGACGGACGCCCGCCTCGGCAAGCTCCGCGACAAGCTCCGCGGCGACAAGAAGTACGGCCGCTCCATCGGCTTCCGCTACCACGACGGCAAGCCCGGCATCGTCGAAGGCCTCCTCTCCCGCGGCGACCGCCGCATCGGCGACGTCATCCGCGCCGTGTACGAGTCGGGCGGCCGCTTCGACGGCTGGCGCGAGCACTTCAGTTACGACCGCTGGATGCAGGCCGCGGAGAAGACCCTGCCCGCGTACGGCGTCGACGTGGCCTGGTACACCACCCGCGAGCGCACCTACGAAGAGGTGCTCCCCTGGGACCACCTCGACTCCGGCCTCGACAAGGACTGGCTCTGGGAGGACTGGCAGGACGCCCTCGACGAGACCGAGGTCGAGGACTGCCGCTGGACCCCGTGCTTCGACTGCGGCGTCTGCCCGCAGCTCGACACCAGCATCCAGATCGGCCCGACGGGCAAGAAGCTGCTGCCGCTGTCGGTCGTGAAGTAGCCCCTCCGCACCCCGTCCGTACGCCGAAGGCCCGCCCCGATCACGGGGCGGGCCTTCCGCGTGTCCGGACCGATGGGGTGTTCCCCGCAACGGCAGGGGCCCCTGCGGAGTCCTTATCCGTATGGAACTGGAAGAGGCGCGCGCACCCGGGGGAGAAGGCTGCCTCGTCGGAGCCGTACGCATCCCCGTGAAGATCGTGGCGGTGCTGGTCGTGCTGCCCGTGCGGGTGGTGTGGGACCTGCTCGTCGCCGGTGCGCGGATGCTGAACCGGACCGTCCTCGGGCCGCTGGGGCAGGGGCTGCGCCGGCTGTACGAGCTGGTCCTGCTGCCGGTGCTGCGGGGGACCGGGTGGCTGCTCGGGGTCCTGTTCAAGCTGGTCTTCTACTGGCCCTGGGCCGGTCTCTGGCGCTACGTCGCACTCCCGGTGGGGCAGGCCCTGTACGGGTACCTGCTGAAGCCCGCGGGCACGGGGCTCTGGCGTTACCTGCTCGTCCCGGTCTGGGAGTACGGGCTGCTGCCCGCCGGGCGGGGCATCGCCCGGCTGCTCGCGGGCGCGCTCCGGTACCTGCTCGTGCTGCCGGGCGGCGCGCTGTACCGGTACGTCCTCACCCCCGTCGGGCACGCCCTGCGCCGGCTGGGCCGGGGGGCCGCGGCCGGTGCGGCCTGGGTGGCCAAGGCCCTGTTCCTCTGGCCGTGGGCCGGGCTGTGGCGGTATGCCGTACGGCCCGGGGCCGTCGGGCTGTGGCGGTACCTGCTCGCGCCGCTCGGGCGGGGGCTGTGGGCGTACCTGCTCGTGCCGCTCGGGCAGCTGCTCGTCGCGGCCTGGCACCTCGCGGGGCGGGTCAGCCGGGCGCTGGGACGCGGGCTCGTGCGGCTGTGGCGGTGGGCCGTCGTGCGGCCCGCCGGGTGGCTGCGCCGGCACGTGGTCACCCCCGTCGGGAACGTGCTGCGCGCCGGGTGGGACGCCGGCCGCCGGGCCGCCCGCGCGGTGCACCGGCAGGCGATCGCTCCGGTCGGCCGCGCCGTCGGCGAGGTGTGGCGGACCACCCGCCTCGCGGTGCGCGAGGCGCGGGCCGACGTACGGCGGGCGCTGTTCGGGGGGCCGGTCCGGGAACCGGCGAGGTCACGGGCGCGTACTCTGGGTAGTAACAGAGCCGCAGGCGACACGCCCGCCCCCGAGATCTCCCTGCACAAGACCTGAGCAGGGGTGAGCCGGAGGGCAGGCGCGAACTGCAGGCCCCACAGACCTCAGGGCGACGCGCGAGCCGCGGAGCCCCGCACAAGGAGATGAACCACTGGGCAAGCGACAGCCCGAAGGCCCGCCTCCCGCACCGGTAGTGCAGCGCATCCGCCTGCGCTACACCAAGCGCGGCCGCCTCCGGTTCACCAGCCACCGTGACTTCCAGCGCGCCTTCGAGCGGGCCCTGCGCCGCTCCGAGGTGCCCATGGCGTACTCGGCGGGCTTCACCCCGCACCCCCGCGTCTCGTACGCGAACGCCGCCCCGACCGGGACCGGCAGCGAGGCCGAATACCTGGAGATCGCCCTCGCCGAGCCCCGCGACCCCGCGGTCCTGCGCGAGCTGCTCGACGAGTCGATGCCCGTGGGCCTCGACATCATCGACGCCGTCGAGGCGCACACCTCGGGTCTCGCCGACCGCCTGACGGCCTCCGTGTGGGAGCTGCGCCTGGACGGCGTGGAGCCCGGAGACCTGGAGAAGGCCGTCGAGGCCTTCCTCGCGGCCGAGACCGTGGAGGTCCAGCGCCGCACCAAGAACGGCATGCGGACCTTCGACACGCGCGGGGCCGTGGTCAGCCTGGACGTGGTTCCGGTGACGGCGACCGCAGAGGCTGATAGGCCCCTGGACAATGCTTGTGCGATACTGCGGCTGGTTGTTCGGCATCTGACACCTGCCGTTCGACCCGACGACGTCCTGTCCGGTCTCCGAGCTGTGGCCGACCTAACGCCGCCGGTCCCCGCTGCGGTGACCAGGCTGGCGCAGGGGCTCTTCGACGAGGAGTCCGGCACGGTGACCGACCCGCTCGCGCCCGACCGCGAGGCTGTCACGACCGCCCCACCCACGGCGGTCGCAACCGCCGACGCGAAGGCGCCGGAAGGTCCCGCCGCGTAGGGATCGTCGTCGTAGCGCAGCCCTGGGACTCGGGAGCCACCTGGGTCGGGCCGCGCACGGACAGACCTGAAGACTTGAAGACTTCCGCCAGGCCGTACGACCAACCGTACGGAACCGGCGGCCATTGAACTGAGCTCCCGTGTGGCGAACGCGCCCCGGAGGCCGGTTCCGCGCTCATTACGCGGAACCGTGCCGGACCGGACGTCAGCCGCGGCGCCCGGGAGCGTGACGGGAGAAACCCCGCATGCTCGACAACGAAAACGACAACAAGAACGCCGCCGACAGTGGCAGCCCGAGCGACAACCTGCCGCCGCGCCGGCGCCGCCGTGCCGCGTCCCGCCCGGCCGGCCCGCCCGGTGGCGCCGTAGCCGCCGCCGAAGCCGCTCCCGCGCCCGTAGTGGCCGAAGCTCCCGCCGAGGAGGCCGCTCCGGCCGCCGCCCCGGCCCGTACCCGACGCCGTGCGACCCGCGCCGTGGCCGCCCCCGAGGCGTCCGCCGCCGAGGTCGTGGCCGAGGCTCCCGTGGCCGCCCCCGCCGCTCCGGCTGCTCCGGCCGTCGAGGAGCCCGCTGCTCCGGCTCCGCGTGCCCGTCGCCGTGCTACCCGCGCCGTGACTGCTCCCGAGGCGCCCGCCGCCGAGGCTCCGGTCGTCGAGACCCCGGTCGCCGCTCCGGCCGCCGAGGCCGTCGAGGAGGCCGCTGCTCCGGCTCCGCGTGCCCGTCGCCGTGCGACTCGCGCCGTGACTGCTCCCGAGGCGCCCGCCGCTGAGGCTCCGGTCGTCGAGGCCCCGGTTGCCGCTCCGGTCGCCGAGGAGGCCGCTGCTCCGGCTCCGCGTGCTCGTCGCCGTGCCACCCGCGCCGTCACCGCCCCCGAGGCGCCCGCCGCCGAAGCCGTGGCCGAGGCCGCGGTCGTCGAGGCACCGGTCGCCGCGGCCAAGGCCACCGTCACCGTGGCCGACGCCGTGGACTCCCCGAAGCGCGGCGGCCGCCGCCGCGCCACCCGTTCCACCACCGCCCCGGCCGCCGCCGCGCAGCCGGCGGCTCCCGCAGCAGCGCAGCCGGTGGCGCCCGCCGCCGAGGCCCCGGCCCGCGGCCGCCGTGCCGGGCGTCCCGCCGTCGCCGTGTTCCAGGCCCCGGTGTTCGCCGAGCCGATGTTCCAGACCCCGGAGACCGCGGCCATGATGGCCGCAGCCGCTGCTGCCGCCGCCCCGGCCGAGGAGGCCGAGGAGGAGGAGCTCGACCTCGTCGAGGCCGAAGCCGAACCCGTCGCGGCCCCCGCGCCGCAGCCGGCCGGCCGTCGCCGCCGCCGTGGCCGCGGCGCCGCCGCCGAGACCGCCGCGCCCGTGGCCCAGGCTCCGGCCGCCGCCGCCGCGCCGTCCGGCCCGGTCACGCTGGCCGACGTAGAGCTGGTCGAGGACGAGACCGAGACCGAACTCGAAGGCTCCGCCGACGAGGACTACGACGAGTCGGGCGACCGCCCGTCGCGCCGTCGCCGTCGCGGTGGCCGCCGCCGCCGTCGCGGTGAGGCCGCCGACCTCGACGAGTCCGCCGAGGAAGAGGCCGAGTCCGCCGAGGAGACGGAGTCCGCCGAGGACGCGGACACCGAAGAGGCCGAGGACGACGAGGAGAACGGGGCCCTCGGCTCCAGCTCCAGCCGTCGTCGCCGGCGTCGCCGCCGTCGCAGCGGTGACGGTGGCACGGACGCCGACGCGGCCGAGGACGACGGTGTCCGCACGGTCGTCAAGGTCCGCGAGCCGCGCCCGGCGCGCGAGCGTGGCGAGTTCGTCGCCTCCGGCTCCACCTCCTCCGACGAGGTCCAGTCCATCAAGGGCTCGACCCGCCTGGAGGCCAAGAAGCAGCGCCGCCGCGAGGGCCGCGAGCAGGGCCGCCGCCGCGTCCCGATCATCACCGAAGCCGAGTTCCTGGCCCGCCGCGAGGCCGTCGAGCGCGTCATGGTCGTCCGCCAGTCCGGCGAGCGCACCCAGATCGGCGTCCTCGAGGACAACGTGCTCGTCGAGCACTACGTCAACAAGGAAGAAGCCACCTCGTACGTCGGCAACGTCTACCTGGGCAAGGTCCAGAACGTGCTGCCGTCCATGGAGGCCGCCTTCATCGACATCGGCAAGGGCCGCAACGCGGTCCTGTACGCCGGCGAGGTCAACTTCGAGGCGCTCGGCATGGCCAACGGGCCGCGCCGCATCGAGTCCGCCCTCAAGTCCGGCCAGTCGGTCCTGGTGCAGGTCACCAAGGACCCGATCGGCCACAAGGGCGCCCGCCTGACCAGCCAGGTCTCGCTGCCCGGCCGCTACCTGGTCTACGTGCCCGAGGGCTCGATGACCGGCATCAGCCGCAAGCTGCCCGACACCGAGCGCGCGCGCCTGAAGACCATCCTCAAGAAGATCGTCCCCGAGGACGCGGGCGTCATCGTGCGCACCGCCGCCGAGGGTGCGAGCGAGGACGAGCTGCGCCGCGACGTCGAGCGACTGCAGGCCCAGTGGGAGGACATCCAGAAGAAGTCGAAGCAGATCTCGACCTCTTCGCCGAGCCTCCTGTACGGCGAGCCGGACATGACCGTCCGCGTCGTGCGCGACATCTTCAACGAGGACTTCTCGAAGGTCATCGTCAGCGGTGACAGCGCCTGGGAGACCATCCACGGCTACGTGAACCACGTGGCCCCGGACCTGGCCGACCGGCTGAAGCGCTGGACCTCCGAGGTCGACGTCTTCGCGACGTACCGGATCGACGAGCAGCTCGCCAAGGCGCTCGACCGCAAGGTGTGGCTGCCCTCGGGCGGTTCCCTCGTGATTGACAAGACCGAAGCGATGATCGTCATCGACGTCAACACCGGCAAGTTCACCGGTCAGGGCGGCAACCTCGAGGAGACCGTCACCAGGAACAATCTGGAGGCGGCCGAGGAGATCGTGCGCCAGCTGCGGCTGCGCGACCTCGGCGGCATCGTGGTCATCGACTTCATCGACATGGTCCTGGAGTCCAACCGCGACCTCGTCCTGCGCCGCATGCTCGAATGCCTGGGCCGCGACCGCACCAAGCACCAGGTCGCCGAGGTGACCTCGCTGGGTCTGGTCCAGATGACCCGCAAGCGGGTGGGCCAGGGTCTGCTGGAGTCCTTCTCCGAGACCTGCGTCCACTGCAACGGCCGCGGCGTCATCGTGCACATGGAGACCCCGACCGTGGTCGGCGGCGGTGGCAACGGCAAGCGCTCCAAGCGCCGCGGTGGCCAGGGCGCAGGTCAGGACCACGAGCACGACCACGAGACCGAGGCCGTGGAAACGGGCGAGGGCGACGACTACGAGATCGAGACCGAGACCGAGGCGGAACTGGCCGCCGAGGTCGCCGCTCCCGTCGCGCTGCCCGAGCCGGCCTTCGTCGCCGACGAGGAGCTCTACGGCAGCCCGGCCGAGGCCGAGGCCGCTGCCGGAGTGAGCGGGCGCCGCAACCGCCGCCGCGCCACCCGCAAGGCGACCGCTCCGGCGGGCGCCCCGCGCGGTGCGGCGACGGACCGCGCCCCGGCGGCCGCGGCCCCCGTGGCCGAGCCCGAGCCGGTGGTCGAGGCAGAGATCGTCAAGGCCACCGAGGTCGCCGAGGTCATCGAGACGCCGGAGCCCGAGGCCGTCGTCGAGATCGCCGAGACGGTCGTCGCGGAACCGGTCGTGGAGGAGGCCCCCAAGGGCCGCACCCGGCGCCGTGCCACCCGTAAGGCGACCGCTCCGGCGGGCGCCCCGGCCGAGGCGGTCCAGGCCCCGGAGCCGGTGGCCGAGGCCCCCGTGGCCGAGCCGGAGCCCGAGGCCGTCGTCGAGGCCGCGCCGGCCGTCGTCGAGACCCCGGCCGAGGCCGAGGTCCCCGTCGAGGCCGCGCCGGCCCGTCCGCGTCGCCGTGCCACCCGTAAGGCCACGGCTCCGGCCGGTTCCCCGGCGGGAGCGGAGGCGGCCGTCCTGGTCGTCGACGCTCCGGTCGAGACGCCGGCGCAGCCCGCTGACGAGGCGGCCGAGGCCGTCGCCGAGGAGGCCGCCCCGGCGGCTCCCGCCAAGAAGGCGGTCCGCAAGACGGCCGCCAAGAAGGCGACCACGACCGCGGCGAAGAAGGCCCCGGCCAAGAAGGCGGCGGCCGTGAAGAAGACCGCGGCCAAGAAGACGACCACGGCCAAGACGGCGGCGAAGAAGACGGTCGCGAAGCGGGCCACGAAGAAGACCGCGGCGGCCGAGCAGTAGACGCTGCCCTCCGTCTCGGCTCCGACCGAGGCCTGATCCGCGGATCGCGTTCCACCGGCCCCCGCCCGGCACCCCTGGTGCCGGGCGGGGGCTTTCGGTCTCCGGCACCGCCCGCAGCGGTGTCCCCGGCCCTGCGGGCCGAAGGCCGGAGGCCGGAGCCCCTGGCGTCCGGGTGGGCCCGGAGGGCGCGTGCGGGCTGTCGGTGGGGCCGTACGAGCCCTTGTGGGCGGCCCCGCCGGTCGGCCGCATGCGCCCTCCGGCCCCGGCCTGGCCGCCTGCGCGACCCCTCCGAGACCCCTTCGTGACCCCGGTTTGACCCTCCCGACCGGGCCCCGTAACCTAGGGCGCTGGCGTGTCTATGCACACGCCAATCCACTGAGCACCTCACCTCCCGTACCGCTGCCTCGCGGCTGGGGCGGGGGAGGCCGGCCTGCGGTTCGACGCGGGGCCGGCTGGCTTCAGGGGTTCCCGATTTCGAGTGAGAGAGAGATCCGCGTGTACGCCATCGTGCGCAGCGGTGGTCGCCAGCACAAGGTTGCTGTCGGCGACATCGTTGAAGTTGACAAGATTCCCACTGCCAAGGTTGGCGACACGGTCGAGCTCTCGACCCTGCTCGTTGTCGACGGCGAAGCCGTGACCAGCGACCCGTGGGTCCTGGCCGGCATCAAGGTCCAGGCCGAGATCGTGGACCACCACAAGGGTGCCAAGATCGACATCCTTCGGTACAAGAACAAGACCGGCTACCGCCGTCGCCAGGGTCACCGCCAGCAGTACACGGCGATCAAGGTCACCGGTATCCCCGCGGCTGCGAAGTAAGAGGGACTGAGACATGGCACACAAGAAGGGCGCATCGTCCACCCGGAACGGGCGCGATTCCAATGCTCAGCGGCTCGGCGTGAAGCGCTTCGGCGGTCAGGTCGTTTCCGCTGGTGAGATCCTCGTCCGCCAGCGCGGCACCCACTTCCACCCGGGTTCGGGTGTCGGTCGTGGTGGCGACGACACGCTGTTCGCGCTGCAGGCCGGTTCGGTCGAGTTCGGCACGCACCGTGGCCGCAAGGTCGTCAACATCGTTCCGGCCGCCTGATTCAGCTCTGCTGATCTGAAGCGTTCGTAACACCCCGAGGGCGGATCTCAGCTCTTCCCGGCGCGAGCCGGGAAGAGAGGTCCGCCCTCGGCGCGTTGTCACACAGACACGTTTAATGGGTAGCAAGGCCTACCCCCCGGGACTTTCCGGGATATTCCCGCTGTATCTGGAGGAACAACCATGACCACCTTCGTGGACCGCGTCGAGCTGCACGTCGCCGCGGGTAACGGGGGCCACGGCTGCGCCTCCGTTCACCGGGAGAAGTTCAAGCCGCTCGGCGGCCCCGACGGCGGCAACGGCGGCCGTGGCGGCGACGTCATCCTGGTGGTGGAGCAGTCGATCACCACCCTGCTGGAGTACCACCACAGCCCCCACCGCAAGGCCACCAACGGCCAGCCCGGCGCGGGCGACAACCGTTCCGGCAAGGACGGCCAGGACATCATCCTGCCCGTGCCGGACGGCACCGTCGTCCTCGACAAGGAGGGCAACGTCCTCGCCGACCTCGTCGGCCAGGGCACCACCTACGTGGCCGCCGAGGGCGGCCGCGGCGGTCTCGGCAACGCCGCGCTCTCCTCCGCCCGCCGCAAGGCGCCCGGCTTCGCGCTCCTCGGCGTACCCGGTACCGGCGGCGACGTCATCCTGGAGCTCAAGACCGTCGCCGACGTGGCGCTGGTCGGCTTCCCGAGCGCCGGCAAGTCCTCGCTGATCTCGGTGCTCTCCGCTGCCAAGCCGAAGATCGCCGACTACCCCTTCACCACCCTCGTCCCGAACCTGGGCGTCGTCACCGCGGGCTCGACGGTCTACACGATCGCCGACGTCCCGGGCCTCATCCCCGGCGCCAGCCAGGGCAAGGGCCTCGGCCTGGAGTTCCTGCGCCACGTCGAGCGCTGCTCGATCCTCGTGCACGTGCTGGACACCGCCACCCTGGAGTCCGACCGCGACCCGCTCGCCGACCTCGACGCCATCGAGGAGGAGCTGAAGCTCTACGGCGGCGGCCTGGAGAAGCGTCCGCGCCTCGTCGTCCTCAACAAGGTCGACATCCCCGACGGCAAGGACCTCGCGGACATCGTCCGCCCGGACCTGGAGGCCCGCGGCTACAAGGTCTTCGAGGTCTCCGCGGTCGACCGTACGGGCCTGAAGGAGCTGTCCTACTTCCTCGCCGAGGTCATCGCGAAGTTCCGCGCCCGTGCGCCCAAGCAGGAGGCGACCCGCATCGTCATCCGGCCCAAGGCCGTGGACGACTCGGGCTTCACCATCACCTACGACGAGGCCGAGGACGTGTACCGCGTGCGCGGCGAGAAGCCGGAGCGCTGGGTCCGCCAGACCGACTTCAACATCGACGAGGCCGTCGGCTACCTCGCCGACCGCCTCAACCGCCTCGGCGTCGAGGCGGCGCTCAAGAAGGCCGGTGCCCGCGCGGGTGACGGCGTCGCCATCGGTTCCGACGACAACGCGGTCGTCTTCGACTGGGAGCCGACCATGATGGCCGGCGCCGAGATGCTGGGCCGCCGCGGTGAGGACCACCGTCTGGAGGCGCCGCGTCCGGCCACCACGCGCCGCAAGGAGAAGGAAGCCGAGCGGGATTCCGCGCAGAAGGAGTACGACGAGTTCCGTCCCTTCTGATCGGCCGGTCACTGAAGGCGACGGCCGGGTCCCCGGCCGTCGTCACAGGCTCGTCACAGGATTCCGTTTATCCCCCGTTCGGGTGACCCGTCTTAAGGTCACGTTTACTCGGGTGGCCTAGGATCCACGGGTGACGAGCACCCATACCCCCACAGTTGCCGTCGTCGTGATCGCGTACAACGATGCAGAGCTCGTCGGTCAGGCCGTTTCCTCGGCCCTCGCCCAGGGCTCGGTCGTCGCCGAGGTCATCGCGGTCAACGACGCGTCCAGCGACGGCACCGCCGAGGTGCTGGACGAGCTGGCGGCCCGCCACCCCCGCGTGAAGGTCGTGCACCGCACGGAGAACAGCGGGGGCTGCGGCACCCCCCGCAACGACGGGATCGCGGCCGCGACCGCCCCCTACCTGATGTTCCTGGACAGCGACGACGTCCTGCCCCGCGGGGCCGTCGACGCCCTGGTGCGCGCGGCCGGGGAGCACCGGGCCCCGGTCACCGTCGGCTCGTGCGTCCGCCGAGAGATGCCCGAGAGCCGCGACGTGCCCTGGGTACCCGGCCTGTACACGCCGGGCGAGGTCATCGAGGTCCCGGCGGACCGGCCGGAGCTGGTCCGCGACACGCTCTGCGTCAACAAGCTGTACGAGCGGGCCTTCCTGGACATGTACGGCATCCGCTTCCCCGACGGCCGGTTCATCTACGAGGACTTCGTCTTCACCGCCCGCGTACTGGCCGCCCGCCCCCGCATCGCGGTGATCGGCGACCTCGTCTACGTGTGGCACGTGCGCCGCAACGCCGCCCGGGTCTCCATCTCCCTGGACCGCAAGGACGTCGGCAACTGGAGCGCGCGCGTGGAGGCCCACCGCGTGGCCTCCCGGCTGATGAAGGCGTCCTCCGCCGAGCTGGGCCGGGCCTGCCAGGTCAAGTTCCTGGAGTACGACCTGCGCATGTACCTGCGCGAGCTCGGCGAGGACCCCGAGTACCAGGCCGCCTGGTGGACGCTGACCCGCGACTACGTCGCCGGCTTCGCCGAGGACGACATCGAGGCCGCCGGGGCGCACGCCCGCTGGATCGTACGGGTGCTGCGCGCCACCGCGGTGCCGCCCGCCCCCGCCGACCTGCTGCGGCTGACCCGCTTCGCCGCCGACCCGCCCCGCCTGACGCCCCCGTACGCGACCGGCGCCTCGGGGGCGCCGGTCTGGAGCGACACGCTGCCGGTGGAGCTGGACCGGATGGACGAGCTGGAGACGTCGGAGCTGCCCGTCACCATCGACGCCGAACCGAACGGCTGCGCGGGACTGCGGATCAAGGTGCACGACCTGTACGGGCGGCTCGCCGCGGCCGGCCCGCGCACCGTCCAGCTGCGCTTCCAGCCCCGGGGCGACCTGGGGGAGCTGCTGGTCGCCGAACCGGTGGCGCTCATCCCCGCCGGGGACGGCCAGGGGTGGACCGCGGAGCTGCCGTTCCAGCTCACCACGCTGGCGCGCCTCGGGCGGGGCGAGGGCCGGCGCGGTCTGCAGGCGTGGGACGTGAAGCTGAACGTGGAGTGCGCCGACGGGAGCGCCGTACTGACCTCCCCCCGCCCCTTGCGCCGCCTGCTGCACCGACGGGTGCTGCCCAGCAGCCGGTACGGTGTGCTCTTGGCGCAGCCGTACCGCACGACCGGGGGATCCCTGGCGCTGCGGCTCGCGCCCGGTGCCGCGGGTGTCATGAGCCTGGCCCGTCACCGGTTCCACCGGGCGCGCATAGTGCGCGGCTAGGGCGGAACCCGGCTGACGGTCCGGCGCCGGACCGGACGTACGAAAGATATTTGGGGAGACACGCATGACGTTTCTGATCACTGGTGGTGCCGGTTACATCGGGGCGCACGTCGTCCGCGCGATGCTGCTTGCGGGTGAGGAGGTGGTGGTGCTGGACGACCTCTCGACCGGTAACGCCGCCCGTGTCCCGGAGGGCGTTCCGCTGGTGATCGGTTCGGTGCTGGACCGTGCGTTCCTCGACAAGACCTTCGCCGAGCACCGGATCACCGGTGTGGTCCACCTCGCGGGCAAGAAGCAGGTCGGCGAGTCCGTCGATAAGCCGCTGCACTACTACGAGGAGAACGTGGGCGGTCTCACCGTCCTGCTCCAGGCCGTGGCCGCCGCGGGCGTGCGCAACTTCCTCTTCTCCTCCTCCGCCTCCGTGTACGGGATGCCGGACGTGGACCTCGTCACCGAGAGCACCCCGTGCCTGCCGCTCAGCCCGTACGGCGAGACGAAGCTGGCGGGCGAGTGGATCGTCCGGGCCGCGGGCAAGGCGCACGGGATCTCCACCGCGTGCCTGCGCTACTTCAACGTGGCGGGCGCCGCGACCCCCGAGCTCGCCGACACCGGGGTCTTCAACCTGGTCCCGATGATCTTCGAGCGGTTCGACAAGGGCGAGGGCGCCCGGATCTTCGGCGACGACTACGCGACCGCGGACGGCACCTGCATCCGTGACTACATCCACGTCGCCGACCTCGCGGAGGCCCACGTGGTGGCCGCCCGCAAGCTCGTCGAATGGGGCGCGCAGGGCGACTACAAGGACCTCACCGTCAACATCGGCCGCGGCGAAGGCGTTTCCGTCCGCGAGATGGTCGAGCTGGTCAACGAGGTCACCGGGCACACCGATCCCGCCTACGCGCCCGCGGTCTCCCCGCGCCGCGCCGGCGACCCGGCGAAGGTCGTCGCCTCCGCCGACCGGATCGGCGCGGAGCTGGGCTGGAAGGCCCGCCACGACGTCCGCGAGATGATCACCTCGGCCTGGGAGGGCTGGGAGGCCCACCGCAAGGCCTGAGGCCCGCAGAGCGTACGAAGAAGCCGCCCGCCCCGGTCGATTCCGGGGCGGGCGGCTTCTTCGTACGTGCGTGGAGCGCGGGGCCCCAGGTCAGAGCGTGGGCCTCAGCGCTCCAGGAAGGAGAACAGGGCCTCCCACCGGTCGGTGATCTCGGCGCTGGAGTACCGCTTCACCTTGCGGAAGGCGGTGTCGCCGAGCCGGTCGCGCAGTTCGCGGTCGGCCATCAGCCGGTCGAGGTGTCCGGCCAGTTCCATCGTGTTGCCGAGCCGGGCCAGCAGCCCGTCCTCGCCGTGCGTCACGATCTCCCGCACACCCGGCGCGCAGTCGAAGGCGGCCACCGGCACGCCCGCGGCCATCGCCTCCAGCAGGGTGATGGGGAACCCCTCGGCCCGCGAGGCCTGGGCGAAGACGGAGGCACCGTTCAGGGCGCCCAGCACGTCGCCGGTGCTGCCCATCCACTCCACCGAGCCCGCCAGGCCGAGCCCGGCGGCGTGTGCGCGCAGGGTCGGCTCCTCCATGCCCGCCCCGTAGATCCGCAGGACCCAGTCGGGGTGGTGCGGGGAAGCGTCGGCCCACGCGTCGAGCAGCAGGTCCACGCCCTTCTCGAAGGCGAGGCGGCCGACGCTCGCCACGACCTTCCCGGTGCGCGGGGCGGGGGAGGCGGGCATGAACGGCAGCGGGTTCGGCATGCTGGAGACGTTCTCCATGCCCGAGCGGATCCAGAGGTCGGCGTCCTCGGGGGTCAGCACGAGCATGCGGTCGACGTCCCGGTAGAACCGGCGGACCCGCTGGCCCCGGGTGGACTTGTTGCTGGCCTCGAAGGACTCGTGGCTCATGCCGATGACCGTGCAGCCCTTGGTGTCGGCGAGGGCCACCCACTCCATCGCCCAGACCTGGGTGACGATCACCACGGCGCCGGGGCGGGCCGCGCGCAGCAGCTCGCCCAACTGGTCAGCCTTGGCCCGCATCTTGGCCCGGCGGGCCGCCTGGCGGCGCCGTTCGGGCGCGTTGAGCCGGCCCTTGATGCCGTGCAGCCGGCGGGCCGCCGGCGGGTGGGACTCGTACAGCGTGGTGACCGCGTAGGGCAGGTTCGCCGGGAGCTGCTGGCGGATCTCCTCGGCGACGGGGGCGATGCCGACGACGTGCACCCGGTGCCCGCGCTCGGTGAACAGCCGGGCCATCTGGTGCGACCAGGTGGTCACGCCGCCGAGCTCGTCCACGCTGTTGGAGACGAGGAAGACGTCACGGCCGCCGGAGGTCCCCTCCGGGACTTCGGGGGTGTGCGGGGCGGTGGAAGTCTGCTGGCTCACTTGCCGCTCCTGGTGAAGAACTTCTCGACGATCCGGCGGGCCGCGTCGCCGCGGTCGTACTCGCCGAACTCGGCGAGGAAACGCTGGCGCGCCTCGGCGTACTTGGCATCCGCCTCGTCGAAGGCGCCGAGGGCCTGGAGCAGTTCGTCCGCGGTGGAGACCACCGGGCCCGGGGCCTTCTCCTTGAGGTCGAAGTACGTGCCGCGGATGTCGGTCGCGTACTTCTCGTAGTCGTACGCGAAGAACAGCATCGGCCGGTCCATGACCGCGTAGTCGAACATCACGGACGAGTAGTCGGTGATCAGCCCGTCGGCCAGCGCCAGCAGCGGAGTGATGTCGTGGTGCCGGGACACGTCGATGACCCGGCCCGCCACCGACGGCGGCAGCGTGACGCTGTTGAGGTAGTGGGTGCGCACCAGCAGCGTGAAGCGGTCGCCGAGCCGGTCGGCGAACTCCTCCACGTCGAAGGGGAACTCGAAGCCCTCCACCGCGCCGTCCGCGTTCGCCCGGAAGGTCGGCGCGTACAGCAGCACCTTCTTCTCCGGGTCGATCCCGAACTCCCCGGCCAGCGGGCCGCGGACCCGCTCGCCGCTGTTCGCCTCGGAGCGGTGGGCCGCGACCAGGGCGTCGTTGCGCGGGTAGCCGGTGCGCAGCAGCACCTCGTCACGCAGCCGGAAGCCCTTGGCGAGGGTGCGGGCGTCGTGCTCGGAACGGATCAGGAAGTGGTCGAAGCGGTCGACGGCCGCCTGGAAGCGGGCCTGGCCCGTACGGTCCTGCGCCTTGGTGCGCGGCTCGTGGAAGCCCATCCGCTTCAGGGCCGAGCCGTGCCAGGTCTGGATGTACGTGGTCCCCGGGCGCTTGGCCAGCGCCAGCGGGAAGCCCTGGTTGTCGATCCAGAACTCGGCCTGGGCCAACGCCCGCAGGTAGGGCCAGCTCCAGCGCCGCACCAGGGTGGCCTCCTTGGGGAAGCCGGTGGGCCTGCCGCCCGCGTAGGACCAGATCGCCTCGAACTGCACGCCGGAGCGCACCAGTTCCTCGTAGATCGCCTTCGGGCTGTCGCTGTACTGCTTGCCCATGTGGCTCTCGAAGACGACCGTGCCCTTCTTGACCGGCAGCTTCGAGAAGACCTCGTGGTAGACCTTCACCTTCTGCTCGCCCGAGCCGATGTTGCGGCGGGCCCGCAGGGCCCTGCGCAGGCCCCGCTTGACCACGCCCGCGGCCTTGCCGTGCATCGCGCTGTTGATCAGCGTCTGGGTGCGCACGGCGGCGGCGCCCTCGGCGGTCAGGACGTAGGAGAGGTTGCCCTTCTTGGTCATCTCCGGCTCGAAGCGGTCGGAGACCAGCCGGGTCAGCCTCGGGCGCACGCGCAGCCGGGCAGCCTTTTCCAGGTCGACGCCGCCGATGGAGACGCGGGTGGTGAGCCGGTCCTTGCCGGCGGTCAACTTCAGCCGGACGTCCCAGACGGCGTCGATGATGCCGAGCGGGCGGACGGTGCCGGCGACGTCGGCCGTGGCCTTCCACTCGATCGTGTCACCGGCGTGGCGCACGGTTGCCACCGGGAAGCTGAAGGAGCGGACGCCGATCTGCCGGCGGGCCCGGAACTCCAGCGAGGCCTTCAGCTCCGTGTCGGGGCGGATCCGGCCCAGCGGGTTCACGACGGCGCCCGACAGGGTGACCGTGCCGCGGCCGTCGTCCTCGTACGCGGTCAGGCGGTTGCCCAGGGTGAGGGAGCCGAGCGGCGCACCGGCGTAGCCCTGGTCGGTGACGTCCAGTATCCGCCGGGCCTCGTCGGCGTCGGGGCCGTCGATGTGCCGGTCGCACCAGTAGACGCGCCCGTCGCGCTCGGCGAGCGGGGAGGTGAGCCGCCCCTGGTTGGTCATCGCGTCGGCGGCGGGCAGGAGGTTGTCCCAGTCCTCCTTGCCGAGCAGGTAGGCGCAGATGGCCTGGAGGTTGCTGACGTTGTCGTACGCGGCCGGGTCGATGCCCGCCAGGTAGCCGTTGGCCAGCCGGGCGAACTCCTGGCGGTAGGCGTCACCGAGCAGGGGCAGGTCCCGCAGGTGGAGGACCAGGTCGTGCTTGAGGAACTTGGCGTCCTTCGCGGACTTGATCTGTGCGTGCCCCTTGGAGGCCAGCAGCTCGTCGACGCGCCGGTGGATCTCCATCCGGTGGACGAAGTTCTCGATCTCGTGGCGCCGGTTGCTGATCGACTTCGCCGAGGCCTTCTCGATCACGTTCCAGTAGTAGACGTGGTTCGGGATGAGCGTGATGCGGCGGGCGGCGACGTAGGCCTGCGCGGAGAAGAGCAGGTCCTCGTAGTGGATGCCGACCGGGAACTCCAGGCCCTGCTCCAGCAGGAACGCGCGCCGGTAGCACTTGTTCGTGGAGAGGGTGTCGTAGACCAGCAGGTCGGGGTACTCGGTAATCGACTCCAGCGTGCGGGTGCGCGCGTAGATCCACGGGTACCACTCGGTGGTCTTGCCCCAACGGCTGTCGAGGTGGACCCGGACGCACATGCCCGAGACCAGGTCGGAGCCGGTCCGCTCGGCGGCGTCCAGCATGTTGCGGCAGGCATTACGTTCCAGCACGTCGTCGCTGTCCAGGAACATGACGTAGGTACCGGTGGCCTGCTGGATGCCGTGATTGCGCGGGGCACCGCAGCCGCCGCTGTTCTCCGGCAGCCGGAAGGCGCGCACCCTCCCCGGATGCGCGGTTTCGAGCTCCTGGGCGACCGCGTAGGACCCGTCCTTGCTGCAGTCGTCCACGATCACGACTTCGACCCCGTGCAGGGTCTGGTCCAAAACCGACTGGACGGCTGCCGGGAGACGCTCTGCGTCGTTGTAGACGATGACGACCACGGAGACGTCAGGCACGTGCACCTCGATCCCTCTGATTCATTCCGCTTATCCCGTCAAAGCTACCGTGTGCCGCACTGACACCCGGCAGGGCAACCACCGCCGTGCATACTTCTAAGGAAGAGGTGAGTGGCAGGTCCGGTCGCCGTAAATCACCCGTTCGGACCGCAGGAAGTGTTCATGAAGCTGTCTGTAGTAGTCCCTTGCTACAACGAGGAAGCCGTCATCGACAGCTTCGACACGGAGATCCGCAAGGTCCTGGACGCACTGCCCGTCGAGTACGAGGTCTGCTACGTCGACGACGGTAGCCGCGACGGGACCCTCGGCAAGCTCCGCAAGATCGCGGCCCAGCACGCCGACCGGACCCGGTACGTCTCCTTCAGCCGCAACTTCGGCAAGGAGGCCGGCATGCTCGCCGGCCTGCGCGAGGCCACCGGCGACGCCGTGGTCATCATGGACGCCGACCTCCAGCACCCGCCCGAGCTCATCGGCACGATGCTCGAGTACTACCGGCAGGGCCACGACCAGATCATCGCCCGCCGCACCCGCGAAGGGGACAAGAAGCTCCGCACCGCGCTGAGCCGCCTCTACTACCGGGGCATCAACCGCTGGGTCGACGTGGAGCTCACCGACGGCGTCGGCGACTTCCGGCTGCTGTCCCGGCCGGCCGTGGACGCGCTGCTCTCGCTGCCCGAGTACAACCGCTTCTCCAAGGGCCTCTTCTCCTGGATCGGCTTCGACACCGTCCACTTCGACTACCGCAACGCGCAGCGCGAGGCCGGCGAGACGAAGTGGAAGTTCGGCGCCCTGCTGAACTACGGCATGGACGGGCTCATCTCCTTCAACAACCGGCCGCTGCGCATCGGCATCTGGTCGGGCGTGTCGCTGGTGGCCCTGACGGTTCTCTACGCCCTGTGGATCGCCGTCATGGCGATGACCAACGGGGTGGACTCCCCGGGCTACGTCACGATCGTCGCGCTCATCGCGGGTCTGGGCGGGGTCCAGATGATCATGCTGGGACTGATCGGCGAGTACATCGGCCGCATCTACTACGAAACCAAGCGCCGGCCGCACTTCCTGGTGAAGGAGGCGCACGGCGCCGACCGGACGGGCGCGTCCACCGACGTCCGGGACGCGCTGCTGCCCGAGGCCCAGGCCGTTATCGCGGAGCGAAGCAAGTGATGTCGGGCACGAAGAACAGCCGGCCGGACGGAACGGCGGACGGCCAGGCGGCTGCTGCGCAGGCCGGCGGGCAGCCGGCCGCGGACCCGAACCCGGTGGCGAACCCGGCCGCCGACCCGGCCGCCGACCCGGCCGCCGACCGGGCCGCGGACCGGAGGGCCAAGCTGGGCCAGATCATCCGGTTCGGCCTGGTGGGCGGGGTCAACACCGCGACCTTCTTCGTCCTCTACCTGGTCCTGCACCCGTGGATGCCGTACTTCGCCGCCTACTCGCTCGCCTTCGTGCTGGCGATGATCGGCTCGTTCTTCATGAACACCTACTTCACCTACCGGACCCGGCCGACCTGGAAGAAGTTCCTGCTCTTCCCCCTGACCAACATCACGAACTACGTGATCCAGTCCGCCGGCCTGTACGCCCTGGTGAGCTGGGCGGGCATGAACACCAAGATCGCCCCGCTGGTGGCGGCCGTCGTGGCCATCCCCTTCACCTTCGTGCTCTCCCGCAAGATCCTCATTCCGGGGACCTCCGGCGCGGCCGGAGAACCGGAGCAGACCCACAGCGCGTCCACGGTCTGAAACCCCTGGGCGGCCCCGCCCGGACACCCCGTAGATTGAACGGGCGGGTTCGCAGGTTCGGGGGTTCGCAGTTCGTGTTCGGCGAGGGTCAAGGGTCAGGGGACAGAAGTGTCAGCGGCTAGGCAGGGTGTGCTCGACGCGCGCAGGATCGTGGTCAAGGTCGGCTCCTCCTCCCTGACCACGGCGGCCGGCGGACTCGACGCCGACCGGGTGGACGCACTGGTCGACGTACTGGCCAAGGCGCGCAGCGGTGGCGAGAAGGAGATCGTCCTGGTCTCCAGCGGAGCCATCGCCGCCGGACTCTCCCCGCTCGGCCTGCGCCGCCGCCCCACCGACCTGGCCCGCCAGCAGGCCGCCGCGAGCGTCGGCCAGGGCCTGCTCGTCGCCCGCTACACGGCCTCCTTCGCCCGGTACGGCGTACGCGTCGGCCAGGTGCTCCTGACCACCGACGACACGAGCCGCCGCGCGCACTACCGCAACGCCTACCGGACCCTGGACCAGCTCCTGGCCATGGGGGCGCTGCCCGTCGTCAACGAGAACGACACCGTCGCCACCGACGAGATCCGCTTCGGCGACAACGACCGGCTCGCCGCACTCGTGGCCCACCTGGTCCGCGCCGACCTCCTCGTCCTGCTCTCGGACGTCGACGGCCTCTACGACGGGGACCCCTCCCAGCCCGGCACCAGCCGCATCGAGGAGGTCCGCGGCCCCGAGGACATCGCCCACGTCACCATCGGCAGCGTCGGCAAGGCGGGCGTCGGCACCGGCGGCATGGCCACCAAGGTCGAAGCGGCCCGCATCGCCGCGGCAGCGGGCATCCCCGTCGTCCTCACCTCGGCGAGCCAGGCCGCGGACGCCCTGGCCGGGCGGGCCACCGGCACCCTCTTCCACTCCACCGGACGCCGCTCGACCGACCGGCTGCTCTGGCTCCAGCACGCATCGGCCCCGCAGGGACACCTCGTCCTGGACGACGGAGCCGTCCGCGCGGTGACCGAACGCGGCAGCTCGCTGCTGCCCGCGGGCATCGCCGCGGTCGAGGGCGACTTCGTCGCCGGGGACCCCGTGGAGCTGCGCGCGGCCGACGGCCGGGCGGTGGCGCGCGGCCTCGTCAACTTCGACGCCAAGGAGCTCCCGCAGCTCCTCGGGCGCTCCACTCGCGAGCTCGCGCGGGAACTCGGACCCGAGTACGAGCGGGAGGTCGTCCACCGCGACGATCTGGTCCTGCTGCAGGGCTGAGGTTCGGCAAAACCACCGCGCGGTGAGCCGAGGACTGGTCAACTGTGAGGGGCGGACACGCGTAGCGCAGACAAGGAGGCGGCTGGTGAGACGAGCGCTGACCAGCGTCGGCACCGGGGACGGTGACGTC
This sequence comes from Streptomyces sp. NPDC051563, assembly GCF_044454225.1. Taxonomy (NCBI): domain Bacteria; kingdom Bacillati; phylum Actinomycetota; class Actinomycetes; order Kitasatosporales; family Streptomycetaceae; genus Streptomyces; species Streptomyces sp. NPDC051563. Next base: position 49,800 of record NZ_JBITDL010000048.1, read on the forward strand.
GGCGGGCCCGGCGAGGCACAGGACGCCTCCCGCCTGTGGCACATCACCCTGAGCGTCTCCGGAAAGCCCGCGCCGCTGTGCGACGTACGCCGTGGGCTGGAGCAGCTCGCCCACGACCACCCCTTCCTCCTGACCAGCCGCTACGCCGACGACCACGCCGAGATCCGCTACTGGGAGGAAGCCCGCGACCTCCACGACGCGGCGGCCGTCGCCCTGCGGCTCTGGGGGGAACACCGCTCCTCGGCGAAGCTCCCGCCCTGGGAGATCGTCGGCCTCGAAGTCATCGACCGCGCCACGTACCACCAACGCGTGGCGGAGGGCTACGGCCCACCCCCGGCCCACCCCATGGGCGTGCACCCTTACTAGACGCGTCACTCGCACCGCTGCGCGGGCTTCGCTTCGCTGCGCCGGACTCCGTCCGGCGGTGGCCCGGTCGGTGCTGCCGCCACTGTCGTCCTGGCGGGGGGTCCGGTGGGCGGGTGCGGCTGGCTGGGCCCTGCGGGGCAAGGTCCCCTACCCGCCCTTCCACCGTTCCCCGGGCGCTGCCCGGACCCGTTGCGCGTGCGGCGCCGTTGCCGGGGGCCAGCCCCCGGGCCCCCGCTCCTCAAACGCCGGAGGGGCTGATTGTGGCCGGCGTTCGGCTGGCTGTGCGCGGGGCGGGCTGGTGTGCCGCGCAGCGGCACAATCCAGCCCCTCCGGCGTTTGAGGAGCGGGGTCTGGGGCGGAGCCCCAGAAGGGGTCCGGGCGCAGCCCGGG
>NZ_JBITDL010000049.1:0-19771 GCF_044454225.1 Streptomyces sp. NPDC051563
GCCCGGTTTACATTCCGAACCCGGAAGCTAAGCCTTTCAGCGCCGATGGTACTGCAGGGGGGACCCTGTGGGAGAGTAGGACGCCGCCGAACAATTATTGTGGAAAGCCCCGTACCGGGAAACCGGTACGGGGCTTTTCTGCGTTCACGGGCCTTTAGGCGCCCCGGTCCACGTGGGCTCGGCCGGGACTTACCAGTCGGCGGGGTAGCTCTTGAGGCCGCTCGTGTCGAGCGTCCAGCGGCCGGCGATGACGGTGTCCCCGAAGGAGTACGGGACCTTCTTCCGGTAGCGGATGCCGTCGGGTCCTTCCGAGGGGTCACTGTGCACCGTGGCGGTCTTCTTGTCCTTGCGGGGGTCCACAACGACGTAGAGCGGGACGCCCATCTTCGGGTAGTCGTGGAGCTTGTCGCGGATGTCGGTGAGGGAGTTCGTGCGTGAGACGACCTCCACCACCATCAGGACATCGCGGGAGTTCACGACCTTGGCCGTGTCGTCGGTGTCTTCCTCGGCGATCACCATGAGGTCGGGGACCTTGGTCAGGCCCGTCACCGGGTCGCCCATGTTGGTGTCGTTGAGAGCCATGACCTCGGGTGTCTGGGCCTCGATCTGACGGCGTAGCCGCACCACGTTCAGCCCGTGGGGAGCTGTGGGGCTCAACATCGTGAGGGAGATCTGACCGTCGGTCGTCTGCACCTTCCACTGGTCTTCCTGGTGCTCGGCCAGCTCCGAGAGCTGCTCCGCGAAGTCGTGCATGCGGCGCATCTGCTCCGGGGTGAAGTCGGCCATGAGGTCCTCCCGGTGGGCGCACGACCAGCGTAGCCGTCGGACAACCCTCTAGAGGCGACCGGCCGCCTTGAGGGCGAGGTAGGCGTCAGCCAGGGCGGGGGCCAGGGTGTCGGGGGTGGCGTCGACCACGTGGACGCCGTGGGGGGTGAGCTGTTCGGCCGTGCGGCGGCGGGCCGACTGGGACTGGGTGCCCGCGGCGGCTTCGTAGACGGCGTCCAGGGTGCCGCGGGACGCGGCCATTTCCGCGACGTGGGGGTCGGCGACCGAGGCCAGGAGGACCGTGTGGCGCTGGGTGAGGCGGGGGAGGAGCGGGAGCAGGCCCTCTTCGACGGGGGCCGCGTCCAGGCTGGTCAGGAGGACCACCAGGGAGCGGCGCGGGGCGCTGCGCAGGATGGTCGAGACCAGGGTGCGGGAGTCCGTCTCGACCAGTTCCGGTTCGAGGGTGGCCATCGCGTTCACGAAGGCGGGGAGGGTGTCGGCCGCCGAGCGGCCCTGGACCTGGGCGCGGGGGCGGCGGTCGTGGGCCAGGAGGTCCACACGGTCGCCGGCGCGGGTGGCCAGGGCGGTCAGGAGCAGGGCCGCGTCCATCGCCGAGTCCAGGCGCGGGGCGTCGCCGACGCGGCCGGCCGCGGTGCGGCCGGTGTCGAGACAGATCAGGATGTGGCGGTCGCGTTCCGGGCGCCAGGTGCGGACGGCGACCTTGTTCTGCCGGGCGGTGGCCCGCCAGTCGATGGAGCGGGTGTCGTCGCCCGGTACGTAGTCACGCAGGCTGTCGAACTCCGTGCCCTCACCGCGGGTCAGGACGCTGGTTCGGCCGTCGAGTTCGCGCAGGCGGGCCAGGCGGGAGGGGAGGTGTTTGCGGCTGGTGAACGGGGGGAGGACGCGGACCGTCCAGGGGAGGGTGTGATGGCCCTGACGGGCCAGGAGGCCCAGCGGGCCGTACGAGCGGATCGTGACGCGGGCCGCCCGGCGGTCGCCGCGGCGGGTGGGCCGCAGGCGGGTGGTGAGGCGGCGGCGTTCGCCCGGAGGAACCGTCAAGGTGTGGCGGGAGTCCGTGACTTCGGTGCCGGGGACCCAGCTGCTCGGGGGCCAGGCGTCGCGGATCCGGGCGCGGAGCGTACGGGGCGAGGGGTTGGTGATCGTGAGGTGGACGTCGGCGGATTCGCCGAGGCGGACGGAGGTGTCGCCGGAGCGGGCCAGTTGGAGCGGGCGGACCGGCGCCGCGAGGGCGTAGTCGACCGCGCAGGCCAGGGCGATGGGGGCGTTGACCGCGAGGATCCCCGCCCAGCTCGGGCCGAGGAGGCCGACGGGGATGCTGCCGAGGGCCGCGAGCAGGGCGGCGCGTCCGGTGAACGCCATCAGCGCGGGACGGGGACGTGGGTGAGGATCGCGGTGATGACCGCGTCGGCCGTCACGCCCTCCATCTCGGCCTCGGGGCGCAGTTGGACGCGGTGGCGCAGGGTCGGCAGGGCGAGGGCCTTCACGTCGTCCGGGGTGACGTAGTCACGGCCCACGAGCCAGGCCCAGGCGCGGGCGGTGGCCAGCAGCGCGGTGGCGCCGCGCGGGGAGACGCCGAGGGTGAGGGAGGGGGATTCGCGGGTGGCGCGGCAGATGTCGACGACGTACGCGGTGATCTCCGGGGAGACGCTGGTGGCCTCGACGGCCTTGCGGGCGGCGTCCAGTTCGGCGGGGCCGGCGACCGGGCGGATGCCGGCGGAGTGCAGGTCGCGGGGGTTGAACCCGGCCGCGTGGCGGGTCAGTACGCCGATCTCGTCCTCGCGGGAGGGGAGGGGGACTGTGAGCTTGAGGAGGAAACGGTCGAGCTGGGCCTCGGGGAGGGGGTACGTGCCCTCGTACTCCACCGGGTTCATGGTGGCGGCGACGAGGAACGGCTCCGGGAGCTTGCGGGGCGTGCCGTCGACGGTGACCTGGCGCTCCTCCATCGCTTCGAGGAGGGAGGACTGGGTCTTGGGGGGCGTGCGGTTGATCTCGTCGGCGAGGAGCAGGTTGGTGAAGACCGGGCCGTTCTGGAAGGAGAACTCCGCGGTGCGGGCGTCGTAGACGAGGGAGCCGGTGACATCGCTCGGCATCAGGTCGGGGGTGAACTGGACGCGCTTGGTTTCGAGTTCGAGGGAGGCGGCCAGGGCCCGCACGAGGAGGGTCTTCGCGACGCCGGGGACGCCTTCGAGGAGGACGTGGCCGCGGCAGAGGAGGGCTACGACGAGACCGGTGACGGCGGAGTCCTGGCCGACCACGGCCTTGCCGATCTCGGTGCGGAGCGCCTCCAGGGCGGAGCGGGCGCTGTCCGTGGTGGCCGTCATGAGGTGCGGACCTCCCTTTCGAGGGCGTCGAGGTGGTCGGCGAGCGCGATGAGCGCCGCGTCGGTGGTGGGGGCCGTGCCGAAGAGCAGGGCGTCCGGGGCGTGCGGGGGCGGCCCGGCGGTGAGGCGGGCCGCGACGGCGGGGACCAGGGTGGCGGGGTCGTGGGCCCGGGCGGCCGGTACGCCGACCAGCGCGGCGAGGCGTTCGCGGGCGGCGGCGCGCAGCACGGTGGCCGCGCGGTCGCGGGCGTCGGCCTTGCGGTACAGGCGGGCGCGGCCCTCGGTGGCCTCGGAGGCGCGGATCAGGACGGGCAGGTGCTCGGTGACGAGCGGGCCGAGCCGGCGGGCGCGCCAGAGGGCGGCGACGGCGGCGGCGAGGAAGAGCTGGAGCAGGGCCCAGCTCCAGCCGGCAGGGATCAGGTCGAAGAAGTCCTGCCCCTCGCCGGTGCCCGCGGCGTCGGGGTCGCCGTCGGCGAGGGACGGCAGGTACCAGACGAGGTGCGGGCGGGAGCCGAGGAGCTGGAGCGCGAGGGAGGCGTTGCCTTCGGCGGCGAGGTTCTTGTTGAGGAAGACGTCCTCGGAGCCGAGGAGGACGGTGTCGCCGCCGGGGACGCCGGTGGGCAGGACGAGGAGCGTGGGGTGGCCGGAGCTGGGGTAGCAGCCGGCGGCTCCGGGGGTGGTGGCCGTGTAGCGGTGTCCGCCGCCGGTGGCTGCGCGGCCCGCGGTGGTGGCGGCGGGGAGGGTGCAGGCGGTGCCCGGGGCGAGGTCCGTGTCCGGGGCGTCGCCGTCGCCGTCGGTGCGGGTGCCGGGGGCGAGGGCGGGGAGGCTGAGGGTGCTCGGGGCGAGCAGGACGGTCCGGCCGCCGGAGAGGTCGATCGCCGACCGGACGGAGCGGAGCTGGGTCTCGCCGAGCCGGTCGGGGTCGGTGACCAGCAGGGTCGCATCCGGGCCGGCGGCGTCGGCGGCCTCCTCGGCGGTGGTGACGACCCGGGTGGTGACCCCGCGGGCCTTGAGCAGCTCGGCCACGGCCTGGCTGCCGTAGGGGTCGGCGGAGCGGGGGTCGAGGTAGCCGTGCCGGGCGCCGGAACTCAGCGCGGCGAGGCCCAGCCCGGCGGCGAGGAGCACCGCGAACGCGACGAGGAACCCGCGGGAGCGGGTCCAGATGTCCCGCGGCGATGTGCCTCCGGCGGTCGTACGGGGCGGGGTGGCGGGCCCGCCTGCGCCTCCGGCGGTGGTACGGGGGAGGGCCGCGGGGCCACCGGGCGCCGTGGCGGGAGCTCCGGCGTACGCCTCCGCCGGGGCGGTGCGGGGCGCGCCGGGCACCGCCGCGTGGACCGGGGAACCGGGGGATGCACCGCCGCCGTCCCGGCGGGCCGGGGCTCCACCCGTGCCAGGGGCGTCCGCGGCCGGGGCTGCGCCCGGCGCCGGGAGGCCGGGGGGCGGGGCTGCGCCCGCGCCGGCGCTCGGGGCTGCGCCCGTGCCGCGGGTCGGGGCTGCGCCCGCGCCGGGGGTCGGGGCTGCGCCCGCGCCGGTGCCCGGGTCTGCGCCCGTGCCGCGGGTCGGGGCTGCGCCCGCGTCGGCGCTCGGGGCTGCGCCCGCGCCGGTGCCCGGGTCTGCGCCCGTGCCGGGGGTCGGGGCTGCGCCCGTGGTCGGGGTCGTGCCGGGGGGCGGGGGTGTGGGACCGGCTGGGGGGTTTGGGTTCGCGGGGTTCGGGGTCATGGGGTGGGGCCTGTCAGGAGGGGCTTGGTGTGGGACAGGGCCTGGTCCAGGGTGGTGAGGGTGGCGTACATCTCGGGGGTGGCCGGGTGGGCGCCGTAGGTGACGTCGTCGAAGGTGCGGGCTGCCGTGTGGAGGGCCTGGGCGTGGGTGGGGAGGGAGACGGCGGCTTCGGCGGCCGCCTCGTCGGCGGTGCGGCCCGGGCGGGGGTCGAGGAGGGTGCGCTCCTCCAGGGAGCGGACCACGGCGCGCATCCGCTCCTGGACGGCTTCGCTCCAGCGGCCCTCGCCGGCCAGTGCCTCGGCGGTGGCGCGGTGGTCCGCCGCGCTGCGGATGCCGTCGTCGAAGAGGGTGCCGGCGGCGCGGGAGGCCGTACGGCCGGGGGCGCCCAGGCGCCACCACAGGGCGGCGGCGACGAGGACGGCGAAGGCGGCGATGGCGAGGAGGCCCAGCGTGCCGCCGGGGGTCGCGCCGGAGGCACGGTCGAAGAGGTCCCCCACCCACTCCCAGAGGCGGTTCAGGGCCCTTTGGAACAGCCCCGGGTCGTTCTCGTGGTACGCGGGCTTGGACAGCTCGTCGCGGGCCGCCTCGCGGGCGGCCTCGCGGCCGATGGTGATGGGTGGGGTGGGTGGTGGTGTCTGGGTGAGCAGGCCCCCCGTGCTCCTCATTCCCGCGTCAGCCTCCGGTCGGCGGCGTGGTCGTGCCGTAGTTCTCGATGCCCGCCGCCCGGGCCAGTTCCAGGTCCAGGGCCTCGCGGCGGATGCGCTGGTCGATGTAGAGGAGGACCGTGACGCCGGCCTGGATCGGCATGGTGATCGCCAGTGCGATGACCCCGCCGATGGCCGTCATGATCAGGTAGCCCCAGCTCGTGGGCCCGGTGCCCTCGGCCATGCCTTCGAGGCCGCCGCCGAACACCAGGCCGCCCACCATGGTGAGCGGGAGGACGATGAGGCCCGCGACGAAGGTCGTGATGATGCCCGTCAGCACGGTGATGCCGAAGATCCGCCACCAGGAGCCCTTGACCAGCTTCGAGGAGCGGACGAGGGACGTGCGGATCGTCGCCTTCTCCAGCATCAGGGCGGGCGAGGCGAGGGCGAACCGGATCCAGAGCCACAGGATCAGGCCGAAGGCGACGAGACCGCCGAGGACGGCGAGGCCGGGCTGCCCGGCGAGGGCGCCGGGCAGGACCAGTACGGCGAAGACGACGGCCGAGCCGAGGCCCAGCAGGAGGGTCAGGCCGAAGAGCCGGGCCAGCTGGGGGCGGGCCTCGCGCCAGGCGGCGCCGACGGAGGAGCCGTGCCCGAGCACCGCCCGGCTGAAGATCATGGTGAGCATCGCGGTGGCCACGATGGAGGCGATGAGCTGGAGGAACCCGTCGGCGGCGGACACGCCCACGAAGGAACCGAGGGCGTTGATCTGCTCGTCCAGGGGCGCGTCGCTCGACTGGTCCAGTACGACGTCACTGAACGCGTACTTCTGCAGGAGCACGGTCGCCAGCTGGACGAGGACGGCCACGGCCAGGGTGATCGGGAGCACCGCGCGCCAGTGCTTGCGCATGGTGGTGACGGCCCCGTCGAGGATCTCGCCGATGCCGAGGGGCCGCAGCGGGATCACACCGGGCTTCACGGACTGCGCCTGGGTGCCCCAGCCGCCGGGGCCGGGGTGGCCGTTGCCGTACGAACCCCAGCCCGTGCCCGGCTGCGGAGCCGCGGGCGGCTGCTGCTGCGGGTGGGACGGGGTCTGGCCGGGGGCCTGGCCGGCGGCCGGACCGGCCGGGCTCGACCACTGTCCGGGGGGCGGCTGCTCGGCGGACCACTTGGAGTCGCCGGATCCGGCCGGTCCGCCCGCGGGCGGCTGCGTACCGGGGGAGCCCTCACCGTCGGACGGGGAGGATCCGGGCGTAGCCCAGCCCGGAGAGTCGTTCATCGTCGCTCCTTCACGTGCACCGCGGGGTGCGGGGGCGCTTGGTCCGGCTGCCATCGTGCCATGTGACAACCTCGAACGGACCAGCCGTCCCGAACGGACCAGGGGTCTCTTGGAGACCGGGACCTTCGCGCCTTCGTATGGCGGCCGGATCCGGGGCACACTGGGCGCCCTGATCTCCACGCAGGTCCGAGGGACTATTTCCAGCCCCTTTGGCTGTGGGACAGCTCACCGCCGGGTAACGATTAGCTAATGGGATGATGTCAACCATGAAGGGACGCGTCCTTGTCGTCGACGACGACACCGCGCTGGCCGAGATGCTCGGCATTGTGCTGCGTGGAGAAGGTTTTGAGCCGTCGTTCGTAGCGGACGGCGACAAGGCACTGGCTGCCTTCCGGGAGGCGAAGCCGGATCTCGTGCTGCTCGACCTCATGCTGCCCGGTAGGGACGGCATAGAGGTGTGCAGGCTGATCCGCGCCGAGTCGGGCGTACCGATCGTCATGCTCACCGCCAAGAGCGACACCGTGGACGTGGTCGTGGGCCTGGAGTCCGGGGCCGACGACTACATCGTCAAGCCGTTCAAGCCGAAGGAGCTGGTGGCCCGCATCCGGGCCCGCCTGCGCCGCTCGGAGGAGCCCGCGCCCGAGCAGCTGACCATCGGTGACCTGGTCATCGACGTGGCCGGGCACTCGGTCAAGCGGGAGGGCGCCTCGATCGCCCTGACCCCCCTGGAGTTCGACCTGCTGGTCGCGCTCGCCCGCAAGCCCTGGCAGGTCTTCACCCGCGAGGTCCTGCTGGAACAGGTCTGGGGCTACCGCCACGCGGCCGACACCCGCCTGGTCAACGTGCACGTCCAGCGACTGCGCTCCAAGGTCGAGAAGGACCCGGAGCGCCCCGAGATCGTCGTGACCGTGCGCGGGGTCGGCTACAAGGCCGGACCGAGCTGACATGACACCCGGCAAGCCCCGTGGCCGCTCCCGCTGGGGAGCGCTGCGGGGCGGCCGGCTGCTCCGTGACGGAGTCGCCGGCGGCCCCGTGCTGCGGCTGTTCGTACGCCTCGTGCGCCGGCCGCTGCTTCCGGCTGTCCGGCTGTGGCGGCGCAACATCCAGCTCCGGGTGGTCGCCGCGACCCTGCTGATCTCCCTCGCCGTGGTCCTCGCCCTCGGGTTCGTGGTCATCGCGCAGGTCAGCAAGGGCCTCCTCGACGCCAAGGAGGAGGCCGCGCAGAGCCAGGCCGCGGGCGGCTTCGCGGTCGCACAGGAGAAGGCCAACACGCCCTATACGGCGGACGGGCCCGACGCCTCCGACAACAAGGTCGGCCGGGACGCCAGTACCTGGATGAACTCCCTGGTCAAACAGCTCGCCAGTGGCGGGCAGAGCGCCTTCGAGGTGGCGGCGCTGGGCGCCGGCACCGGAACCGGCGACGAACAGCCGGCCGGCCGGGGCGCCGTCGGCGTCCGCGGAGCCCGCGCCTCCGGCAACGTGGACCCGACCGCGAGCGTCCCGCTGGGGCTGCGGCGCAACGTCAACCACGCGACGGGCGCCTTCAAGACCTTCTCGCAGATCCGCTACACCGACGCCGGGGACAAGCTGCCCGAGCCCGCGCTCGTGATCGGCAAGCGGCTCACCGACATCAACGGCGACCCGTACGACCTGTACTACCTCTTCCCGCTGACCCAGGAGGAGGAGTCCCTCAACCTGGTCAAGGTCACCATCGCCACCGCCGGGCTCTTCGTCGTGGTCCTCCTCGGCGGGATCGCCTGGCTGGTCGTGCGCCAGGTCGTCACCCCCGTCCGGATGGCCGCGGGGATCGCCGAGCGGCTCTCGGCCGGGCGGCTCCAGGAGCGGATGAAGGTCACCGGCGAGGACGACATCGCCCGCCTGGGCGAGGCCTTCAACAAGATGGCCCAGACCCTCCAGAACAAGATCCAGCAGCTGGAGGACCTCTCCCGGCTCCAGCGCCGCTTCGTCTCGGACGTCTCCCACGAGCTGCGCACCCCGCTCACGACGGTACGGATGGCGGCCGATGTCATCCATGACGCCCGCGCCGACTTCGACCCGGTCACCGCCCGCTCCGCCGAGCTCCTCGCCGGACAGCTCGACCGCTTCGAGTCGCTCCTCGCCGACCTGCTGGAGATCAGCCGGTTCGACGCGGGCGCGGCCGCCCTGGAGGCGGAGCCGATCGACCTGCGGGACGTCGTACGCCGGGTCATCGACGCGGCCGAGCCGCTCGCCGAGCACAAGAACACCCGGATCCGCGTCCTCGGGGACACCCAGCCGGTGATAGCCGAGGCCGACGCCCGGCGCGTGGAGCGGGTCCTGCGCAACCTGGTCGTCAACGCCGTCGAGCACGGCGAGGGCCGCGACGTGGTGGTCCGGCTGGCCTCGGCGGGCGGGGCCGTCGCCGTGGCCGTACGGGACTACGGGGTCGGGCTCAAGCCCGGCGAGGCCACCCGTGTCTTCAACCGCTTCTGGCGCGCCGACCCGGCGCGGGCGCGCACCACCGGCGGTACCGGCCTCGGCCTGTCCATCGCCGTCGAGGACGCCCGGCTGCACGGGGGCTGGCTCCAGGCGTGGGGCGAGCCCGGCGGCGGCTCGCAGTTCCGCCTGACGCTGCCGCGCACCGCCGACGAGCCGCTGCGCGGATCGCCGATCCCGCTGGAGCCCGAGGACTCCCGGGGCAACCGGGCCCGGGCCGTGGCGGAGGCCGCGGAGGGCTCCACGGCGGCCGGGCAGCGGGCGCAGCAGGCGGAGCGGGCCGACCGGTCGCCGATACCGCCGAGGTCGCCGGTCGCGGGTGCGCTGCCCGTACCGGCCGACCCGACGGCGTTGCCGGGCAGCGGGGCGCGGGTCGTGACCCGGCCGGCGGACGTGGCGCGGCCGGCGGACGGGGCGAGGCCCGCGGAGCAGGCGAACGGTTCCGGGGGCGGGGCGGCGAACGCGCGGCCCGGGTCCGGCGGGACGGCGGGAGCAACCGACCGAGAGGGTGGCAGCGGTGGAACCGGCGGAGCGGGTGCAGCGGGCGGAGCGGGCGGATCGCATGGGCGCTGAGCCGGGCCGGCCGCGCCGGCGCCTGCCGCGCGCCCTCAGGGCCTGCGCCCTCGGCGCGGCCGGGCTGCTGCTCGCCGGCTGCGCCTCCATGCCCGACCACGGTGAGATCCGTCCCGTGGAGGCCTCCCAGGGCGTGGACTCCCAGGTCCGCGTCTTCGGCGTGCCGCCGGACGACAAGGCCAGCCCGCAGGAGATCGTCGACGGCTTCCTGGAGGCCATGACCAGCGACGATCCGCATCTGCAGACCGCCCGCAAGTACCTCACCAAGGACGCTGCGGAGAAGTGGAACCCCGGCTCGGCGGTCACCGTGCTCTCCTCCGGCCTCGACCGGTTCTCCGTGCAGGGCGAGAAGGACCCAGCGGCCCCCCGGTTCAAGATCGCGGGCAAGCTGCTGGCCACGGTGGACGAGCGCAGCGCGTACCAGCCGGAGACCGGCGACCGGCGCTACGAGGAGTTCCTCCAGCTCACGCAGGAGGACAAGCACTGGCGGATCGCGACCCCGCCCAGCAGCCTGGTGCTCAGCGAGTCCGACTTCCAGCGCATCTACCGGCCGGTCAACAAGTACTACTTCGCGGGCTCGACGCTCGTCGCCGACCCCGTCTACGTGCGCCAGCGCAGCGACCCCGACTCGCGGATGGACCCCACCACCCAGACCGTCACCTCGCTGCTGGACGGCCCCTCCAAGTGGCTCGGCCCGGTGGTCACTTCGAGCTTCCCGACCGGTACGGAACTGCGCGAAGGCACCAAGTCCCTCTCGATCGACGGTCAGAACGCGCTGCGCGTGCCGCTGAACAAGAACGCCGACGACGTCGACGAGGCGCAGTGCCAGCGGATGGCCACCCAACTCCTCTACACCGTCAAGGATCTGACGGGTTCCCGGGTCGACCGGGTCGACGTGGTGCGCTCCGACGGCACCACGCGCTGCCAGGTGTCCGAGGCGGCCGCGGCCGTGCTCGCGAACCGGCCGCCCTCGCCCGGCCACCAGTACTACGTGGACGCCGAGAACCGGCTGCAGCGGCTGAACCTGGACCCCAACCGCGAGGACCAGCAGGACCCGCCGTCACCGGTCCCCGGGCCGCTGTCCGGGAACCCGGCCTTCAAGGTGGGCACCGCCGCCGTGTCCTACGACGAGAAGCGTGCCGCGGTCGTCTCCGAGGACGGGCACGGACTGTACGTCGTCAACCTGACCACCGCCGGCGCGATGCCGCCGCCCCTGCTGACCGGCAAGGGGGCCAAGCCCAACGGGCTCACCACCCCGACCTGGGACGCGGCGGGCGACCTGTGGGTCGCGGACCCCGACCCGCAGGACCCGACCCTGTGGCGGCTGCCCGGCGGCACCGGGACCCCCGAACGGGTCGAGGTGTCCGGGCTGGCCGGCGGGCGGATCACGGGGCTGAAGGCCTCCCCCGACGGGGTGCGGATCGCGCTCCTGGTGCAGCGGGAGAGCCGCAAGTACCTGTACAACGGGCGGATCGAGCGGCCCGACGCGAAGGGCGACGTCTCCGCCGTCTCGGTGCGCGAGCTGCGGCCGGCCGCGCCGCAGCTGGCGGACGTGGCGGCGATGAGCTGGGCGCCGCGGGGCCGGCTGCTGGTGGTGGGCCGGGAGAGCGGCATGGTCGTACAGGCCCGCTACCTGCTGGCCGACGGCTCGATGGTCGGAGCCGGGCTGCCCGGGGCGACCGGGCTGGTGGCGGTGGCGGCGAGCGAGGACGAGAAGAAACCGGTGGTCGCCGAGTCCCAGGAGGACGGCATCGTCTGGCTGCCGCCGGGGGCGCAGTGGCGCACCGTGGTGGCCGGCGGCCGGGCCCCGGTCTACCCGGGCTGACGGCGGCGGGCCCGCGGCCCGTCCGCGGGTGAGCCGGGCCCCGGCGGTTGTCCACAGGGCTGGTGGAGCACCCCCCGGGCCCGGCAGGGTGGACGCCATGCGGGAGTGGTGGCGGGTGCTCGCCGGTGAGCTGGCCGGGCTGGTGCTGCCGGCCGGCTGCGCCGGCTGCGGCGCCGGGCACGCGGTGCTGTGCGGAGCCTGCCGGTCGGCGCTCGGCGGGGCCGGGGCGGGCCCGGTACGGCCGTCTCCGAGCCCGGCGGGGCTGCCCGAGGTCCATGCGGCCACCGCGTACCGGGAGGCCGTACGGGCCGTCGTACTGGCCCACAAGGAGCGCGGGGCGCTGCCGCTGGCCGCCGTCCTCGGCGCCGCCCTGGCGGCGGCGGTCCGCGCGGGCGGGACGGACGGAGCCGAGGGGGCCGGGGGACGGGGCGTGGCCCTGGTTCCGGTGCCCTCCGCGCGGCACCGGGTGCGGGCGCGCGGGCACGATCCGGCGCGCAGGATCGCCCTGGCCGCCTCGGCGCGGCTGCGGCGGGAGGGCGTGCCCGCGCGCGTGGTGCCCGTACTGCGGCTGCGGCGGGCGGTGGCCGACCAGGCGGGCCTGGGGGCGGCGCAGCGCCGGGAGAACCTCGCGGGCGCCCTGGAGGCGCGGCCGGGCGCCCTGCGGGCGGCGGCGGGTGCGGCCCGGATCGTCATCGTGGACGACCTCGTCACCACCGGATCCACCCTGGTGGAGGCCGCGCGGGCGCTGCGCGCGGCCGGGATCGGGGTGCCGGGCGGGGCGTCCGGGGCGGTTCTGGCGGCTGCCGTGGTGGCCGCGCCGGCCGACTCCTTCGTGCGCCCCGGCACGGGGGCAACTCGAACAGCGCAAAAAACCCGTGAATAGATTTGGAACTGGAAGGGAAGGCGCATCGTTGCAGGTAGTAAGAGGGAACGACCACCTGAACGGAGGTACGTTCCGGTAGCGGGTGCCGACAACCGGCATAGAGGGATATGTTCGGTTGTAAGGAATTGGCGAACCTTGGGCCCCACGCATCGGAGCGCGCGTTTCGAGCGTCTGTACGTTTTCGGAACCTTCGTGTCAGAGGTTGTCCCTCGACTCCGAAGTCGGTGGGGTGTAGATCTTGCCGATGGGGGAGGAGGAGGTGGAAGTCGCCAAGTCCGAGGCTCCGGTGTTCACCGGGGTCTGGTGCGAAAGGGAGACGCTTCGCCCCTGAGGCGGAGCTATCCGGGAACGGAGTTCTGCGTGGACATCGTCGTCAAGGGCCGTAAGACCGAGGTGCCCGACCGGTTCCGCAAGCACGTGGCCGAGAAGCTGAATCCGGAGCGGATCCAGAAGCTCGACGCGAAGGTGATCAGCTTGGACGTCGAGGTGTCCAAGGAGCACAACCCGCGGCAGGCCGACCGTTCCGACCGCGTGGAGATCACCCTGCGTTCGCGGGGCCCGGTGATTCGTGCCGAGGCTTCCGCCGCCGACGCGTACGCGGCGCTCGACCTCGCTCAGGACAAGCTGGAGGCCCGGCTGCGCAAGCAGCACGACAAGCGCTACACGCGGCGCGGTGCGGGACGGATCTCGGCGGCCGAGGTCGCCGACGTGGTCCCGAACGCCGCCACTCTCAACGGCAACGGCGAGCCGGTCAACGGCGAGAAGACGGACGCGATTCCGACCACGCGGATCGGATCGCTGGAAGTGCAGGGCGACGGCCCGCTCGTCGTCCGCGAGAAGACCCACTCGGCCGCACCCATGTCGCTCGACCAGGCCCTGTACGAGATGGAACTGGTCGGTCACGACTTCTACCTGTTCGTCGATTCCGACACCAAGATGCCGAGCGTCGTCTACCGGCGCCACGGTTACGACTACGGCGTGATCCACCTCGACGCCTCCGACGCCGCCTCCAGCTCCGGTGAGCTCGACGGCGCGGGCGCGGGTGGCGCGCTCGGAGGCTGAGCCGCTGATCACGGACTGATTCAGGACTGATTCCGGGCTGGATCCGGAGGTCCGTGCGGTGCCAGTGTGGTGCCCCCGCGTTCGCCCAGGCGGGCGCGGGGGCACTCGTGTGAGGTGACGGCTCCGAAACGTTGGCCGGTATGCGTCGGCCTGTAATCGTCGGCCCCCGTTCGGTTACGCGGGCATGGAATCATGTCGGGCAGTCAGCCGGCGGCCGCTCTCGTCGGATTGACCCAGCAGCTCAGCACCGTGGTGCAGGGGGAGGAACGATGGCCGACAGCTTCGGGCCGGTGCGCGACGACAACGGTGCGGGCTGCCGTGAGGAGGACCGGGTGGCAGAGCCGATCCGGGTGCTCGTGGTGGACGACCATGCGCTGTTCCGGCGCGGGCTGGAGATCGTCCTCGCGCAGGAGGAGGACATCCAGGTCGTCGGCGAGGCGGGTGACGGGGCGGAGGCCGTGGACAAGGCGGCTGACCTGCTGCCCGACATCATCCTGATGGACGTGCGGATGCCGCGGCGCGGCGGGATCGAGGCGTGCACCTCGATCAAGGAGGTGGCGCCCTCCGCGAAGATCATCATGCTGACGATCAGCGACGAGGAGGCGGACCTCTACGACGCGATCAAGGCGGGGGCCACCGGGTACCTGCTGAAGGAGATCTCCACGGACGAGGTCGCGACGGCGATCCGCGCGGTGGCGGACGGGCAGTCGCAGATCAGTCCTTCGATGGCTTCGAAGCTGCTGACGGAATTCAAGTCGATGATCCAGCGGACGGACGAGCGGCGGTTGCTGCCGGCGCCGCGGCTGACGGATCGGGAGCTCGAGGTCCTGAAGCTGGTGGCCACCGGGATGAACAACCGCGATATCGCGAAGGAGTTGTTCATCTCCGAGAACACGGTGAAGAACCACGTGCGGAACATTCTGGAGAAGCTGCAGTTGCACTCCAGGATGGAAGCGGTGGTGTACGCGATGCGGGAGAAGATCCTCGAGATCCGGTAGGGGCGGGGCCGGGTTGTCGGCTCGGGTCGGTCCCGTTCCCGTGCCGGGTGCGGGTGGTCGGCCCTGCGGGGCGGAGTCCCCTACCCGCCCTTCCACCGTTCCCCGGGCGCTGCCCGGACCCCGCGCCTCAAACGCCGGCGGGGCTGGGAGTGGCCCCGGGCTCCGCCCGCCCGGAGCCCTTCTGGGGCTCCGCCCCAGACCCCGGTCCTCAAGCGCCGGACGGCTGGAATTGCTGCGGCCGGGCCCCAAGTGCCGTGCGGCGTTGGGGATTCAGAGGGTGGCGAGTTCCGCCGTTACCGCTGCTGCTTCCGCGGGGGACGTTGCGCGGTCGATGCGGACGGTGTCGCAGCCCACCCAGGTGGCGGCTTCTTGGAGGGCTTCGGCCATGGGGCGGGCTGCCTTGGGGGTGGTCAGGGAGAGCTGGCGGGCCACCAGGGTGGTGCCTTCGCGGGCCGGGTCCACGCGGCCCTGGAGGCGGCCTCCGGCCAGCAGGGGCATCGCGAAGTAGCCGTGGATCCGCTGGGGCTTGGGCACGTAGGCCTCCAGGCGGTGGGTGAAGCCGAAGATCCGCTCCGTGCGCGGGCGCTCCCAGACCAGGGAGTCGAAGGGGGAGAGCAAGGTCGTGCGGTGGCGGCCCCGGGGGAGCGGGGACAGGGCCGAGGGGTCCGCCCAGGCCGGTTTGCCCCAGCCCTCCACCTCGACCGGGACCAGGCCGGCGTCCTCGACCACCGCGTCGAAGTCCTGGTTCTTGAGCCGGTGGTAGTCCGCGATGTCGGAGCGGGTGCCCACGCCCAGGGACTGCCCGGCGAGGGCCACCAGCCGGCGCTTGCACTCGCGGTCGTCCAGGCCGTCGTGGAGCAGGGCGGAGGGGACCGCGCGCTCGGGGAGGTCGTAGACCCGCTTCCAGCCGCGGCGCTCGGTGCAGACGACCTCGCCGATGTCGAGGAGCCACTCCACCGCGATCTTGGTCTCGGACCATTCGAACCACTCGCCGCCGTTCTTGGCGCCGCCCAGCTCGGTGGAGGTGAGGGGGCCTTCGGCGGCGAGGCGGTCCAGGACCGTCTTCGTCGAGCGGTCCTTGTCGGCCAGGACGTGCCAGCGGTGGCCGCGGGCCTTGCGCTCCCGGCGGCGGAAGGCGAAGTGCGGCCATTCCTCGATCGGCAGGATGCAGGCCGCGTGCGACCAGTACTCGAAGGCGTGGTTCTCCGTCCAGTACGAGGCTTCGACCGCGGAGCGTCCGACCGCGCCGAGCCGCGCGTACGGGACGAGCTCGTGGGAGCGGGCCAGTACCGAGATGGTGTCGAGCTGGACGGCGCCCAGGTGGCGCAGGACGCCGCGGACACCACCGCGCCGGTCCGGCGCACCCAGGAAGCCCTGCGCGCGCAGGGCGATGCGGCGGGCCTCGTCGGCGGTGAGGGACAGGACGGGGCGGGGCGGGGTCGTCATGGCGGAAACCCTAGGGGGTGGCTCGGACAGGGGAGGGAAGGTACGGGAGGCGGGAGGGCAGGGCGAGGTCGGAGGGGAGCAGGGCGCCGGTCCAGCAGTCCCGCAGGGTTCCGCGGTGTTCCATGCCCGCGCGCGTGACGCCCTCGATGACGAAGCCGGTCTTCTCGGCGACCCGGCGGGAGGCGTCGTTGCCGACCGCGGCGCGCCAGATCATCCGTACGCAGCCGAGCTCGGTGAAGGCCCAGCGCAGGACGGCGGGCAGTGCCTCGGGCAGGTAGCCGCGGCCCCGGTGCGCGGCGACGGTCCAGTAGCCGAGCTCGTGCGCGTTGTCGCCCCGGGGGCCCAGCCCGATGCAGGCGACCAGGGGTCCGTCGGCGCCGAGGCGGACCCCGAAGTTGTACTCGGAGCCGTTCTCCCCGCCGGGGACCCGGGTGGTGAAGGCCTCCGCGTGCGTGCGCTCGTACGGGACGGCGACCGGTATCCAGCGCTGGATGGCGGGGTCCTGCAGGGCCTCGTACACCTCGTCCGTGTCCGAGGCGTCGAGCGGTCGCAGGACGAGGCGCCCGGTGGTCAGGGTGATTGGTTCCATGCGGGGATTCTGCTCTGGGAGGACGGCCGGGGAGAAACGGATTCCCGAAGTGGGGCCGCCCATACCGGCACCTTCGGTGCCCCTCGCACGTTCTCATTTCCGGGCAGTCCAGCCCCGCGGCAGTGCGGGCCTCCCGACGCGACCGCGTCCTCGCTTACGATGGCCGTTGCGGTGGGGCCCACCCTCCGTGCCCGTGCACGAAAACAGTGCCAGGCCCGACCGGCAAGGAGACAAACCTCGGTGTCCGTCTTCAACAAGCTCATGCGTGCAGGCGAAGGCAAGATCCTCAAAAAACTGCACCGCATCGCGGACCAGGTCAACTCCATCGAAGAGGACTTCGTCAACCTCTCCGACGCCGACTTGCGTGCGCTCACGGACGAGTACAAGCAGCGCTTCCAGGACGGCGAGAGCCTGGACGACCTGCTGCCCGAGGCCTTCGCGACGGTCCGCGAGGCCGCGAAGCGCGTCCTCGGCCAGCGTCACTACGACGTCCAGATCATGGGCGGCGCCGCCCTGCACCTCGGTTACGTCGCCGAGATGAAGACCGGTGAGGGCAAGACCCTCGTCGGCACGCTCCCGGCGTACCTGAACGCGCTGTCCGGCAAGGGCGTCCACCTGATCACGGTGAACGACTACCTCGCCGAGCGCGACTCCGAGATGATGGGCCGGGTGCACAAGTTCCTCGGCCTGGAGGTCGGGTGCATCCTCGCGAACATGTCGCCGGCGCAGCGCCGCGAGCAGTACGCGAGCGACATCACGTACGGCACGAACAACGAGTTCGGCTTCGACTACCTCCGCGACAACATGGCGTGGTCGCAGGAGGAGCTCGTCCAGCGCGGCCACAACTTCGCCGTGGTCGACGAGGTCGACTCGATCCTCGTCGACGAGGCCCGCACCCCGCTGATCATCTCGGGCCCGGCCGACCAGGCCACCAAGTGGTACGCGGACTTCGCGAAGCTGGTCACGCGCCTGACCAAGGGCGAGCCCGGTCAGCCCCTCAAGGGCATCGAGGAGACCGGCGACTACGAGGTCGACGAGAAGAAGCGCACCGTCGGCATCCACGAGACCGGTGTCGCCAAGGTCGAGGACTGGCTCGGCATCGAGAACCTCTACGAGTCGGTGAACACCCCGCTCGTCGGTTACCTCAACAACGCGATCAAGGCCAAGGAACTGTTCAAGGTCGACAAGGACTACGTCGTCATCGACGGCGAAGTCATGATCGTCGACGAGCACACCGGCCGCATCCTCGCGGGCCGGCGCTACAACGAGGGCATGCACCAGGCGATCGAGGCGAAGGAAGGGGTGGACATCAAGGACGAGAACCAGACCCTCGCCACGATCACCCTCCAGAACTTCTTCCGCCTGTACTCGAAGCTTTCGGGCATGACCGGTACGGCCATGACCGAGGCCGCCGAGTTCCACCAGATCTACAAGCTCGGTGTCGTCCCGATCCCGACCAACCGCGACATGGTCCGCAAGGACCAGGCGGACCTGATCTACCGCACCGAGGTCGCGAAGTTCGCCGCCGTCGTCGACGACATCGCGGAGAAGCACGAGAAGGGCCAGCCGATCCTCGTCGGTACGACGTCGGTCGAGAAGTCCGAGTACCTCTCGCAGCAGCTCTCCAAGCGGGGCATCCCGCACGAGGTGCTGAACGCGAAGCAGCACGACCGCGAGGCGACGATCGTCGCCCAGGCCGGCCGCCGCGGAGCCGTCACCGTCGCCACGAACATGGCCGGCCGCGGTACCGACATCAAGCTCGGCGGCAACCCCGACGACCTCGCCGAGGCGGAGCTGCGCCAGCGCGGTCTGGACCCGGAGGAGCACATCGAGGAGTGGGCGCACGCCCTTCCCGAGGCGCTCACGCGGGCCGAGGCGGCGGTGAAGGCGGAGTTCGAGGAGGTCAAGGAGCTCGGCGGGCTGTACGTGCTGGGCACCGAGCGCCACGAGTCGCGCCGCATCGACAACCAGCTGCGCGGCCGTTCCGGCCGTCAGGGCGACCCGGGCGAGTCCCGCTTCTACCTGTCGCTGGGCGACGACCTGATGCGTCTGTTCAAGGCGCAGATGGTCGAGCGCGTCATGTCGATGGCGAACGTGCCGGACGACGTGCCGATCGAGAACAAGATGGTCACCCGTGCCATCGCTTCGGCCCAGTCGCAGGTCGAGACCCAGAACTTCGAGACGCGCAAGAACGTCCTGAAGTACGACGAGGTGCTGAACAACCAGCGCACCGTCATCTACAAGGAGCGCCGCCGGGTGCTGGAGGGTGAAGACCTCCAGGAGCAGATCCGGCACATGATGGACGACACGATCGACGCGTACATCACGGCCGAGACGGTCGAGGGGTTCGCGGAGGAGTGGGACCTGGACCGGCTGTGGACCGCCTTCCGGCAGCTCTACCCGATCAAGGTCACGGTGGAGGAGCTGGAGGACGCCGCGGGCGACCGCGCCGGCATCACCGCCGAGTTCATCGCGGAGTCCGTCAAGGACGACATCCACGAGCAGTACGAGGCCCGCGAGGCCACGCTCGGCTCCGACATCATGCGCGAGCTGGAGCGCCGCGTGGTGCTGTCGGTGCTGGACCGCAAGTGGCGCGAGCACCTGTACGAGATGGACTACCTGCAGGAGGGCATCGGCCTGCGGGCGATGGCCCAGAAGGACCCGCTGGTCGAGTACCAGCGCGAGGGCTTCGACATGTTCAACGCCATGCAGGAGGGCATCAAGGAGGAGTCCGTCGGCTACCTGTTCAACCTGGAGGTCCAGGTCGAGCAGCAGGTCGAGGAGGTCCTGGTCTCGGACTCCGGTCCGTCGCTGGTCAAGCCGGAGATCCGGGCGAAGGGTCTGGACGCCCCGCAGCGGCCGGACCGGCTGCACTTCTCCGCTCCCACGGTGGACGGCGAGGGCGGTGTCGTCGAGGGCGACTTCGACGCGGAGTCCGGTGACGACTCCGGGATGACGCGTGCGGAGCGCCGCAAGGCCGCGAAGGCCACGGGCGGCCGTCGCCGCAAGAAGTAACCCGCGCGGCTCGCGGGACCACCGCCGGGGGGGGGCCCCCCCCCCCCCCGGGGGGGGGGCCCCCGCCGGGGGGGGGGGGGGGGGGGGGGGCCCCCCCCCCCGCGACCCGCGGGGGGCCCGCCGCCCCCCCCCCCCCCCCCCCCCCCCCCCCGCGGGG
>NZ_JBITDL010000049.1:19781-41586 GCF_044454225.1 Streptomyces sp. NPDC051563
GCCGCGGGCGGACCGCCGCACGGCCGCCACGCCCCCGGGCGGCCGCCCCCCAAACAAGAACCCCGGGCGGCCCCCGCCCCCCCCGCCGGGGCCCCCCCCCCCCCCGGGGGGGGGGCCCGCCCCCGGCGGCGTTCGCGGGTGCGCGCGGGAGCCCAGGCCGTGCTCACGGGCGGGGGCCCTGCAGTTCCACGGCGGCGCAGCGCCAGCGCAGGTCGGGGCCCTGTTCCAGGCGGAACGCCAGCGCGGTGAGGCGGTCGCCCGTCGCGATGCGGGCGAAGGCCTCGATGACCCCCGGGCCGGGGATGAAGCGGCCGCATCCGTGGAGGACGGGGCTGAGCCGGCGGGCGCCGTACGGGCGCTCGTACGGGTGCTCCTGCGGGGGGTCGGCGGGGGCGAGGGTGATCAGCTGGTCGTAGGCGGGGCCGATGGTGTGCCCGATCAGGGAGTGCACGGGGCGGCGTCCGCTGAGCACGGCGAGCAGCCGTTCGGCGAACCAGTGGTGCGGGGCGCTGCCGCGGTGGACGGCGGTGGGCGGCCGTCGCCGGTCGTGGCGGCGACCGGGCCGCGCACCGCCGGGGCCGGTACCGGCAGGCCCCGCGGAGCCACGGCCGGGTCCGGCGCCGGCGCTGCCCGCGGGGCGGGGACTCCCGCCGCCGGTGGGCGTCCCGGGGCGCCGGGGGGTGCCGGTGCCGGTGCCGGTCCCGGTCCCGGTAGGTGCGGGGGTGCGGTTCGGCTGCGCGGTCCTGGGCGGGGTGGAGCCGGCGGACCCGGTGTACGCGGCGGACCTGATGGGCCCGGTGGCTGAGGTGCCTGTGGTGGACCCGGTGGACCCGGGCACGCGCAGGCTCCCGGTGGTCCCCGTGGGGCCGGTTCCGAGGGTGGTGTCCGTCGTGCGGGTCGTGCTGGTGGTCATGGCGGTCGTCCCCGGGGGTAGGGCCCGGCGCGGTACCGGGCGGTAACTTGGTAGGGGACTTCTACGGGGCTGCGAACACGCTCCGCAACGGCGCCGCGGGGACGCCCCGCGCCCGGCCCGCCTTCACCTATCCGGGTCGGTCCCCGGTGCCCCCGGGGCCCGGGCCCCGTTCCCGCCGGGCGCGAGGTGGACGCCGCACGGCCCCGCCGCGGCACCCCGAAGGGGGACCCGGGCCGTCACGGACGGAGTCCGGCCCCGGAGGCCGGCCCTTCCGCGGTGGGCCGTCGGCAGGCGCAGCGCGGTGCCGGAGGCGGGGAGGTGCCCCGGGCCGGGGCACCGGCCCGGGGTGTCACCGGGCGGGGCCCGGTGCAGTCCGCGGAGGTCCCCGGGCCGGTGCGTGCGAGGGGGGCGTCGCGGTGGGGTGGTGGCGGGCCGGTCGTATCCTGGGGGCGTTTCCGACTACCGAAAGCAGCCGGCCATGCGCGTGTACGTCCCCCTGACCCTGCCCGGGCTCGCCGAGGCGCACCAGGCGGGTGAGCTGGGCCCCGCTCCGCTGCGGGCGTACGCCGTCACGCCCGGGCTGCGCGAGTGGTACGTCTCGGACGACATCGAGGAGCTGGAGTACGCCGCCCTGACCAGGGCCGCGGCCGCCTCGCTGCGGATGATCGCCGAGGACGGGGCCGCGCCCCGCAAGCGGGTCGTGGTGGCCGTCGACGTGGACGACAAGGCCGCCACCGCCACCCCCGGCGTCGACGAGGCCACGCTGGGCCAGGTGGCCCTCGCCGGGGCCGTACGGCTCTCGGTGGCGGCCGCGGTGCACGTGGACGCCGAAGAGGCCCTGGAGGACGTGAGCGCCGCCGTGGCGGCCGTCCCGGCCGCGGACGGGGGCGACGAGGACGCGCGCTTCACCGTCGACGGAGCCGAGGACCACGAGCTGCTGTGGTTCGGGGTGCAGGAGATTCCGGGGCTGCTGAAGTGAGCGCGCCGACCGGGAACCCCGCATCCGAGGCCGACGGCGCCCCGCTCGTCGTCCCGACGCCCGAGGGCCCCGCGCTCGCGGCGCCGGACCCGGCGCCCGGGGCCGCCGCCGCGCCCGCGGGCCGGCCGGCACCGGCCACCGCGCCGGAGGCGGCCCCGCACATCGTGTGGGACTGGAACGGCACGCTGCTGCACGACATCGACGCCGTGATAGCCGCCACCAACGCCTCCTTCGCCGAGCTCGGCCTCGCGCCGATCACCCTGGAGCGGTACCGCGAGCTGTACGTCGTACCGGTGCCGAAGTTCTACGAGCGCCTCATGGGCCGGCACCCCACGGACGCCGAGTGGCTGGTCATGGACGCGGCCTTCCACCGCCACTACTGGCCGGCCGCCGAGGACGCCGGTCTCGCCGAGGGGGCCCGGGAGCTCCTGCGGGACTGGCAGGGGCAGGGGCTCACGCAGTCGCTGCTGTCCCTCGCGCCCCACGAGCAGCTCGTTCCGCTCGTCCGGGCGCACGGGATCGACGGGCACTTCCTGCGCGTCGACGGGCGCACCGGGCCCTCCCACACCACCAAGGCCGGACATCTCGTACGTCATTTGGCCGCCCTGGACGGGACGGGAGTGACCGCCGCCCGTACGGTCCTCATCGGGGACGCCGTCGACGACGCACTGGCCGCCGCGCACGTGGGCGCACGGGCTGTCCTCTACACGGGCGGTTCGCACAGCCGCAGCAGTCTGGAATCGGCCGGTGTCCCCGTCGTGGACAGCCTGGCGGAAGCCGTACGCACTGCTCGCGAGCTGGCCGGATAGCGACCGGCTCATGAGCGGAGAGCGACCGCGCGCCCGCCTGGCACGCCCGGCCGGTCCGGGCCCTGTCCAGAGTGTCAAAGTTACCCACCCTGTTTTGTACACATGCAGCTCATGACGAGCCGGGGGTGGAGGGAGATAGCCTGGTACCCGTGATCAGCGCGATAGTTCTCGGAGGCACCGAAGCCTCCGCCCTCCGCCCGGCGCACCTCCGTGCCCGGGCCGTTGCTGATCCCCGCCCCCGGTCCCTGGACATCCTGCCGATCATGGCCGATTTCCTCCCGGTGGGCTCTCTCGACGGCATAGCGTCGATCCCGGACGGACACCGAAACCCCGCCTCGCGGTGCTATGCCATTCCTTCCTTCACCTACGTCACGCAATGGCGCGCGACAGGAGCCAGAGGACATGCAGACCAAGCTGGACGAAGCAAAGGCCGAGCTGCTCGCGCGGGCGGCACGGGTAGCTGAGAACAGCCCGGCCGGGGGGCTACTTCCGACTGGGTCCGAGCAGGGGGAGCGTCCCGACCGGGACACGACTCTCGCCTACCTCCAGCGCTACTACCTGCACACCGCCCCGGAGGACCTGCTCGACCGGGACCCGGTCGACGTGTTCGGGGCCGCACTCTCGCACTACCGGCTCGCGGAGAACCGCCCGCAGGGCACCGCGAACGTGCGCGTGCACACGCCCACGGTGGAGGAGAACGGCTGGACCTCCAGCCACTCCGTCGTCGAGGTGGTCACCGACGACATGCCGTTCCTCGTGGACTCCGTGACGAACGAGCTGTCCCGTCACGGGCGCGGCATCCACGTCGTGATCCACCCGCAGGTCGTCGTCCGCCGCGACGTCACCGGCAAGCTCATCGAGATCCTCGGCCCCGACTGCGACGCGCACGGTCCCCGCACCGCGCGCCCCCACGACTCCCTGGTGGAGTCCTGGATCCACGTCGAGATCGACCGCGAGACGGACAAGGCGGACCTCAAGCAGATCACCGCCGATCTGCAGCGCGTCCTGTCCGACGTGCGCGAGTCCGTCGAGGACTGGGAGAAGATGCGCGACGCGGCGCTGCGCATCGCGCAGGAGCTGCCCGAGGAGCCCACCGCCCCGGACCTGCGCGAGTACGAGCTCGAAGAGGCCCGCGAGCTGCTGCGCTGGCTCGCCGACGACCACTTCACCTTCCTCGGCTACCGCGAGTACAACCTCGTCGACGGCGACGCCCTGGCCGCCGTGCCCGGCACCGGCCTCGGCATCCTGCGCTCCGACCCGCTGCACCACGGCCAGGACGAGGCGCACCCCGTCTCCCCGTCCTTCAACCGGCTGCCGGCCGACGCCCGGGCCAAGGCCCGCGAGCACCGCCTGCTGGTGCTGACCAAGGCCAACAGCCGCTCCACCGTGCACCGCCCCTCGTACCTCGACTACGTGGGCGTCAAGAAGTTCGACGCCGAGGGCAACGTCGTCGGCGAGCGCCGCTTCCTCGGCCTGTTCTCCTCCGCCGCGTACACCGAGTCGGTGCGCCGGGTGCCCGTCATCCGCCGCAAGGTCGCCGAGGTCCTCGAAGGCGCGGGCTTCGCCCCGTCCAGCCACGACGGCCGCGACCTGCTCCAGATCCTGGAGACCTACCCGCGCGACGAGCTGTTCCAGACCCCGGTCGACCAGCTCCAGGCCATCGCCACCTCCGTCCTGTACCTCCAGGAGCGCCGCCGGCTGCGGCTGTACCTGCGCCAGGACGAGTACGGCCGCTACTACTCCGCGCTGGTCTACCTGCCGCGCGACCGCTACACCACCGGCGTGCGGCTGCGCCTGATCGCGATCCTGCAGGAGGAGCTCGACGGCATCAGCGTCGACTTCACCGCCTGGAACACCGAATCGATCCTCTCCCGCATCCACTTCGTCGTCCGCGTCCCGCAGGGCACCGAGCTGCCCGTGCTGACCGACTCCGACGTGGAGCGGATCGAGGGCCGGCTGGTCGAGGCCGCCCGCTCCTGGGCCGACGGCTTCGGCGAGGCGCTCGTCGCGGAACTGGGCGAGGAGCGCGCCGCCGAGCTGCTGCGCAAGTACGCGAACTCCTTCCCCGAGGGCTACAAGGCCGACCACTCGCCGCGTGCGGCCGTGGCGGACCTGTGCCACCTGGAGCGGCTGAACGCCAGCGACCGCGAGTTCGCGCTGTCGCTGTACGAGCCGGTCGGCGCCGGCCCCGGCGAACGCCGGTTCAAGATCTACCGCACGGGCGAGCAGGTCTCGCTCTCCGCGGTCCTGCCGGTCCTGCAGCGCCTGGGCGTCGAGGTCACCGACGAGCGGCCGTACGAGCTGCGCTGCACCGACCGCACCAACGCCTGGATCTACGACTTCGGTCTGCGGATGCCGCTTCCGAGCAGCAACGGCGACCCGGCCGGGAGCTCCAACTACCTCGGCGACGACGCCCGCGAGCGGTTCCAGGACGCCTTCTCGGCGGTCTGGCAGGGCGACGCCGAGAACGACAACTTCAACACCCTGGTGCTGGGCGCCGGACTGACCTGGCGCCAGGCCGTGGTGCTGCGCGCGTACGCCAAGTACCTGCGCCAGGCCGGGGCCACCTTCAGCCAGGACTACATGGAGGACACCCTCCGCAACAACGTCCACACCACCCGGCTGCTGGTCTCCCTCTTCGAGGCCCGGATGTCGCCCGGCCGCCAGTCCGCGGGCACCGAGCTCGTCGACGCGATGCTGGAGGAGCTGGACGGGGCCCTGGACCAGGTCGCCTCGCTGGACGAGGACCGGATCCTGCGGTCCTTCCTCACCCTCATCAAGGCGACCCTGCGCACCAACTTCTTCCAGCTCAACTCCGCGGGCGAGCAGCACTCCTACGTGTCGATGAAGTTCGACCCGCAGGCCATCCCCGACCTCCCGGCGCCGCGTCCGGCCTTCGAGATCTGGGTCTACTCCCCGCGCGTCGAGGGCGTCCACCTGCGCTTCGGCAAGGTCGCCCGCGGCGGCCTGCGCTGGTCCGACCGCCGCGAGGACTTCCGTACGGAGATCCTCGGCCTGGTCAAGGCGCAGATGGTCAAGAACACCGTCATCGTGCCGGTCGGCGCCAAGGGCGGCTTCGTCGCGAAGAACCTCCCCGACCCGTCGGTGGACCGCGACGCGTGGCTCGCCGAGGGCATCGCCTCGTACAAGATCTTCATCTCGGCGCTGCTCGACATCACCGACAACATGGTCGGCGGCGAGGTCGTCCACCCCAAGGCCGTGGTCCGCCACGACGAGGACGACACCTACCTCGTCGTCGCCGCGGACAAGGGCACCGCGACCTTCTCCGACATCGCCAACGGGGTTGCCGAGGCCTACGGGTTCTGGCTGGGCGACGCCTTCGCCTCCGGCGGCTCGGCCGGCTACGACCACAAGGGCATGGGCATCACCGCCCGCGGCGCCTGGGAGTCCGTCAAGCGGCACTTCCGCGAGCTCGGGCACGACACCCAGACGCAGGACTTCACGGTCGTCGGCGTCGGGGACATGTCCGGCGACGTCTTCGGCAACGGCATGCTGCTGTCCGAGCACATCCGCCTGGTGGCCGCCTTCGACCACCGGCACATCTTCATCGACCCGAACCCGGACGCGGCGACCTCCTTCGCCGAGCGCAGGCGCCTGTTCGACCTGCCGCGTTCCTCGTGGGCCGACTACGACACCTCGCTGCTCTCGGCGGGCGGCGGCATCCACCCGCGCAGCGCGAAGGCCATCCCGGTCAACGCACACGTCCGCGAGGCCCTGGGCATCGAGGCCGGCGTCACGAAGATGACCCCCGCCGACCTGATGAAGGCGATCCTCCAGTCCCCGGTGGACCTGCTGTGGAACGGCGGCATCGGCACGTACGTCAAGGCCACGGCCGAGACGCACGCGGACGTCGGCGACAAGGCCAACGACGCCATCCGCGTCAACGGCTCCGACGTGCGGGCCAAGGTCATCGGCGAGGGCGGCAACCTGGGCCTGACCCAGCTCGGCCGCATCGAGTTCGCCCACAGCGGGGCCGGCGGCGAGGGCGGCAAGGTCAACACCGACGCCATCGACAACAGCGCGGGCGTGGACACCTCCGACCACGAGGTGAACATCAAGATCCTGCTGAACTCGGTGGTCGCCGAGGGGGACCTGACCGTCAAGCAGCGCAACAAGTTCCTCGCCGCGATGACCGACGAGGTCGGCCGGCTGGTGCTGCGCAACAACTACGCGCAGAACGTGGCCCTGGCCAACGGCGCCGCCCAGGCCCCCAGCCTGCTCCACGCCCAGCAGCGCTTCATGCGCCGCCTGGGCCGTGACGGCCTGCTGGACCGGGCCCTGGAGTTCCTGCCCAACGACCGGCAGATCCGCGAACTGCTCAACAACGGCAAGGGCCTGACCCAGCCGGAACTGGCCGTCCTGTTCGCCTACACCAAGATCACGGTGGCGGACGAGCTCATCCACACCGAGCTGCCGGACGACCCCTACCTGAACCGCCTGCTGCACGCCTACTTCCCGGGCGCACTGCTCGCGAAGTTCCCCGAGCAGGTCGACGCGCACGCCCTGCGCCGCGAGATCATCACCACGGTGCTGGTCAACGACACCGTCAACAGCGGTGGCTCGACCTTCCTGCACCGCCTGCGCGAGGAGACCGGCGCCTCCCTGGAGGAGATCGTCCGGGCGCAGCTCGCGGCCCGCGAGATCTTCGGCCTGGCCGCCGTGTGGGACGCGGTCGAGGCCCTCGACAACGAGGTCGCCGCCGACGTCCAGACCCGGATCCGGCTGCACTCGCGGCGCCTGGTCGAGCGCGGTACCCGCTGGCTGCTCAACAACCGGCCGCAGCCGCTCCAGATCACCGAGACCATCGAGCTCTTCACCGAACGGGTGGCCCGCGTCTGGTCGGACCTGCCCAAGCTGGTGCGCGGCGCGGACCTGGAGTGGTACGAGGCGGTCATGGCCGAGCTGATCGGCGAGGGCGTCCCGGAGGAGCTGGCGGCGAAGGTGGCCGGGTTCTCCTCGGCCTTCCCGACGCTGGACATCGTCGCCATCGCGGACCGGACGGGCGTGGAGCCGCTGGCCGTCGCCGAGGTGTACTACGACCTCGCCGACCGGCTGGACATCACCCAGCTGATGGACCGGATCATCGAGCTGCCGCGGGCCGACCGCTGGCAGTCGATGGCCCGCGCGTCCATCCGCGAGGACCTCTTCTCGGCGCACGCGGCGCTGACCGCGGACGTGCTGGCGGTCGGGAACGGTACGTCGACTCCCGAGGAGCGCTTCAAGGCGTGGGAGGAGAAGAACACGGCGATCATCGGGCGCGCGCGGACGACTCTGGACGAGATCCAGGGGTCGGACGACTTCGATCTGGCGAATCTGTCCGTCGCCATGCGGACGATGCGCTCGCTGCTTCGGGCGCACGCTTAGCCCTGACGGGCTGGTGCGGAACGGGCCGGGCCCGGGACCCCTTCTGGGGTTCCGGGCCCGGCCCGTTCGTTTTCCGGTCCGTCGTGGGCGGGTGCGGCGCCGTTGCCGGGGGCGCTGCCCCGGGACCCCCGCTCCTCAAACGCCGGAGGGGCTGGATTGGGGCCGGAGGCGTCGGATGAGGACCGGAGGGGTCGGATTTGGCCGGTCAGCGCTTGTTGGTGAATTCCTCGTACGCGTCGCAGACCTCTTCCGAGGGGCCGTCCATGCGCAGGACGCCCGATTCGAGCCAGATCGCGCGGTCGCAGGTTTCGCGGACCGTGCCGATGCCGTGGCTGACGAGGAAGACGGTGCCCGCGTGTTCGCGGAGTTCTTCGATGCGGGCCTGGCTGCGGCGCTGGAAGGCGGCGTCGCCGGTGGCCAGGGCCTCGTCGATCATCAGGACGTCGTGGTCCTTGGCGGCGGCGATGGAGAAGCGCAGCCGGGCGCCCATGCCGGAGGAGTAGGTGCGCATGGGCAGGGAGATGAAGTCGCCCTTCTCGTTGATGCCGGAGAAGTCGACGATCTCCTGGTAGCGCTCGCGGATCTGCTGCTTGGACATGCCCATGGCCAGGCCGCCGAGGACCACGTTGCGTTCGCCGGTCAGGTCGTTCATCAGGGCGGCGTTCACGCCGAGCAGCGAGGGCTGGCCGTGCGAGAAGATCCGGCCGCGGGCGACCGGCTGGAGGCCGGCGATGGCTGACAGCAGGGTGGACTTGCCCGAGCCGTTGGTGCCGATCAGGCCGATGGCCTCGCCCTTGTACGCGGTGAAGCTGACGCCCTTGACGGCGTGCACCTCGCGGATGCCGGGGGCGGGCTTGCGGGAGAAGAGCCGGCTCAGGGCGGCGGTGGCGCCGCCCCTGCCGCCCGCGGCGCCGTGCACCTTGTAGATCACGTGGACGTCGTCCGCGATGACGGTCGGGACCCGGGTGTCGATGGCGGGTGCGGGTGCGGGTGCGGTTGCGGTTGCGGTGTCAGCCACGGCCGTACTCCTCCTCTGCCTTCCAGAAGAAAACGAACCCGCCGACGCCGACGACCAGGGCCCAGCCCAGGGCGATCAGCCAGACGTGGTGGGGGAGCTGGCTCGCCTTGTACGAGTCGATGAGCGCGAAGCGCATCAGGTCGATGAAGACGGCCGCGGGGTTGAGCTTGAGCGCCGTCGACACCCAGTCCGGCAGGTGGTCGGTGCGCAGCATCTGGTCGATCGACCACATGACGCCCGAGGCGTACATCCAGGTCCGCAGGACGAACGGCATCAGCTGGCTGACGTCCGGGCTCTTCGCCCCGATCCTCGCCATGATCATGGCGCAGCCGGCGCAGAAGGAGGCCATGAGGAGGAGGGCGGGGAAGGCGAGCAGCCAGTTCGGGTTGGGGGTCTGGCCGAAGACGAGCAGCAGGATGATCAGGGCGCCCATGGTGACCAGCAGCTGCTGGAAGAGCTGGACGACCGTGGACAGCGGCAGCGAGGCGCGCGGGAAGTGCAGGGCGCGCACGAGGCCGAGGTTGGACTGGACGGCGCGGGTGGAGGCGTTGATGCAGCTTCCGATGAAGTCCCAGACGAAGACGCCGGTGATCAGGAACGGCAGGTAGTCGGGGACGTTGTGGCTCGCGTGCATGACGATGCCGAAGATGAAGTAGTAGACCGCCGCGTTGAGCAGCGGGGTCACCAGGTGCCAGACCTGGCCGAGGCTCGCCTCGCTGTACTGGGCGCGCATCCGGGCCGTGGCGTACGCGGTCACGAAGTGGCGCCGGGTCCAGAGCTCGGCGATGTAGCGGGGCAGGGTGGGGCGGGCTCCGCTGAGGGTCAGGTCGTGGGCCGCGGCCAGCTCGGCGATGGGGTCCGGGGTCTTGGCCTTGGCCTTGGCGTGGGCGTCCTTGGCCCGGCCCCGGGGAGGGGCGGGGGCCGGGGGTGGCGCGGTGGTCGCTGTCACGGTGGTCGCTTTCGACGGGGTCTGGGCGTCGGCTGGCGATGGGACGGGTCCGTATCGTCGCTACGGTGAGGTTAGGTCGTCCGACGTCGGAACGCAACCGTATCGTCGTGGCGGGTTATGCTCTGCTTATGACGCCTGAGCCTGCTGCCGCCCCCACTGCCGCCACTGCCCCCGCCGCCCGCAGGGCCCCCGCGGGGGCCGCCGTTCTGCGTGAGGACGTGACCGAGGCGATCCGGGCGGCCGTGGTCGAGGAACTGGCCACCGTGGGCTTCGCCCGGATGTCGATCGAGGGCATCGCGCGGCGGGCGGGCGTGGGGAAGACGGCCGTGTACCGCCGGTGGAAGTCGAAGCTGCACCTGGTCCTGGACCTGGTGGGCGCCTTCGCTGTGGACGGCCTGCCGGTGCCGTCGACCGGGTCGCTCTACGGGGACGTACGGGCGCTGCTGGAGGTGATGTCACACGTGCTGCGGCATCCGGTGGCCTCGGCGGTCATCCCTGACCTGCTGGTGGAGGCGGCGCGGAATCCGGAGATCGCGGACGCGGTGCGGGGGGCTCTGCTGGAGGGGCAGCGGAGGATGGCGGAGGGGATCATCTCCGAGGCGGTGGCGCGCGGCGAGCTTCCCGTGGGGGTGGATGCGGGGAGGGCGCTCGATCTGGCGATCGGGCCGCTGTACTGGCGGCAGGTCGTCGTACGGGACTCCGTCCCGGGGGGCTACCTGGACGACCTCGCGCGGTCGGTGGTCGCCGGGCTGACGGCCGGGACCCCCTAGGGGCTGCCGCTGCGCGGGGCGGAGTCCCCTACCCGCCCTTCCACCGTTCCCCGGGGCTGCGCCCCGGACCCCCCTGGGGCTCCGCCCCAGACCCCGCGCCTCAAACGCCGGCGGGGCTGGATTTACCGGACCCGGCGCCTCGAACGCCCCGTAGGGGGTTACGGCCAGCGGGACGTGGTGAGGTGGGCCAGGGTGGGTTCTGGGGTGGCTGAGGGGGCTGCGGGGGTGGGGCGGCGGTCTTCCAGGGGGGTGATGGGGGCCGTGGGCTGGCTGAGGAAGACGCGGCGGACCACGCGCTCCGCGGCCTGGCCGTCGTCGTGCGTGCAGAACCGGGTCCGGAAGGAGGCGCGGAGCTGCGCCGAGCGCGAGCCCTGCCAGTGGCCGGTGGAGAAGATGTCGACCAGTTCGTCCTCGGTGCGGGCGATCGCCCCCGGGGGGAACGCCCGGAGGTCGAAGTACGTGCCGCGGGAGGCCTCGTACGCCTCCCAGTCGTCGGCGTGGATCACGATCGGGCGGTCCAGGGCCGCGTAGTCGAACATCAGCGACGAGTAGTCCGTCACCAACGCGTCCGAGGCCAGGCAGAGTTCCTCGACCGAGGGGTGGGAGGAGACGTCGAGGAGGCGGGGGTGCGGCTCGGGGGAGGGGGAGCCCGCGTAGGTGAGGTGGGTGCGGTTGAGGATCGTGTAGCGCGGGCCCAGGTCGCGCAGGATGCGGTCGAAGTCCGGGTGGGCCGGGCGGCTGCGCCGGTAGTCGCGGTGGGTCGGTGCGTACAGGATCGCCGTGGAGCCCGGGGGGATGCCGAGGCGTTCGCGCAGTTCCAGGACGTCCGCCTGGGTGGCCCGGTGGAACACGTCGTTGCGCGGGTAGCCGTATTCGAGGGTCGTGTAGGAGGACGGGACCGCCTTCTCCCAGACGAGGGTGGAGTGGCGGTTCGCGGAGAGCAGGTAGTCCCACTGGTCCGCGCCGCGCAGCAGGCCGGCGAAGTCCTTGGTGGGGGTGGCCGCCGGGCGGTCCTGGAGGTCGAGGCCGACCCGCTTGAGCGGGGTGCCGTGCTGCGTCTGGACCAGGATCTGGCCGGGGCGCTTGACCAGCGCACGGTCGAAGTTGACGTTCGTGACGAGGTAGGTCGCGCGGGCCAGGGCCGTCCAGTACGCCGCCGAGCCCGGCCGGAGCGGGGTGGTGCCGCGGGGCAGGGTCGAGGCGTGCGCGGGATCGCAGATCCAGGCCGTCCGCATGCGCGGGGCGAGTTCGCGCAGCTTGGCCTCGATCGCCGCCGGGTTGCAGGCGTAACCGCCGTGCCAGTACGCGGAGAAGACCGCCAGCTCCGGGCGCAGCGGGAGCAGCCGCTGGGCGCGGTAGTGCAGGCGCAGGGCGGTTTCGCGCAGGCCCCGGCCCAGGGTGGCTCCGGCGCGGCCCGCGGTGAGCGAGGCCGAGCGGAGCAGGGACAGGACGCGGTACGCGCGCCGCGTGCCCAGCCGCATCAGGAGGTGGCGGGTGCGGTCCGTCCGGCTCAGGGACAGCGGCCGGGGGCCCGGCACCCGGTAGCGGCGCAGCAGGGCCGAGGCCCGGGCGAAGAACTCGGCCCGGGCGGCACGCGGGAGCCGGCGCGGGTCCGCGTACAGGGCGCAGAAGTGCTCGGCCATCCGCCGGTGCACGGCGGGCCGCCAGCGCTCCAGCTCGGGGCGGGTGGCGAGGTAGCCGAAGACGCGGTCGTACTGGTCGAAGACGTCCAGGTGGCGGCGGGTGGACGTGGTCAGGATCGAGCCGGTGCGGCGCTGGCGGTAGTGCACGCAGACCCGGTCCAGGACGGCGACCGACTCCGCCGCCAGCAGGGCCGGGTAGGTCCAGGGGGTGTCCTCGTAGAAGCCGGGCGGGAAGGAGAGGCCCTCGCGCTCCACGTACTCGCGGCGGTAGGCCTTGTTCCACACCACCATCAGCATGCCGAGGAGGGCGGGGCGGTCGGCGAGGCGGAAGCTGGCCGGGCCCTCCTCGGAGAGGCGGTGGGACTGGCTGTTGCGGGCCACCTCACCGGTCCAGTAGGTGCGCGCGTAGTCGTAGACGAGGACGTCCGGGGAGCCTGTGGCCTTCAGCCGGTCGGTGATGGCCTGGAGCGCGTCGGGGGCCAGGGTGTCGTCGCCGTCGAGGAAGAGCACGTAGTCGCCGGTGGCGCGGGACAGGCCCGCGTTGCGGGCCGGTCCCAGGCCGAGGTTGTGCGCCAGGTGCACGGCGGTGACCCGGGGGTCGCGGGCCGCGCAGTCGTCGATGATCGAACCGCAGGCGTCCGGGGAGGCGTCGTCGACCACGATCAGTTCGAGATCCGGGTACGACTGGGTCAGGACCGAGTCCAGACTCTCCTGGAGGTACGCCTGGACCTTGTACGCGGGCACGATGACGCTGAACCGGGGCACGGCACATCCAGGGGTCGGCGCGGGCATATGGCCCAGGAACCCCCGGCGTGGTGATCGGGTTACGCAGGGTGCGGCATTCGGGTTACGGAGCGTCAACCCGGCACGTCAACGGCGTGATCAAAAGCCGGTTACTTGATCGCTCCCGCCATCACCCCCGAGACGAACTGCCGCTGGAAGGCGAAGAACACGACGAGCGGCACCACCATCGACAGGAAGGCGCCGGGCGCCAGCACGTCGATGTTGTTCCCGAACTGCCGTACCTGCTGCTGGAGGGCGACCGTGACGGGCGGGTGCGCCGAGTCCGCGAAGACCAGGGCGACCAGCATGTCGTTCCACACCCACAGGAACTGGAAGATGCCCAGCGAGGCGATCGCCGGACCGCCCAGCGGCAGCACCACCCGGGCGAACAGCCGCAGTTCGCCCGCCCCGTCGAGCCGGGCCGCCTCCAGCAGCTCGCGCGGGATCTCCGCGAAGAAGTTGCGCAGCAGGAACACGGCGAACGGCAGCCCGAAGGCGGTGTGGAACAGGACCACGCCCGCCGTGGTCTCGAACAGGCCGATGGCGCCGAAGAGTTCGGAGACCGGGATGAGCGCCACCTGGACGGGGACGACGAGCAGTGCGACCACGAGCAGGAACAGCCAGTCCCGGCCGGGGAACTCCAGCCAGGCGAAGGCGTATCCGGCGAACGACCCCAGCGCCAGGACGAGCAGGGTCGCCGGGACGGCGATGGCCGCCGTGTCGATCAGCGAGCCCGTGACGGTCTCGTTGGCCAGCAGCCGCTCGTAGTTGTCGGCCGTCAGCCGGGAGGGCGCCGTCAGCGCCTGCCACCAGCCGCCGTCGTTCAGCGCGGTGGGGGAGAGGAAGGAGGAGACCAGCAGCCCGAGCGTGGGCAGCAGCCAGAACAGGCCCGCGAGGACCAGGAAGACGCGCACCGCCCCGCCCGCCGCCCGGGCGGCCAGGGACCGCGCGGTGGGCGGGGTGCGGAGCGGGGCGGGGGGCGGGGCGGGTGACGGCGTACGGGGCTGCGTGCGCGGCGGTGTGCTCATCGGCGGGCCTCCCGGCGCATCCGGCGGATGTTGTAGGCCATGACCGGAGCCACCAGTACCAGCAGCAGCACCGCGATGGCGCTGCCCAGGCCCGGATCGGCGTCCGTGCCGAAGGAGGTCCGGTACAGCTGGAGCGCCAGGACGTTGGCGTCGTCCTGCACCGCGCCGGGCGCGATCACGAAGACCAGGTCGAAGACCTTCATCACGTTGATGACGAGGGTGACCAGCACGACGGCCAGGACGGGCGCCAGCAGCGGCACCGTGATCCGCCGCAGCACCTGCCACTCGCTCGCCCCGTCCACCCGCGCCGCCTCCAGCAGCTCGCGCGGTACGGCGGCCAGCCCGGCCCCGATCAGCACCATCGCGAACCCGGCCCACATCCACACGTAGGCCCCGATCACCGCCGGGGTCACCAGGGTCGGTCCGAGCCACTCGACGCCGGCGTAGGCCTCCCGGAAGTTCGAGGCGGGCAGCCGCAGCAGGGCGCCGTCGGCCGCGGCGGACAGGGTGAAGGTGCCGTCGGCCCGGGTCCGTGCCGAGTCGACCACCCGGCCGTCCTTGACCGCCTCGACCCGCAGCCCCGACAGGGCGGACTCGGTGGGGTCGACCGTGTTCGTCGTACCGCCCCCGCCCCGGGTGAAGTCCTGCCAGGCGGTGCCGGTGACCTTCCCGGGCCCGGGGGCCGCCGCCTTCGCCGTGGCGGTGCCCTTGGGCAGGGCCTCCGGGGCGATCCCGACCAGCGGGAGGAGGGCCGGCGTGCCCGCCCGTACCGGATCGCGGGTCACGTACGCGCCCCCTTCCGCCGGGACCAGCGGGGAGTCCCGGCCGGGGCGGGCCTTGGGGAAGGCGGAGGACTCGGCGAAGGTGTCGTGGACGCCGACCCAGACGGCGTTGGCCACGCCCCGGTCGGGGTCGGCGTCGTAGACGAGCCGGAAGATGATGCCCGCCGCGAGCATCGAAATGGCCATCGGCATGAAGACGATCAGCTTGAAGGCCGTTCCCCAGCGCACCCGTTCGGTCAGCACGGCGAAGAGCAGACCGAGCGCGGTGGCGGTGACCGGGGCCAGCACCACCCAGATCGCCGTGTTGCCCAGCGCGGTGCGGATCGTGTCGTCGCGCAGGATCTCCCCGTAGTTCCCGGCGCCCACGAAATCGTCGCCGGAGCGGTCGAAGAAGCTGCGGTAGAGCGAGTAGCCGATGGGGTGCACGACGAGCGCGCCGAGCAGGACGAGGGAGGGCAGGAGGAACGCCGCGGCGGTCAGCCGGCGGCGCCGTGTCTCCCTGGCCTTCGGGGAGCGGGGGCCGGTGGCGGGGCGCACCGGCGCAGTGGGGGCGGGGGAGGCCGCCGGGGTAGTGGCGGGGGAGGCCGCCGGGGTTTCGGCGGGGGAGGCCACCGGGATCAGTTCCCGTAGGCCTTGGCCGCGTCCGCCTCCAGCCTCGCCTGCGTCCCCGCCACGTCGGCCGGGTTCGCCAGGAAGTCCTGGAGCGCCTTCCACTCGCCGGCGCCCGGGGTCCCGCCGAAGGCCGCCGGAGCCTGGTCCGACATGTCGAAGCGGAAGTCGTCGCCCGCCGCGATCAGGGCCTGGGCCATGCCGCGCTGGATGTCGTTCGGGTACGCGGCCGGTTCGAGGGACTTGTTCGGGGAGAGGAACCCGCCCGCACGGGCGTGGATCCGCGCCGAGTCCGCCGAGGCCAGGAACGTCAGCAGGGCCTGCGCCCCCTTCGAGGCCTTCAGCGCGACCGCCACGTCCCCGCCCGAGACCACCGGGGCCTTGGCGCCGACCGCCGGGAAGGGGAAGACGAGTGCGTCCGTGCCCACCTTCGCCTCGGTCTGCGCGATGTTCACCGCCACGAAGTCGCCCTCGTAGACCATGGCCGCCGCCGGCCGGTCGCCGCCGGTGAAGGTCTGCGTCACCGACTTCGGGAACTCGGTCGCCAGCGCCCCGCTCTGGCCGCCCGCCAGGAAGTCCTTGCGGCCGAACAGCTCGGCGAGCGAGGTCAGCGCCTGCTTCACGCTGTCGTCGGTCCACTTGATCTCGTGCTTCGCCAGCCGGTCGTACTTCTCCGGGCCCGCCTGCGACAGGTAGACGTTCTCGAACCAGTCGGTCAGGGTCCAGCCGTCGGCCCCGGCCACCGAGACCGCCGGGGTGCCGGACGCGGACAGGGTGTCGGCCGCGGTCAGCAGCTCCTTCCAGGTCGCCGGGGGCTTCACCCCCGCCGCCTCGAAGGCCTTCGCGTTGTACCAGATCAGCGACTTGTTGGCGGCCTTGTAGTACACGCCGTACTGCGTGCCGTCGACCGCGCCCAGCGTCTTCCAGCCGTTCGAGTAGTTCTTGTCGAGCTGGGCCTGCGCGTCCGCGCCGACCGGCTGCGCCCACTTGTTCTTCACCGCCGAGACCAGCGCCCCGACCTGCGGGAGCAGCGCCACGTCCGGCGGGGCGCCGCCCGCGATCTTCGAGCCGAGGAAGGTGACGATCGGGTCCTGGGCCGGGACGAAGGTGACCGTGGCACCCGTGCGCCGCTCGAACTCCTTCAGGACCTTGACGAAGTTCTCCTGCTCCGCGCCCGTCCAGACGGCGGCGACCTCCAGCTTCTCCCCGTCGAGACGGGGTAGGGCGACGGTCGGCGCGCCCGAGGCGTCCGGGCCGTCCTTGCCCTTCGCGGGCTCCTTGCCGTCGCCGCCACCGCCGCACGCGCTGAGCGCCAGCGCGGCCACCACGGCCAGGGCGGCCCAGGCGTGCCGCCGCCCGTGGGGCGCCCGGGGTGGGCGGGGAGTGTGGGGTGGGCGGGGAGTGTGGGGTGGGCGGGGAGTGTGGGATGCGTGCGGTGTCGTGCGGCTCGTTCCGTGCTGGCGCATGGCGGTGCCCCCGATGCCTCGCTGGCGATGGTGTGTCCCGTGCCACAAGGTCTACGCCGCCCCGCGCGCCCCCGCAATACCGCCTCCCGGCGTACGGGGGTGGGCGCGGCACCCCCGGGCGGTCCCGCCCGGGGGCCGACTCAGGGGGCCGGCGGGAACAGCACCGGGACCGCCGACACCAGGTGCGAGGCCCGGTCCAGGGCGCTGGCCAGCAGCGCCAGGTCGGTCGGGCCGTTGCCCAGTTCGCGGACCGGGCGCCGGGCCGGTGGATCGCCCATCCGCTCCCACTCCACCGGCACCACCGTCGGCCGCAGCGTCGCCGTCCGGGGGATCCGGCCGGTGACCCGGCCGCCCTGGAAGGGGACCGTGCGCCCGTCGGCGTACCGCAGCACGCCCCGGCCGGGACCCGGCTGGTCGGGGGCGTCGAGCTCCACGCGCAGGGTCGTGACCCGGGCCAGCTCGGTGTCGGCCGTCCGGTCCGGGCGGGCACTGGTGGCCACCAGGTGCACCCCGAGCCGGGCGCCCTCGCGGGCCACCGCCTCCAGCGCGCGGACCACCGACCCGGCGGCGGGCCGGCCCGTGCTGCCCAGCCCCGGCGCGACCAGCGCGTCGAAGTCGTCCACGAGCACGACCAGGCGGGGCAGCGGGCTGGGCCCGGCCGCCGGATCGGCCCGGGTGGCCGAGGAGCGCAGCCGCAGGGTGCCGGAACGCTGGGGTTCGAGATCGCCGCGCAGCTCGCCCGGGGTGGGCTGGCGGGGGGAGACCATCCGGTCGGAGACCTCGCGCACGGCGTGCCACTCGGAGAACGGCACCCCGTCCAGGAGCTCGGCCCGCCGCTTCAGCTCGGCGCCCAGCGCCTGCGCGAACTCCCGCATCCGCAGCGGGTCCGAGGCCACCAGGTGCGCCGAGACGTGCGGCAGCTCCGTACAGGGCAGCAGGCCGTCGCCCCCGCGCTCGCCGCCGGCCCCGTCGAGCAGGACCAGCCCGAGCCGGTCGGGCCGGGCGGCCGCCGAGAGAGAGGCCGCGACCGAGCGCAGCAGTTCCGTACGGCCGCTGCCGGCGGGCCCCTCGATCAGCACGTGCGGCCCGTCGGTGACCAGTTCGGCGCCCACCGGCCCGCGCCGGCCGGTGCCGAGGACTATCTCCGCGAGCCCGCCGACGCGCTGTCCCTGGTCGGTGGAGGCGGCCCAACGGGCCATCAGCGAAGCCGGGGTGGCCCGGGCCAGCCCCAACTCGTCGAGCAGCCGGGCGGTCTGGGGCAGATGGGCGGCGGCCGGCCGGTAACCGCCCTCCGCGACGGGGGAGTCGGCCTTCAGCGGGGCCAGGGCGCGGGCGAACCGCTCCGCCCAGGCCGCCGATACGGCGTCCGCCGTGGCCGTACCGCCGGACGCGGCCGGTGTGCCGCCCGAGACCGCGAAGGTCCGTACGGTCGTGGCCACATCACCGCTGAGCAGGGCGGCGGTCCGGCAGTCCCGGAAGGCGGGGGCGGCCGCGCAGGCCGCCTCGTAGGTCTCGGTGACGGGTGAGGCGGGCGTCGCGGCCGGTGCCTCGGCCAGGGCCAGCACGTGGATCCCGGCGGCCGGACCGTGCGAGGTCAGCCGGCCGGTGATGTCACGCAGCGCCCCGGGACCGGGATCCCCGTCGAGCACCAGGAGGGTGTACGGGCCCCGGTAGGCGTACGAGGCCTCGCGCACCGCGTCCGGACCGGCCGTGGCCCAGTGGGTGCCGAGGGGGCCGTCGTCGAGCCGCCGGGTCAGCTCCCCGGTGCGGGCGGCCGCCTGATCGCGGTCGTACGCGAGCAGCAGCCGGCAGTCCTGCCCGTGCGCGGGGCGCACGTGCGGCAGCCAGCCGAGCCAGCCCCAGTCGCGGCGGCGTTCGGCGAGCGGGCGGGCCCGGTCGGTGGAGATCAGCACGATCTCCAGGCGCTGGCCGGGGGCGTGCAGGGCCGCCAGCCGGGCGATGACGGAGCGGGCCACACCGGTCAGCCGGGCCCGGGGTCCGGCGATGCCGAGCGAGCCGGTCTCGCGGAGCGCGACCTCGCAGCCCGCGCCGAGCGTGACGTCGAGCCCGGCGGGCCCGGCCCACAGCCGTGGGGCCGGCCCGAGGGCGGTGAGCAGCAGGGTCGCGGGATCGTCGGCGCCGGGCCGCGCGGCGACGGCGGCCGCCGCCTCGGCGACCACCTCCACCTCCGCGGCGTCGGCCCCGCGCACCCACTTCCGCGCCCAGGCCCCGATCCCGCGACGGGCTCCGCGGCGGGGCTCGGACCCGGTACCGGTGCCGGGGACCGGCTCGGACTCCTCCCAGCCGCCCGCACCGTGATGCTCGACCCCGGTCCACTGCGCCGGTCCCGGCCCCTCGTGCCCGTACGGGCCGACCCCTCCCGCGGCCTGCGGACCTTGGGCGGCCCCGCGGTGGGGGCCGGCGGCTCCGGCCGCATGCTCCTGTCCGGCGTGGGGGCCGGCGGCTGCGCCCCGGTGCCCGGCTCCGGCTCCGGCTCCGGCGTACGGGTCCGGGGCTGCGGCGGGCCGGCCGGGGGCCGCGCCGGGGTGTGCTGATCCGTCGTACGGGCGGGCCTCTGAGGCGTACGGGTCGTACGTGCCTGCGGCTCCGGCCTGGTGGGCGGCTGCGCCGTGCTGTCCGGCGCCGGGCCGGTCGGGGAGCGGAGGGTGCCCGGAGCCCGGGGCGCCGGGCCCGGACGCGGGCCGGGCGATCCGGCCGGCACCGCCGTCCTGCCGGGCCCCGCCGTACGGCCAGGGGTCCGCGGAGCCGGCCGGAGCCGGGTGGCCTCCGGTGTCGTGTGCGGTGCCCCGGGCGGCGGGAACCGAGCCGGTGCTGCCGCCCGGGGTTCCGTACCCGGGCCGTACGGGGCCGGGGGCGGAGCCCCCGCTTCGGGAAGGGGCGGGGTGGGGGATCTGCCCCTGCGCCCCCCGGCCCCCCGCGTCGGGATACGACACGCCGGCCGCCCAGGCCCCGCCGTCGGCCTGCGACTCGGCCGCGGTGCCCTGCGCGGGCGCGGCCCAGGCTCCGCCGCCTCCGGGCTGCGACCCCGCCGGGCTGCCCGGCGTACCGCCGGTCCAGGCTCCGCCGTGGGCGCCGCCTCCGGGCTGCGACCCCGCCGCGGTGCCGGACGTGGCGCCGGCCCAGGCTCCGCCGCCTCCGGGCAGCGACCCCGCCGGGCTGCCCGGCGTGGCGCCGGCCCGGGCTCCGCCGTCGGAGGGCGACCCCGCCGGGCTGCCCGGCGTACCGCCGGTCCAGGCGCCGCCGGAGCCGCCCCCGTCGGGGTGCGACCCGGCCGCGGAGGCCGACGTAGCGCCGGTTCGGGCTGCGCCCGGGGCGCCGCCTGCGGGCTGCGACCCCGCCGCGGTGCCCGGCGTGGCGCCGGTCCGGGCTCCGCCGTCGGAGGGCGGCCCCGCCGGGTTGCCCGGCGTACCGCCGGACCAGGTCCCGGCAGGGGCGCCGCCCTCGGGGTGGCCCGGGAGGGAGACGGCGAGGTGGCCTTCCAGGTCGGGGGTGAGGGTGAGGGGGGTGAGGGACGGGCCCACGGCCAGGCGGAGCGTGGACTCGCCGACGCGCAGCAGCGCACCCGGCGCGAGCGCCACCCGCTCCGCGCCGACCACCGCGCCGTCGAGCGTCGTGCCGTTCGTCGATCCGAGGTCGGCCACCGCCACCCGCCCGTCGGGGAGCACCGTCACGGTGCAGTGCAGGCGGGACACGTCCGGATCGTCCAGCGGGACGTCCGCGTCGGCCGAGCGGCCGATCCGGATCGCCCCCGGGTGCAGCAGGTGCACTCCGCCGGCGTCCGGCCCGGCCACGACGTGCAGCTGCGGTCCGTCGCCGAGGGCGGTCGCGGCCGCGGTCCCGTCCGTGCGGACGTCGGGCCCGGGCACGTTCAGCGACAGCACCGCCCCGTCCACGAGCGGCGGCTCGCCGAGCGCGCAGCGCGCGGGGTCCAGGCGCTCCGTACCGGCGTACAGCACGACCGTGCCGCCGGTGTCGGGTCCGCCGACGGTCGCCGCGAGCCCGGAGGCCACCGCGGACAGCGCGGTGCCGGCGGGTGCGGTGACGAGCACGTCACAGCTCGCCGGCGCGCCCCCTCCGCCGGTACCCCCGCCGGTGGCGGTCGCGGTGGCGGTCTGGTGGCCGCTGCGCGACCCCGACCCAAGGACGGTCAGCCGGATCTGCATCGCCGTCAGCGGTCCCTTCTGCGCGGTGCGCGGTGTGTGCGCCCGGCAGGGACCCGCGGGAGGGATCACCCGTGCCGTTCGCACGTGGTGCCCGCCCGTCCGCCCCCACCCGGCACGGACGCGTCGTCCGGTCAGGTCTGCCCGGAAGGCGGGGCTCCCGTCCCGGCCGTTCCGTACGGGTGCATCCTCGCACCTGTCGTCATCGACACGCCCGCCACCCACCGGCAATTGATCTTGATCGGTCCCGGACCGGCACCGGACCTGCAAGCGCACCGATCGGATATCGACAGGATGGCCGGGAAAATCGCCCCCGGCATAGGCCGCAAACATCACCCTTCGTGCATATGTGCGGCAACCAACCTCCCTCACCCCGCGTCTTCCTTCGGGACAAGCCCTAAAGGTTGTTTCAGAAGGTCCGTCTTATGCAGGCCGGAGTGGTGATTGACCTGCTGTTTCACCGTGTCATGGCGAGGTTGTGCATGGTGGC
>NZ_JBITDL010000050.1:0-39969 GCF_044454225.1 Streptomyces sp. NPDC051563
CCGCGCCTCGCCGCGTTGTCGTCACTCGCCGACGCTCCGCGTCGACTCCCTCCTCCGCCTTGCGATCCACGGCACCAGACCCCGCTCCCTGACCCGGCCCGATCGACAAGACACCCCCTAGCTGTTCAGCTCCGCCAGGACCCGCAGGGTGTGCGGGTCGGGGGCGGTCAGGAGCAGGTCGGTCACCGGGCCCTTGCGCCACAGCTCCAGCCGTTCGGCGATCCGCTCCCGGGGGCCGACCAGGGAGATCTCGTCCGCGAAGGCGTCCGGGACGGCCATGACGGCCTCTTCCTTGCGCCCGGCCAGGAACAGCTCCTGGATCCGCTGCGCCTCCTCCTCGTAGCCCATCCGCCCCATGAGGTCGGCGTGGAAATTGCGGGCCGCGTGCCCCATCCCGCCGATGTAGAAGCCCAGCATCGCCTTCACCGGCAGGAGCCCCTCCGCGACGTCGTCGCAGACCTTCGCGCGGGCCATCGGGGCGATCATGAACCCCTCGGGGAGCTCGGACAGCGAGGCCTGGTAGACGTCCGTGCGGGTCGGTGACCAGTAGAGGGGGAGCCAGCCGTCGGCGATGCGGGTGGTCTGGGCGATGTTCTTCGGGCCCTCGGCGCCCAGCAGGACCGGCAGGTCGGCCCGCAGCGGGTGGGTGATGGGCTTGAGCGGCTTGCCGATGCCGGTGCCGTCCGCGCCCCGGTAGGGGTGGCTGTGGAAGCGGCCGTCGAGGGCGACCGGGGCCTCGCGGCGCAGCACCTGGCGGATGACGTCCACGTACTCCCGGGTCGCCGTCAGGGGGCTGGAGGGGAAGGGGCGCCCGTACCAGCCTTCGACCACCTGCGGTCCGGACAGGCCGAGGCCGAGCATCATCCGGCCACCGGACAGGTGGTCCAGGGTCAGGGCCTGCATGGCGGTGGCGGT
Organism: Streptomyces sp. NPDC051563; assembly: GCF_044454225.1. Taxonomy (NCBI): domain Bacteria; kingdom Bacillati; phylum Actinomycetota; class Actinomycetes; order Kitasatosporales; family Streptomycetaceae; genus Streptomyces; species Streptomyces sp. NPDC051563. Next base: position 916 of record NZ_JBITDL010000050.1, read on the forward strand.
CGGGGTGCGGGCGGCCATCTGCGCGATGGCGGTGCCCAGGCGGATGCGCGAGGTGTGCGCGGCGATCCAGGTGAGCGGGGTGAAGGCGTCCGAGCCCCAGGCTTCGGCGGTCCAGACGGAGTCGTAGCCGAGGTTCTCGGCCTCGGCGGCGAGGTCGAGGTGGTCCGGATTGGGGCCGCGGCCCCAGTAGCCGAGTGCGAGTCCGAGGCGCATGGGACGGTCCCCTCCAGGAATCTGACGATGCGTCAGGTGACTGTAGGGCAACGGCCCCCCACCCGGAAGGGCGGGGGGCCGTCGTGACGTCGTACGGGCCTGCGCGCGCTCAGCCGCGCTGGATGCCCGAGGTGTCGTTCAGGACGCCGCGGCGGCCGTCCTGGGTCTGGGCGATCAGGGTGGCCGGACCGCGCTGCTCCACGGCCAGGTACCAGGTGCCGGGCGCGAGCTCCGCGATCGGGGCGGGGCTGCCGTCCTCGGCGAAGAGCGGCCGGGCCACCGGAACGGCGAACCAGAACGGCGTGAAGTCCGCCGCCGGGGCCGGCTGCGGGGCCGCGTCCTGCGGGGTCTGGGGCTGCTCCTGGCCGCCGTAGGGCGGGACCGGCTGCGGGGCGGCCCCGTACGGCTGCTGCTCCTGGCCGTGGCCGCCCGGGTATCCGTACCCGGCGCCCGGCTGCTGCTGACCGTACGGCGGGACGGCGGTGGTGGCGGGCTTCGGGTCCGGCACCAGCTGCGCGGCCAGCGCGGGCACCTTCGCGCCGAAGAGGGTCACGCCGGCCAGCGCCGCGGTGGCGAGGAAGGCGATGACGGCGCCCGCGCCGAGGTCGGCCCCGGTCGGGCAGGTGATCAGGCCCCAGAGCGCGGACCAGGCGGCCGCGACCGAGAGCACCGTGCCCCAGGCCTGGAAGGGCAGGCCCAGGAGCTGGCGCCCGGCGGGCTGCAGGCGGGCGGCGACGAGCAGGCCGACGGCGATGAACGCGAGCAGGAAGATGCTCGGGAGCGCCAGGCGGTACACGTCGGTGTCCCATGCGCTCGGTGCGTCGACGCCGGGCGCGGAGTAGAAATCGAGGAACGAGGCGATGAACAGCAACGCCGCTGCTCCGATCACCACGCCGTCGCCTCGAGTGAGGGATCGGATGTTCACGTCTTAGGTGTCCTTCTCGGTCTCGTCGTCTCGTGGTGCCGTGGGCGCCCGCCGTGACGCAGGGGGCGGGCGGCACCATCGTACGGAGCTTCGCCGCGGCCGAGAGGATCGGGGCTGCGGGCCGTCCGGAGGGACGGTCCTGGTGGCCCTACCCGCCGAGGAAGCCGACGATGCCGTCCGCGATGCCCTGGGCCGCTTTCTGGCGCCACTCCGGACTCGACAGCTGCGCCGCGTCCTTGGCATCACGCATGTTGCCGCATTCGATGAACACCTTGGGGCGGGTCGAGAGGTTCAGTCCGCCCAGATCGTCGCGGACGACCAATCCGGTGCCGCTGCCGAGGTAGTTGGCGGGGGCCGAGCCGGTGGTCCGGGCGAAGTTCCCGGCGATCCGCTCGCCGAGCTGCCGGGACGGCTCGATGATCTTCGCGGTGTCGGCGCCGCCGCCCTTGACCTTGGCCGGGAGGATGACGTGGAAGCCGCGGCTGCCGGCCGAGACCCCGTCCGCGTGCACGGAGACCACGGCGTCGGCGGCGGCCTCGTTGCCGATCCGGGCGCGCTCGTCGATGCACGGGCCGAAGGGGCGGTCCTTGCCGGCCTCGTGGGTGAGGACCACCTTGAGACCCTTGGCCTCCAGGACGGTGCGCAGGCGCTTCGACACGTCCATGCTGAACTCGGCTTCCATGTAGCCGGAGTTGGTGGTCGTGCCGGTGGTGTCGCACTCCTTGCGGTTGGTGCCGATGTCCACCTGGCGGTTGATCTCGGTGGTGTGCTTGAAGTTGCCCGTGTTGTGGCCGGGGTCGATGACCACGGTGCGGCCGGCGAGGGCGTTCGCCGCGGCGGGGGCCGTCCCGCCGGGGGTCGCGCCCGGGGTCGCGCCGGGGGCCGGGGCCGCCGCGGGGCTCCCGGACGGGCCCCCCGCCGGGCTCCCGGACGGTGCCGCGGAGGGCAGCGCCGCCGACGCCGAGAGCGGCATCACGATCCGCGGCGGGCGCGAGTCGTCGCTCGCGCCCCCGCCCAGCACCTCGGTCAGGACCCACCCGGCCAGGCAGGCCGGAGCGATCGCGGCCGCCGCGACGACCAGGGTCGAGCGGCGGGCGTACCAGGGCCGGTCCGGGCTGATGGAGCTCGCGGACTCGGGGGGCGGCGGGGAGCTTTCGTCGTAGCGCACCCGGCGATGCTAGACCGGAGGTCGGTCGGGTGTACGGACCGTGGGCCATCCGGGGGCGCGGTGCGGTTATATGCTCCGCTGACCTGTGGGGCGCCGGGGCCCGGGGGTCCGAGGCCCCGGGCCCCGTGCCCCGTGCCCCGGGCCCCGGGCCCCGTGCCGGCGGGCGCCGTGGGCGGGTGCGGCGCCGTTGCCGGGGGCGCTGCCCCCGGACCCCCGCGCCTCAAACGCCGGCGGGGCTGGATTTGGCCGGTGGGGCCGGGTGTGCGGGGCGGGGTTGCATGCGCCGGGCGGGGCGGGGTGTGGCCTGCGGGGCCGGATGCGCCGGGCGGGGTTGGATGTGGTCTGCGGGGCGGGGTGGGGCCCGGTGTGGCGGGTGGGGCCAGGTCAGATGCCCTCGCCCGTGCGGCGGAGTACGCGGAGGGAGTCCGTCGTCGAGGTCTCCTCGAAGGCGCCCGAGGCCTGGGCGCGGAGGTAGATGCGGTACGGGGCCTGGCCGCCGTCGGCCGGGTCGGGGAAGACGTCGTGGATCACCAGGGTGCCGCCCTGGGCGACGTGCGGGGCCCAGCCCTCGTAGTCGCCGGTGGCGTGCTCGTCGGTGTGGCCGCCGTCGATGAAGACCAGGCCGAGCTTGCCGCCCCAGGCCGCGGCGACCTGCGGGGAGCGGCCGACGATCGCGATGACGTGGTCCTCCAGGCCGGCCCGGTGCAGGGTCCGGCGGAAGGTGGGCAGGGTGTCCATCAGCCCGATCTCCGGGTCCACGACGCTCGGGTCGTGGTACTCCCAGCCGGGCTGCTGCTCCTCGCTGCCCCGGTGGTGGTCCACGGTGAGCGCGCTCACCCCCGCCTCGCGGGCGGCGTCGGCGAGCAGGATCGTGGAGCGCCCGCAGTAGGTCCCGACCTCCAGCAGCGGCAGCCCGAGCCGCGCCGCGGACGCGGCCGCCTCGTACAGCGCGAGCCCTTCCCCTACGGGCATGAACCCCTTGGCGGCCTCGAAGGCGGCGAGGGTCTCCGGCTTGGGGCTGGCCATGGTGTTCCTCCTGCGGGGTGGGCGGCAAACGGCGTACAGCTGCGTACGTCGGCGGCCCATGCTGCCTTACCCGCTGGTAGGACGCCATGCCCGGGGCGGGCGGCCCGTTCGGCGACCCCGCTGGGTGACAGTTTTACTTGTCATCGGATCCCGTGACAGGTAAACATGTCGCATGAGTGATTCGGCATCGATCCCGACCCCCGACCGGAACGACGAGGACTTCTGGGCCGCCGTCATGACCCTGCTGGAGCCCGCCTGGAGCGAGCCCGCCGAGGACGAGGCCTTCGCCATGGACGACCAGGTGCTCGATGCGGTCCGGCCGCTGGCCCAGCGGATCTCGACCCGTGTGCAGGCCTACCGCGCCGCGGACCGGCCCTTCGACGCCGCCCTCATGGCCGCGCCGGACGTCCAACTTGCCCTGCTGCGGGCCCTGTACGAAGCCAAGCGGTCCGTCGATCGGATGGCGGAGAGCGCGGCGACCGTCGCGGGCCGCAGCGGAGCGAGCTACACCCAGCTGGGCGCCGCCTGGGGCGGCATCAAGCGCCAGTCCGCCCGCCTCAAGTGGCCCCACGCGGTGGCGAAGCGGACCGCCGGCGAGTCCATCCCGCTCCGCTACGCGGGCGGCACCGCCGCCATCCACCACGACCCCGACGCGGACGCCTGGTGGTACACCGCCGTCACCGCCGACGGCCGCACGGACGAATCGGAAGCCGTGCACCCCACGTACCCCGAAGCCATCGCCCGCGCCACGGAGTTCCTCCTGAGCCCCGCCGGCCCGGCGGCCTCCTGACGCCCCTCCCGCGGTCAGCGGCCGAAGAGGCGGGAGAGGGTGCCGGTCCCCGGGCCGCCGCTCCGGCGGCGTTCGCGCAGGGCGCGGCGCAGGTCCGCGCGGGTGTCCGTGACCTCCTGGGTCAGCCAGTCTCCGCTGCCGAAGACGAAGGGGAGCCGGTGCAGCAGCTCTCCGATGAGGTACAAGGCGCGCTCGGGGTCTCCCGCCTCGCCGATGCTGCGGATCACGCGGTGCGCCACCTCCGGGTCGCCGTGCTCCACGAGCTCCTCCACGTCCGGGAACAGCCGCAGGTACAGCGGCGCCGCCGCCGCGAAGTCGCCGACCAGCCAGGCGTCGTGGGCCAGTCGGCGCCGCACGTCGAGCAGGACCGGCCCGTCGCCGGGCATGGACCGCTCCAGGTCGGGCAGCAGCGGCCCGAGCAGGGCGCGCTCGCTCTCGGCCCGCTCGGGCGTGCGTGCGTCCCACTGGCCGTCGCGGTCGCGGGCGCCCCGCTGCATCGCCGAGGCCAGGTGGTATCGGGCGGTCATGGTCACCGGGTCGAGGGGGCCGAGCACCCGGACGGCCTGCTCGATGATCTCGCGCAGTTCCCCCTCGTGGCGGTGGCCGTCTCCGGGCCCGTGGGCGGCGGCCTCGCCGACGTGCGCGACGCGCGCGGTGATCGTGTCCCTGTCTTCCAGACCGAGGACCCGCACCATCCGGGGCAGGAGGCGTTCCAGCTCGACACCGGATTGCCCGCGCACGCGCACCGCACGGTGGTAGGCCGCCCGTACGGTCAGCGGGTCGTTCGCGCCGAGTTCCTCCGCCGAGTCGGCGGCCAGCATGCCCAGCCGTTCTACGAGGTCGGCCGGGGCGTCCGACAGGAGCAGCTCCAGGCGCCGCCGCAGCAGGGCCCGGACGGGATCACCGACCGGTACTGGTCCCGTTCCCGTTCCCGGTTCCGTTCCCGGTCCCCGCCCCGGTCCCGGGCCCGTTCCCGCTGCGAGGACGTGGACGGTCGGGGGGTAGGACGGCACCGGAGGCGCGCCGGAGGGTCCGGTCACCGGTCCGGCCGCGGGGGTACGGGCGGGCGCGGACGCCTCGCCGCCCCGGGCGAGCTCCGCGAGCCGCCGTGCCACCTCGTGCGCATCGGCGGGACGCTGCTCGGGGTCCTTGGCGAGCAGGCCGAGGACGAGCCCGTCGAGACCGGGAGGTAGGCCCGGCCGGCGCGAGCCGGGGGAGGGTGGCGCGGCGGTCAGGTGCTGGGCCAGGAGTTCGTGCATCTCGCGCGCGGGGAAGGGGCGTTCGCCGGTGAGGAGCTCCATCAGGACGCATCCCAGGGAGTACAGGTCGCTGCGCCCGTCCACGGGGACCCCGTTCGCGCCGCCCGTCCAGCGCTCCGGGGCCATGTACGGGAAGGAGCCGATGATCATGCCCGTGCCCGTCAGCTCCGTACCGGGACCGCCCCGGGCCTTGGCGATGCCGAAGTCGAGCACCTTCGCCACCCCGTTTCCGAGCACCATCACATTGGCCGGCTTGATGTCGCGGTGGATGATCCCGGCGTCGTGCGCTGCCCCGAGGGCGTCCGAGATCTGCCGCGTCCAGTCCAGGGCGTCGGCGAGGGGCGGCACCCCCTCGTCCAGGATCTCGGCCAGGCTCCGTCCCCGGAGCAGCTCCATGACGAGGAAGACCCTGCTGGGCCCGGCGCCTTCGACGCGGCCGAAGTCGTGGACGGTGGCGATGTGGGGATGGGCGAGACTCCCGGCGAGGCCGGCCTCCCGCTCGAACCGGCGGGTGTCCTCGTACGTCAGCGGGTACCCGATCTTGACGGCCACCGGACGGCCCACCCGGCGGTCCGTGGCCCGCCACACCTCGCCGAACCCGCCCTGGCCGAGCAGCTCTTCCAACTCGTACCGGTCGTCGATCAGTTCCCGCACCCGTTCCGCTCCCCACCGCGATCCCGTCCCGCCGGGGCGAAGCCTATGCCGGGCGGCGTTCTCCGGGGCTGGGTCTACCCCGTGCCCGTGAGCAGGGCCACCAGGGCGGCCGCGTGCGGAGTCGGGGACGTGGGGTGGAGGAGTTCCGTGCGGTGGACCAGGCGGGGGGTGCGGACCGGGACCGCCCTGGTGCCGGGGAAGGTGGCGGCCAGGGAGAGGGGGAGGGCGGTCAGGCCGTGGCCGGCGGCGGCCAGGGCGGCGAGGGCGTGCGGGTCGGTGCCGTGGAGGCGGATCCGGGGCTGGAAGCCGGCGGTGTGGCTCACCGTGCGGAGCCGGTCGAGGGGGACCGCCGTGTCGGGGGCGTCGATCCACTGGGCCTGCGCGAGGTCGGGCAGTCGGACCGAGCTGCGCCGCGCCAGGGGGTGGGTGTGCGGGAAGAGCACGGCCAGGGGCTCCTCGGTGACGGCGAGGGTGACGGTCGGGCCGAGGTCGGGTAGCGGGAGGGGGTCGCTGGGCGCGGCCACGCCGTCCACGAGGCCGAGGTCGGCGCGGGCGGTCAGGACCGCCTCGATGACGGAGTCCCGGCCGAGGGTGTGGACCTCGACCTCCAGCGGCCCCGAGGCGCGCAGCCGGGCCAGGGCTTCGGCGAGCGCCGGGCCGCAGGCCGCGGGCGAACGGGCCAGCGTCAGCCGGGCGTCGGGGGCCCGGTGCAGGCGGGCGATGTCCGCGCGGGCGGCGTCCAGGCGCAGGAGCAGCGCGGGGGCGTGTTCCATCAGCCTGGCCCCCGCCCCGGTGGGGGCGACGGGCCGGCGCTCGACCAGCCGGGCTCCCAGGTCGGCTTCGAGGGCGGCGATGTGCTGGGAGACGCCCGACTGCGTGTAGCCGAGGACCGAGGCGGCGGTGGAGAAGGAGCGGTGTTGTCCCGTCTCATTCGATCTTGTCCATTGGTGGGGCTCTGACCAGGGGCGATGCAAAGGCAGGTGAGACGGGGCTTTGACGGATTCTCACTTCGTGTTGTCCCGCGGAAGCACGTTGCCAGTGATGTCTCAATTGATCTTGTCGGTCAAATGTCTTCGTCAGCTGTGCGTCGCCGGAAGGCAGCTTGCCGGCAGCGGTGTGAGCAGTAGCGGGCGTCGCGTCGTCTGTCGTCGCCGGGCGTCCAGGTGACGCCGCAGGACGGGCATTCCCTCCGCTCCGATCGAGAGGCGGTTTCGCGGACCTTTCGCTCTTGGTGTTGCCGGTTCCAGTCGCGTGACCTGCATGCGGCTGAGCAGAACCGCGTCCTCGGGTTTGAGGTCTTCAGTTGGTCGCCGCAGCTGGCGCAACGGTCCGGATTGTCGGGATCCGAGTCGAAGAACTCGTTGAGGCGATGAACGATCTGCTCCAGGGACTCCGGGTTGTGAGTCCGGGGCTCGTTGGGCATCGGCCATGGGTGGTTCGGGAGGGTTCGGTAATAGCGCTCTTCCTCGATCCAGCGGACGAGCGGGTCAGCGACGCCAGCCGCTTCGTATCGGTAGCCGGGAGCGACGCGTGTGCGAACCTCGCTGATGAACAGGCGGAAGTCCTGCTCATTGCCGGTGAAGGGCAGGCCACGGAGCCGGGGGGAGGCCAGGAGGCCGGCGAGGGCGACGATGTCGGGGTAGCTGCTGGCGAGGAGCCGGGGGTCTTCCCGGTAGGTTCCCCCGCCGGGAGGAATGAGGAGCTTTAGTCTGCGGTCGCGGCGCTGGTGATACCGGCGGCTGTCCCACCACCGCCAGCACCAAGCGGCGGCTTGGCGCATGGCGATCACGGCGGTCTGCCAGCCGTGTTCGCGTACCAAGCGGTGGTGGTCGCGCTGTGCCTGGATGATCTCGGGTAGCCGACGGAGGTCGAACTGCGCGTGGTAGGTGTCGGTCCAGCGGCCGTGACGGAGACAGAGCCGGGTGCTCTTGGGGACCCAGTGCCGGGCCTCGGTGAAGACTCCCTTGGCCGCCAGGCAGAGCCTGCAAGCCTCTTGAACCTGCCACCCGTCGTCAAGCAGTTCGCAGGACCTGGGCAGATGGCTGATGAGACCGGGGTGCCGGAGATCGGGCAGGGCCTTCAGGAGCCGGTCGCGGGGGTGGCCGGAGAGATTGCTGATGGCGTCGAGCAACGGCAGCGGGTCGGGATGGATCCGATGCTTGTTGTTGATGTGCTCGTGGAGTACGAGGTGGGAGATCCGGTTCGCTGCCGCGAGCCGGCTGACGTAGGACTCCCAGGTTTCGCGATGTAGCGGGGCGAGTGTGTGGGGGAGCCGCTGGAGCCGGGGCGGAGGAAGCTGCCGGATCACGCAGCGTCTCCCGCCTCGTCGCTCTCCTCACCGGAGGCGCGGGGGCTGTCGGACTGGGTGTTGTGGTCGACGGAGATGGTTTGCAGCAGACGCCGGGTGATGCGTTCGCTGCCGTCAGCGATTGCGCTGATGGCAGCCGCGCGGATGAGGTGGGACAGGCTGCTGATACTTCCGCCGGTGCGGGCGTAGAGGTACTTCGACTGCCGGACCAGGCTGCCGGGCTCGTGATGGTGCAGCCGCAGCGAGTCCTCCATCAGCGCGATCATCGACCGCCATTCGGCCTGGTAAGGGAAGTTGCCGGTGTACTTCATCACGCAGCGGGCCGCGATCTGCTTGCCGCGGACTCCGGTGAACAGTCCCTCGCGCTCGACGTTGATACCGGCGTAGACGAACGTGGCGGGGATGTGCTCCGCGAAGTACTTGAGGTGGTCGGAGAGATCCTTGCCATTGGACGTGGCCATGTTGATGTTGTGGATCTCGTCGACCAGGACCAGGTCGCAGTGTGCGTCGGTGAGGATCTCGCAGACCGCGTCCGCGATATCCATCTCGTTGTGCCGGGCCTTCATGGGCAGGCCCAGGAAGTGGGCAAAGCGTGTGGCGAGCTTGCGAGGTGAGCCGTTGGGTGGAGCTGAGACGTAGACGACCGGGATGCGGTCATTGTCGGGGAAACGCTGGCGTACTCGCAGTTCGTGGGCCCTGCCGAGCTGTTTGAGGGCGGTGGACTTGCCCGTGGCCCAGGGGCCGGAGACGATCAGGCCGCGTCGGGCGCTGATCTCCCTGCGATTGACCAGAGTCAGTAGCCGGCCCTCGCGTAGGACGTCGCGAACGGTCGGGGTCTCCACGATGATCAGCTCGGAGTGGTAGTTGACCCGGCCCTCGTCGTATTCATCTCGGGCCTTGGGGGCGAGGTCCTGCCACTTGTCCTCGGGCAGCAGGTCGAAGACGATGGGGTCCTCATCGACGAAGTGACGCCAGCCCTCCAGCGTGGTCGTAGGCATCCGCCGGTCCTCGGGTAGCCCGAAATCGGGCGAGCTCACCACCACTTCCCTGCCTCCTTGCGTGCGTCGAAGACTCGCAGCGGGACGACATCGGCGATCGTGCCCCCGTCGTCTTCGGCCTCTTCGTCGTCCTCGGGATCGCCCGGCGGACCGGCCTGCGGAGGCGGCGGTGGGGGCTCAGGCCGTGGCCATGCGGGATCGCTGGTGGCCTGGGACCGGGCGGCGACCTTGGGGCCGCGGCGCCGGCTGCGTTGGCCTCGGCCTGATGCGGCAGGGGGCACCTTCTCCTCGGAGCCGCTGGCGGCCCGGTCGAACAGGTCGCCAACGGCTGCGGCGATCACGTCCTCGGTGACCTGTTCGCCCTGTTCCCGGAGGTCGCGGGCGGTGTGGTCCCAGGCCAGCTCACCAAAGGGAGTGGCAGTTGTGGAAAGCAACCGCCACGGGACGGTGATCCACTGGCCGGTGCGATGGTTGCGGAGCCAGACGAGCCGGATGTCATAGGGATCGTGACGGACCTCCCAACGGTTCTTCCGCTCCGCGATCCCGGACTTCTCCCGCCGCAGGTCGTTGAGCTCGTCGCAGTCATAGAGCCGGTGGTTGATCTTGATGCCGTAGGAGTTGATGGCCTGCCAACGGGTCGGCAGCAGTTCCAGGTAGTCCTCCGCGGCCAGCGCGAGCGGCAGGAAGCCGGCCGTTTCCACGAGCGCGGCGTACTTCTCGTTCGGGGAGAATGTCCTCCCCGGAGCAAGCGGGTCACGTAGCGAGTCGTGGGCCCGGTTCTGCCACTTGGCACTGATCCACTGCTCCAGCAGTTCCTGGAGCTGGTGCAGGGAGAACAGCGGCTCGTCCTCGATCTTGCGGCCGCGGTATTCCGTCGACCGTCCGGTGTAGCCAGGGAGGAACTGGGCGAACAGCGAGGCTGCCGAGCCCAGTGTTCTCTCGATGTGGGGCTTGTGAGTCGGGGTGCGGGGCGGGGCGTGGATGACCTCGGTGCCGAACGCGTTGCAGGCAGCGTGGAAGTTCTTCGAGAGGAAGGCTTTGCCGCCGTCGACCACGACCGTTTCCGGAATGATCAGCGGGACTGCGGCAGCGTGCCGCAGCCGCTCGTCCACTGACAGCAGCCGCTCGTAGGGCAGTGCCGAGTGTTCCATCCGCAGAGCGTCCGGCCAGCCCGGCCGCATGGGTGCCGGGGTCACTGACCGGGCCAGCAGCAAAGCAGCGTCCACCGACTTAGTAGTCGGCCGCAGCACTGCGGCGGTGATGGTCCGCGTCGCGACGTCGACCATGCCGACCAGCTCGCATCGGTCCACGACGCCGTTTTCCAGCCGGACCAGCACGTCGAACGGGGTGGAGTCGATCTCCATCAGTTCGCCCGGTCGGCAGACGGTGACCTGGCCGAAGACGCCGTCGGGCTGGTTGGCCAATGAGCGGCGCGTGCGGGCTGAACCGGTCGTGTGGCGCCCGGCCTCCAGCCGGTTGAACAGGCGGTAGAAGGTTGCTCGCGAGGGCATCTCGACCGGCGGTCCCTCCACCTTCTTCATGACCTGGCCGACGCGCTCGAAGTAGTAGCTGATGGTGTGAGTCGATCCTTCAGTGGCCTGGTCCATGAGCCGTCGCAGGACTTCCACGACCTGCGGGTCGACCTGGCCCAGGACCGGGCGGCGGGGGGCTTGGCGGCCGTCGACCATGCCCATGACTCCACGTTTTTGGTAGCGGCGGCGGCGCCAGCGGATGGTGTGCGGACTGATGGACCTGCCGGATTCTGAAGTCAGTTCGGCGGCCTTGGCCGCCTCGCGCTGGGCCAGGTTTCGGATCGCCGGGTCGTACTCAGGCCGCGGCATCGCGCCCATCGAGGCGTCCGGCGGCAGGCCGGTGAGTACTTCGCTCATGTGCCGGTGCCACCACAGAGCCCGTTCGGCTTCGGCGGGTGGCAACCCGTCCAGCAGGCCGGGCGGGAGCCGACGGACTCCACCCGAGCCGATTACCTCGAATCCCAGTGAGGTCATCAGCGTCGGCAGATGCATCGCACTGGGCTGCCCGTGTTCGTCGGCCAGCCGCACCAGGACGCCGGAGAGGCCGACCACGGTGTGAGTCTTGCCGTCGAATCGAACCCGGTCACCCGGCCTGACTACCAGTGGAGACCTCACCGGCCCGTCACCGCCCTGCGGACCACGCTTCGCGGCCCCAACAGGCCCGATTCCAAGTCGACGTCCAGGACCCGGCGCCAGAGCAGGTGATAGAGGACCGGCAACACCGCCAGCCGGTCACCGACGCGCTCAGCTCCGGCCAACAGGCCTCCTGGCTCAGCGAATGCCTGCGCCAACTCCGAGGCGGCGGGCTCACGGTGGTTGCGCGGGTGCCGGTAGCCAGCCAGCCATCTGACGTTCGCCAGCAACACCGGATCAATCGCCCCCACTCTGCGAAAGGCCCACCCGGCGAGCTCACAGGCTCGCGCAGTTGCCGCGAACGCCTCCGCATCGTCCGGCTCGATGTGCTCATCCGGACGAACATCCACCACCAGGCCGCCGCCGTCACCAAGCCGAGCGAAGAAGTCGGGAACGTGTCCCCGGCGGCCTCGCCGCCCCGGCCAGAACAGCCGGAACGGCTGGCCGACCAGACCCGTGACCCGCGGATCGAAGTCCATCAGCATCGCGTGGTGCCGTTCCAGATGGGACTCGCAGGACAACTGCCTTGCCGTCGTAGCAGCCCAGTAGTCGCGAGTTACGGACCGCTGGCCCCTATACGACTTGACCGCACGCACCGGCGGCAGCTTCTCGAACCTCAGCGTCCAACAGGCCGCAAGTGCCTCGCGACGGTGTACGCAGTCCTCGTCGACGTACCCCACCTCGAACGTGGCCTGCCCCAGACCTCCGACATCCACCGCCCACCCCCGGATCAACTCCACCGAACTGATCTGAGCAAAGCCGTCCGCAGACACCCACTGCCAGCAATACGGGCTCAAACCGCCCGAGAGAAGGAAGATCACATGAGAACGACCTGTCGCAGCGAAGGCGGAGCACCTGACTGCGTAGGCCCCAATCAGGTTCTGGCATACATTCCCTGAGGACGTTCACCAGCTGCTTGCGTAAACGGGGATAAGGGGCATCGATGACACCGCTGGACCTGCTGGTCAAGCAGTACGTGGCCCCTGTGATGAAAGCAGCTGGCTTCAAAAAGTCCGGCCGAACCTTCCGCCTCACCGCCAGTAACGGTGATCAAGCCATTCTCGGGTTCGCCCGTCACTACGTAGACCCTGCTGCGGCCGTCTTCGAGGTCGACTACCGCATCGTGCCGGCGCCGCACTGGGAGTGGATCACCCGGTACCACGCAAGCGGTGAGGCACCGGCCCCCATAGCGTTCGGCTCCGCGGTAGTAGCAGGCAGGGTGGTACCGCCGTCTCACGCAGCGCATGCTCCCGACTCCGAGATGCCGTTTCGCGCGCGTTGGGCCCTGCGCGAGGACAACGGCCTCAGCTGCGGTGAGGCAGTGGCGATGGTCCTGCACGATGAATCCGTGCCGCAGATCGTCCACCTTCTCGACCGAAGCAATCTCCTGCAGGAGTGCCGGCACCCGGTGATGCCGGTTGTGCGACTCGTGCCGCTCACGAGAGTGGAGATCTTCCTTCGCGTCGATGAAGCCCCGAATGAGGAGATCGAATCCCTGCTGTCCGACGTCCAGTTGGTGAGCCCGCACGACGACTTCGTCACTTGGGCGCGCCAACGGCTGATGGCGCGAAACAGCACAGCCGATTGAGTCGGAGCCAGCTGACGTGGTCGAGCCGTTCTTGAATGGAGAGGAAGACGAACCGTGGCGCTCTGCTTCGAACTCGTAGTGAACTTCGGCGACAACCTCAGGGCGGCACGGGAGGCCACCCTCACCGAACCCGAGTCACTGGTGCTTCACGCGGGCACCCAACGGATTCCCCTCCACCGGCCGATGCTCACAACCACAGGCCCACATGTCGAACTCTCCATCCTCCCAGTTGCTGTCGGTTGGGGCGTCGGCCTCGACGGCAGCCTCCCCAGATTTCCCCTATCCGCAGCTGAGTTCACCGAGCTGGGACACCAGCTGTACGAGCTGCTTGCCAAGTTCGACGGGTACCTCACCGCGCGGGTCGGCTGGGACCCGGAGCCGCTACTGGACCCCGCTGAACTCAAGGCTGAGTGGTCTCAGGAGCTGGCCGATGGCAGCCTTCACGGGCTCGTTCTCTGTGACGAGCTCCACGGCGCGCTTGGCCTGGGCGACGAATACGTCCCGTTCCAACCCGGATACCGCTGGATGCCGTACCGGGGTGAGGAGCCGAGCAGCCTCACGGCTGACTGACGACGGCGTAACCACATTCGGTGCGGGTGTCCTTGCAGCCGATCAGAGAAGAACGAAGATCAGCGGTAATGCGAAGTGAGACAGGCGCACTCGGCAGACAACATCACGTGAGATCGGCGACGTACCTCAGCGGGGCAGCGACAACGTCACCCGAGACCAGCGATCACCCCACCAAGGTCACCTGAGACGACGAGAACATGTCGTGAGACGGGACAGGTGTTCGAGGACCGCGACGAAGGTGCGGAGGAGATGCGGATCCATGGGGATCAGTATTGCTTATGCATGCACCGCAGATCATCGTTGGACGTGATGGGGAGGGCGCTCAGAGGATGGGCTTCATGAACGCGAACGGCACCACCACCACCACCACCAGCACCAGCACCACCACCACCGCACCCGCCCGCATCGCGCTGATCGCGGACCGCTCCGACGCCGTACGCTCCCACGCCCGCATCCCGGGTCTGCTGGAGGCGCTGCGCCTGCGCGAGGGCCTGGACCTGGACGCGTACTGGATCCCCACCGAGGAGGCGGGCGAGGGCATGGACGGCTTCGACGCCGTCTGGGTGCTGCCCGGCAGCCCCTACCGCAGCGAGGGCGGGGTGCTCACGGCCATCCGGGACGCCCGCGAGAACGGCATCCCCTTCCTCGGTACGTGCGGCGGCTTCCAGCACGCCCTGCTGGAGTTCGCCCGTACCGTCTGCGGCCTGGACCGGGCGGCCCACGCCGAGAACGACCCCGGGACCGCCGAGGCGGACGCGGTGGTGGTCCCGCTGGCCTGCTCGCTCGTGGGCCACGAGGGGACGGTACGGGTCACCCCCGGATCCCGCGCCGCCCGGCTGCTCGGCGCGGACCGCACGCAGGCGCGCTACCACTGCAGCTACGGCCCCAACCCGCTCCACCTGGACCTGCTGCGGGCCCACGGCATGACCTTCACCGGCACCGACGAATCCGGAGACATCCGCATCGCCGAACTGGCCGAGCACCCCTTCTTCCTGGCCACCCTCTTCCAGCCCGAGCTCGACGGGGACGGCACCCGCGCCCATCCGCTGATCACCGGTCTCGCGGCGGCCGCCGCGGAGCACGCCCGGACCCGCTGAACGGAAAACGCCGGCCTCCAGGACCACGGGAGGGTCCTGGAGGCCGGCGTCACGCGACGGACAGGTCAGCCGAACGACTTGATGCCGCGCCAGTCCACCGCGAGCACCGTCTTGACGGCGGCGTTCGTGTTGGTGGTGGACGGGTAGTACAGCTTGATGTTGCCGGTGTCGGCGTAGCGGACCCACAGGTCGGGGATCCGGTCTCCGTTGACGTCCGGGATGGCGACGATCGCCGAGATGTTCGTCGTCGTCCAGCTCGTCCCGTAGGCGGTGTCGACGCCCTCGCGGGAGTTGGCCGCGACCTTGAGCGAGTTGATGTCGACGCTGCCCGCGACGGATCCGGGCTTGCCGTGCCGGATGTAGAGGGTGCCGGAGTCCAGGCTGCGCCACAGCAGGTCGGGCGTGTTGTCGAGGTCGATGTCGGCGATGTTGACGATCTCGCGGGGACCCCAGGCGGAACCCTCCATCAGCGTCGCGGTCTGGAAGGTGGCTCCGGTGTAGCCGGAGAGCAGCCAGAACTGGGTGCCGACCTTGACGGTGACGTCGGTCAGCTTGTCGCCGGTGATGTCGCCGATCGCCTTCATCGACTCCCAGGTGCCGGGGGCCGGGGTGTTGGCGGGGAGGCGGATCGCGAGCCGCTCGTCCACGTTGAAGGTGCCGTAGCCGTCGCCCGGGTACAGGTAGAAGGTGCCGTCCGGGTCCACGGCGAACAGGTCGGTGGACCCGTCGCCGGGGTAGACGTCCGCGTAGTGGGAGATCAGCGCGGCCTTGGTGCCGCTCCACCACGGGGCCTTGGGCGCCAGGACGGGCTTGCCGTCCGGGCCCCTGGAGTAGGAGCCGGTCAGGCCGCCGTACAGCTCGCCGCCCGGGCTGCCCGGGTAGGAGAACAGGTTGCCGTTGGCGTCGATGATCATCAGGTCGGCGATGCCGTCGCCGCCGACGTCACCCGGGCCGTCGGCGGAGTCGCGCGGCGGTACGTACGTGGCGTAGTCGGTGCGGGCGCTCACGTTGCCGAGCGAGTCCAGCGAGAAGATGTGCAGCCAGTTCGGGCCGGCGTGCGGGGGCTTGAGCGCGGGGACGGTGTAGGCGCCGTTGACCGCGGTGACGTCGGTGTAGACGCCCTCCCAGCCGTAGCGGAACTTCGCGGCGCCCTCGGAGGCGAAGGTCAGGGGACCGGTCTCGCCGAACTTCACGGTCGCCCAGGTGGCGCCGTCGGACGTGGCCCGCTTGAACGGGGTGGTCGCCTCGTCGACGGTCGGCGGCGGGGGAGCGGAGCCGTCGACGGTGACCCGGCAGGGCTCGGTGCCCGGCGGGTAGACCGAGGAGGTGGCGCCGACGGCGTCCTGCGCCATCACGTCCCAGGAGTACGTGGCCTTGTCCTCGAGCGGGAGCGTGACCGGGATCGTCAGCGATACGGTGCCGCCGCCCGCGGGGGCGGTGACGAGGGTGCCGGCCGGGACGGTGCCGCCGGTCTTCCAGAAGCGGAAGCGGAGCTTGGACAGGTTGCCGTCGTCGTCCTTGGCCGTGGCCTTCAGGACGATGTTCGTCTTGCCGACGGTCACGCCGCCGCCCGGGCCGGGCACGCAGGCGCCGCCGGGGGTGGAGCTGCCGGCGGTGGGCTCGGAGGGCGGGCGGTTGTAGTCCACGGAGAACGTGGCCGAGGTGGCACGGAACTTGCGCCAGGTCTGCGTGTCCGACTCGCTGGTGGCGCGCATGCCGAAGGTGATGTTCGGCCAGCCGTTGTCGGCGCCCTTCTGGGCGGCCGCCAGGACGCCGGAGCTGTCGAACGCCTCGTACTCGTCGGGGCAGGAGGTGTTCCAGCCGTGCGCGAAGGACTTCTTCTGCAGCAGCGTCGACCAGGAGGGCTGGGAGTTCCACGTGGTGCCGGAGGAGATGGAGCCGGTCAGGTAGAACTGGAACTCGCGGTCGGTGCAGGACCAGGAGTGGTTGTTCAGCACCTTGAAGGTGGCCTTGGTGACCTTGGCCCCCTTCATCTTCGGGTCGAAGCCCATCCGCCAGAACGAGCGGCCCAGACCGCCGGTGTCCGATTCGTAGCCCACGCGGGCGTCGGAGGTGCCGGAGGAGAAGTTGGTGCCGTTGTAGAAGCTGGAGTTGGGGTACGGGCGGTACGCCGTCGTCCACGCCTGCCAGCCCGCGTTCATGGTCGGGTCGACGAAGAGCGGGTACTTCACGTTCGCGTCGGCGAGGAGGCCCGTGCCGGCGACGTCGAGCGCGAGGCGCGCGGTGCCGGTCTTGTCGCCCTCCAGGGCGACGGGGAGCTGGGCGGACTTCGCGCCGGGCTCGATGCCGGTCAGACCGGACAGCTTCAGGACGTCCGCCGGTGTGGCGGTCGCGGTGCGGGCGGCGGTTCCCTCGGGCAGTTCGGGGTCGCGGCCGCTGGAGTCCCAGGCGAAGGGGGTCGGTATGGAGCCGACTTCGGCGCCGTCCTTGTCGAGGACCGCCACGCGGTTGCCCTCGGTGTCGTGCCGGAAGGTGGCGGTCGCCGAGCGCAGCCCGTAGCCGACCTGGGCGAGCGCCTTGTTCTGGGCGGCCTGCGGGGTCTTCACGATGAGGACCTGGGCGAAGCCGCCCTCCTCGCGGGCCACGAGCAGCAGGTCGACGCCCGGCAGCACCTCGGAGTAGAGGGCGCGCGGGCCGTCGAGCACCGGCTCGGGCAGGGCGCCCGGCCAGGTGTAGGCGATGGTGTGGCCGCCGAACTCGGCCTCGGCGAGCAGCGATTCACCGGGCGTCTCGGCCCGGTTGAAGGAGCGGTCCGCGCGTGCCTTGCGGTCGCTGCCGCTCGCGAAGCGCACCGGCAGGGCGGCGTTGACGGGGACGACGCCGAGCCCGCGGGGGGCCTTGTCGGAACGCACCAGCTTGTTGTCGAGCGGGGCCCACCGGCCTTCCGCGTTCTTCGCCCGCTGCGCGAGGGCGTGGGTCTCGGTGCGCAGTTGGCCGTCGGGCAGCGCCCAGGTCAGGGAGGTCGCCGTGGTGGCGGTGTCGATGAGGACCTGCTTGCCACTGCGAACGGCTTCGTCCACCGCGGTGGGTTCGTCCTTCGGGCCGGTGGACGCCTGCCGGGCGTTGCCGGCCTCGCCGCCGGCCGTCGCAGGGGTGGGATCGGGCTGCCACCAGGTCAACAGGGCAGCTGTGAGGGAGGCCAGCAAGAGGCCGATGGTCAAAGACAGCCGCGTGCGCGTGCGCACGAAGGGGCTGAGATAGGGCGACGCGGGCACGGCGGTCTACTCCCGTGGGAACCAGACGGATTGTGGACAGCACAACCGACCCCAGACGGCAGACCGCGGGGCAGAGAAGCTGAGACACGATCACACAGTCCTCACGACCGGTCCACACATGAGAATTTTATAAGAACGTTACTCTCCGCAGGGGACGGCTTGACCAACCGTCACTGTTCGTCCGGCATGTGGACATTCGAGGTGGCTTGTGGGGGGTCGATGTCCGGATTGGTGGATGTTTCCGGTTGGTGACTTCTGGTGCCCGTTCACGGTGAACTGGGGCGTGAGTCAACTCACTTCACGCCCGTGAAACCGGAAGCAAACGTTCTTGCTCCCCGCGTGACCCATGCCGGAGAGTACGCACGCACGCGCCTGAGACCGGCCCGTGCTTCTTGGTGTTTCCGCACCGCACTTGTTATCTGAATTGTCAGGGTGGGAGTCGACGCGCATGCGTGCTTCAGGTCCTCTGTCATGGCTAGGGCGGGGACGCCCAGCCGTGACGGAGTCACAACGACGGCGCCGGCGGCGAAGCCGCACGGCGACCGTCCTTTTGCTGTCCTCGGTACTGACGGTGATGAGCCTCGGCGGGGAGGCGCTTGCCATCCCGGGGGCGGGCATGGACCGCGACGGGTCGACCACGACGGTCGACCTCCCGGACCTGCCGAAGGCGACCGAGCTCGACGGGGACGGCGGGGCGCAGAAGGCGCTGACCACGGCGCGCGAGGTGCCGGTCGACCCCTACGACCCGAAGGCCACGGCCGCGTGGGCCGCGGGCACGGGCAACGCGACGCTGTCGGCGGCCACCCAGCCGGGCGCCACCGTCCCGGTCACCAACGGCCTGCCGATCGCCCTCGGTGTGCCCGAGGGCACCGACCCGGCCACCGTCGCGGGTGACTGGAAGGTCGAGCTCGCCTCTCCGGCCACCTCGCAGGACGCGGGTGTCTCCGGCCTGGTCATGAAGGTGACCCCGCCGGCCACGGTCGACCCGGCCGCCGAGGTCTCCCTCAGCGTCGACACGACCGGCTTCGCCGACCTCTACGGGCCGCAGGCCGCCGACCGCTTCGGCCTGGTGCTGCTGCCCGAGTGCGTCTACTCCTCCCCGAACGCGGGCGAGTGCGCCGAGGAGGGCGGCGTACAGACCATGTCGCTCAAGGCCGACTCGCCCGAGGTCGAGCGCCTGAGTTCCACCGTGCGGACGGTCCCGGCCAAGGACGCGCCGACCAAGAGCGCGGCGGCCAAGGGCTCCCCGACCCGCAAGGTCGTCACCGGCAAGCTGCCGGTCGCGCGCCTGCTCGGCGGCGACGAGAGCTACGCCAAGCCCGTCAGTGCGACGTTCAGCGAAGCCGTCCAGGCCCTCGCCCAGCCCGCCGCCAACGCCGCGGGCGGCTCGGCGATCGGCATGCTCGACACCGGCTCCTCGGTGCAGGGCGACTTCACGGCCTCCCCGCTGCTGTCCTCGGGCGGATGGTCCGCAGGCGCCTCTTCCGGCGCCTTCACCTACGGCTACCAGGTGCAGACCCCGGAGACCGCCGGCGGCCTGATGCCGAAGGTCAACCTGTCCTACTCCTCGCAGTCGGTCGACGGCCGCACCTCCTCGACCAACAACCAGGCCTCCTGGATCGGTGACGGCTGGGACTACAACGCGGGCTCCATCACCCGCACGTACACCAACTGCCGCGAGGACTCGAAGAAGGCCGGCTCCAACAACGCCACGCACCGCACCGCGGACCTGTGCTGGGGCTCGGACAACGCCACCCTCTCGCTCGGCGGCATGACCACCGAGCTGGTGTGGGACGCGGCCAAGGGCACCTGGACCACGGCCAACGGCGACGGCTCGAAGGTCGAGCGCCTCACCGGCCAGGCCACCGGCAACGGCGCGAAGGACGGCGAGTACTGGGTCGTCACCACCAAGGACGGCACCCGGTACCACTTCGGCCTGAACCGGCTGCCCGGCTGGTCCGACCACGGCTCCGCCGCCGACGACCCGACCACGGACTCCGTCCTCACGGTCCCCGTCTACGGCAACCACCCGGGCGAGGACTGCTACAAGGCGGGCGACTGGGCCAACTCCTACTGCACGCAGGGCTGGCGCTGGAGCCTCGACTACGTCGAGGACCTCCACGGCAATGCCATGTCGCTGTGGTGGAAGAAGGACCAGAACTACTACGCGCGCAACTTCAACTTCAAGGCGCCGGTCGTCTACGACCGCGACGGCTACCTGTCGCGCATCGACTACGGCCAGCGCCGCGACACCATCTTCAGCACCGAGGCCCCGGCGCGCATCGGCTTCAGCGTCGCCGAGCGCTGCTACACCGTCGGCAGCGTCGCCTGCACCGAGGACAACTTCAAGTCGAAGGATCCCGGCCAGTACCGGCCCTGGTTCGACACCCCGGCCGACCTGCGCTGCGAGTCCGGCAAGAAGTGCTGGAACGCCGGTCCGACCTTCTGGACCCGCAAGCGCCTCGACAAGATCACGACCTCGGCCCAGCGCCGCACCGACACCACTGCCCGCCAGGTCGTGGACGTGTACCAGCTGAAGCAGAGCTTCGCCGAGCTGAAGACCGGCCCCAACACGGCCCTGTGGCTGGAGTCCATCCAGCGCACCGGCTACGCCCGCAACGGCTCCACCGACGCCAGCGTGGCACTGAGCCCGGTCCGGTTCGAGTCGAACACCGAGGACATGCCGAACCGCGTCCTCGCGGTCAACCCGCAGCGCCCCGGGTTCTCCCGGCTGCGCATCGCGCGCGTCATCAACGAGTACGGCGGCGAGACCGTCGTCACGTACAAGCCGATCGAGGGTTCCTGCCTCTCCGGCCCGCTGCCCGGCAAGGGCGACACGGCGGCGCTGAAGTCGAACGACCGTCTCTGCTACCCGTCGTTCTGGAACCCGGACCCCGAGGTCGAGGACATCGACTGGTTCCACAAGTACGTGGTCCAGTCCATCGAGGAGCTCCCGAACGTCGACGGCGCGTACGGGACGAAGACGGCCTACACGTACAAGAACCCGGCCTGGAAGCTCGCCGACACCGAGTTCACCAAGAAGTCGACGCGTACGTACTCGCAGTTCGCGGGTGCCGAGCAGACCACCGTCATCACCGGTACCGAAGACCCGGCCATCGGCAGCAAGCAGTCCAAGGCCGTCACCCGGTACTTCCGCGGCTTGGGCGACGCCGTCCCGGTCAAGGACGTCGACGGCAACGTGATCAAGGGGTCGGACGGCTCGACCGTCTACGACCGTCAGGCCTTCGCCGGCCGGGTCTCCGAGGAGCTCAGCTACAGCAACGCGACCGACGCCGACACCAACTGGCTGTCCCGGAGCATCACGATCCCCGAGGCCACGGAGCTGGCCAAGCGCAACCGCGATGACGGCCTGGACCCGCTGAAGGCCTGGCGGGTCACGGAACCGGAGGAGATCGCGTACACGAAGTCCTCGGGCACCAACGAGGACGACCCGCGCACCCTCCGCGAGGTCCGCACGAAGACCACCTACGAGTCGGCGTACGGCCTGCCGACCCTGGTGGAGTCCCTGGGCGACACCGGCAAGCCCGGTGACGAGTCCTGCACCAAGACGGAGTACCTGCACCAGACCGCGAAGAACATCATCGGTCTCTCCAAGCAGGTCCTCGTCTCCCCGACCACCTGCGCCGCGGCGAACTTCGCCGATCTGTCGACACTGAGCGGCGCCTCCCGCACCTCCTACGACGGCACGGCCTACGGCACCGCCCTGGCCGGCACCACCCGCGGTCTGGCGACCGAGTCCTGGTCGCTGAACGGCGCGGGCACCGGCTTCCAGAGCAGTGGCACGACCGGCTTCGACGCGATCGGCCGAGTCATCCGGGCGACCGACCCGGACGGCAAGTCCTCCACGATCAGCTTCGACCCGCCGACCGGCCAGGTCTTCAAGGTCACCCAGTCGAACAGCCTCGGCCACACCCAGGTGCAGGAGCTGGAGCCGGGCCGCGCGGTCACTCTGAAGACGACCGATGCCAACGGCCTGGTGAGCGTGGCCGCGTTCGACCCGCTGGGCCGGATCTCCGAGGCGTGGGCCGCGGGCCGCACTCCCTCCGCGTCCGCGGTGCCCGACTTCCGGGCCGAGTACACGATCCCGCCGGAGGAGACCGACCCGGAAGACTCCACCCTCAAGATCCGCAAGCCTCCGTTCGTCACCACGTACTCCCGGGGTGACGGGGGCCGGATCGAGACCTCGGTGACGCTCTACGACGGCCTCGGCCGCGAGCGTCAGTCCCTGGAGGAGCCGGAGAGCGGTGACGGCTACCTGGTCACCGACACCCTGTACAACAGCTCCGGCGAGGTGTGGCAGACCAACAACGCCTACCTGACCAAGGAAGCGAAGATCGGCGAGCTGTTCACGCCGCTCGCCGACACCGCGATACCCAACATCACCCGCTACACCTACGACGGCCTCGGCCGCGTCCTGGCGGAGACCCCGTACATGAAGTACGTGGACCCCGCGACCCAGGAGACCTCCTCCAAGGCGTACCCGGAGCGGGCCACCCGCTACGAGTACGGCCAGGACTGGTCGAAGATCATCAACCCGGCGGGCGCTTCGTCCTACCGGGTCTACACCGACGCCCTGGGCCGTACGGTGCGCGCGGACACGATCAACCCCGCCGCACCCGACGGCTACACGTCCACCTCGTATGAGTTCGATGCCCGCGGTCAGCGCGTGAAGGCCACCAACTCGGCCGACCCGACGCATCCGTGGACCTGGACGTACGACCACCGCGGCCGGATGGACTCCGCGACCGACCCGGACACGGGCATCACCCGCACCGAGTTCGACCACCGGGACCGGGTCGTGACGACCACCAACGCCCGCGGTGTGAAGACTTGGAATGGCTACGACGAACTGTCGCGGCCGAAGCAGCAGCGCATGAACGACGCCAACGGCACACTGCTGGCCGACTTCTCGTACGACAGCGCCCCGGGTGGCAAGGGAATGCCCGCCGGCGCCACCCGCTACACCGATGGCCTGGCCTACACCCAGAAGGTCAACGGCTACACGAAGGACTACCAGCCCACCTCGACCACCCAGTCGCTCCCGCAGCAGATGGTCGACACCTGGGGCTTCGCCAAGGACTACAACTACAGCTACAACTACAGCGACACGGGCAAGCTGGAGGACGCGCAGCTCCCGGCGATCGGCGCGCTCGACGCAGAGAAGCTGGTCGTCCGCTACAACAAGGAGGGGCAGCCGCTCTCCGTCTCCGGCAAGGACTGGTACGGCTCCGAGACGGTCTACTCCCCGTACGGCCAAGTCCTCCGCTCCACGCTGGGCGCCCAGCCCTACCGCGTCTGGACGCAGAACTCCTTCGACGAGTCCAGCGGTGAGCTGAAGGAACAGTCGGTCTACCGGGAGCAGAACACCGCCAGTCTCGTCGGCGGCAACCTGGTCTCCAACCGGGCGTACTCCTACGACCCGGCCGGCAACGTCACCTCGGTCCAGGAGAAGTCCGTCGGGATCGAGGAGCGCCAGTGCTTCTCCTACGACCCGCTGGGCCAGCTCAAGTCGGCCTGGACCTCAAAGGACCAGACGGCCTGCACCACCCCGAAGAAGACCGACGGCACCATGAACGTCGTCGCGGGCAAGGACGGCTCCGGCTACTGGCAGGAGTACGAGTACGACCTGCTCGGCAATCGCACCAAGCTGACCGAGCGGAACCTCGCGGGTGACACGGCGAAGGACGCCGTCAGCACCTACGAGTACGGCAAGAACGCGGCGAAGGACCAGCCGCACACGCTGACCAAGGTGACGAAGAAGTACGTCACCCCGGCCGGCGCGCAGATCACGGCGGAGGCCACGCGCCTGTACGAGCTGACCGGCGAGACCAAGTCGGTCACGTCTGTGCAGAACGGTGACAAGCAGGACCTGACCTGGACCTACGACGGCAAGGTCGACCGGATCACGGGCCAGGGCTCGGGCGGCAAGAGCCCGTACGTGGGTCTCGGCCAGAAGTGCATCGACCTCAAGTCCGGGCTCGCGAGCGCCGGCAATGCCATCCAGCTGTACCAGTGCAACGGCACCGTGGCCCAGGCGTGGCACTTCGACCCGGTCCCGGGCCAGGCGGACGCCAAGCTGGGCACCTTGGAGGTCTACGACACCTGGTGCATCCAGCCGGCCTCGAACACGGCGGGCGCCGCGGCCCAGCTGCAGAAGTGCGACGGCTCCGCCGCGCAGCAGCTGAAGCGCAACGCCTCGGGTCAGCTGACCCATGCCCCGTCCGGTCTGTGCCTCGCGGTACAGGGCGGGACGAACGCCAACTCGACGCCGATCGTCCTGGCCACCTGTGACGCGGCGCAGGCCGCCCAGCAGTGGCTGCCGCAGAACGACACCCGTCACATCTACGGTCCCGACGGGTCGACCCTGCTGACCATCAAGGGCAAGCAGGCGACCCTGTACCTCGCCGAGGCGCAGGTCACCGTCCAGCAGGGCGGGGTCCTCGTCCGTACCGAGCGCACCTACGCCGCCCCCGGCGGCTCGGTACTGCGCTACGCCAACGGCACCGGCGGCGACTCCCTGACGGCGCTTGCCATGGATCACCAGGGCAGCCTCTACGCGGAGGTCGCCCTCGGTAGCGGCCAGCCGGTCCGCATTCGCAAGCAGGACCCGTTCGGCAACCAGCGCGGCGCCGACACCGCGGGGCAGAACGTCCAGAGCAGCAAGGGCTTCCTGGGCAAGGACCGGGACGATGCCTCCGGCTTCCAGCCGCTGGGCGCGCGTCTCTACGACCCGGCCGTCGGCCGGTTCCTGTCCGCTGACCCGATCCTGGACATGAACGACCCGCTGCAGTCCAACGGGTACGCCTACGCGCACAACAACCCGATGACGTTCTCGGACCCGACGGGTCTGTCGATCAGTCTGACCGCCAGCGAGCGCGCCGCGGCCCTCGCGGGCGCGGGCCTATCGGCGGCGCAGGTCGCCCAGGCCCAGGCGATGCAGGGCAAGTCCCTCACCTCCGTCATCCTCGCCGTGGCGTGGGAGACGCTGAAGGACTTCATCGGCATCAACGACGCCATGGCCTGCTTCGGCGGTGACATGTGGTCCTGCGGCAGCATCATCCTGGACGCCATTCCGTGGGCGAAGCTCGGCAAGATCCCCTCGGTCCTCAGGGCCATCGACCGCACCATCGGTGCCATCAAGGCGTTCAAGGCGGCGAAGATCGCCGCCGAGGCCGTTCTGAAGGCAGCGAAGGCCGCGGAGGCGGCAGCGCTACAGGCCAAGAAGGCGGCGATCGAGAAGGCCAAGAAGGAGGCCGCGCAACGGGCCAAGAAGAAGGCGGCCGAAGCAGCCAAGAGAACAGCCGACGCGGCAGCCGCAGCGAAGAAGAAGACGGGTAACCCCGTCCAGAAGAAGGCCCAGGTCAAGGCGGCCCCGAAGGCCTCCTCGCAGCCCGCCCGCAAGGCTTCCGGTGGTGGCGGCAAGGTCAGCACGACCAAGCCGGGTGGCTCCTCCGGCAGTTCCGCCCGCAGCAAGGGCGGATCCAGTGGCAGCGGTGGCTCGGGCAAGGCCGAGGGGGGAGGCGGCGGTTCTTGTTCCGTCGCCAGCAACAGCTTCGTGCCCGGCACGAAGGTGCTGATGGCGGACGGCTCCGTCAAGGCGATCGAGAACGTCAAGACTGGCGACGAGATCCTCGCGACCGATCCCAAGACCGGTGAGACCCGGGCCGAGACGGTCGGCGCGGAAATCAAGGGCGAGGGCCTCAAGCACCTCGTCAAGATCACGATCGACATCGACGGCGCATCGGGCTCGAAGACCGCCGAAGTCACCGCGACCGACGGCCACCCCTTCTGGGTGCCCGAACTGAGCGACTGGGTCGACGCCACTGCCCTGAAGCAGGGGCAGTGGCTCCAGACCAGCGCCGGCACCCGTGTCCAGATCACCGCGGCCACGCTGTGGACCGCGGAGAGTGCCACGGTCTACAACCTCACGGTGTCGGACCTGCACACGTACTACGTGCTGGCGGGGACCAAGCCGGTCTTGGTTCACAACTGTGGGGAAGGCGGGGACAGCGAGGCCGGGGAGACCTTCTACCGGACGATGAGCGAGGAGCACTTCGCCACGCTCCAGGAAACCGGCCGTCTCTCGCACACCGGCGAGACGTTCACCTCCCCGACGCAGAGCTTCTCCGACAGCTATTCCGGCCGGATGGTCAGGTTCACCGTTCGCGCGGGTACGACCGAAAGGCTGGCGGCCACCGGCGTGCGAGACGCGTCGGCAGCCACGGCAGCCGCCTATCCTGACATGGCCGGTATTTCAAGGGGATGGTTCAGGCGATCGGCGTTCTTCAAGGCCGAAGGGGATCAGATCAACATCGGCCTCGGGCGCGGAGACGCTCTCGATCTATTCAATGACAGCATCGAGGGTTGGGAAGAGATCACACGATGACGCCGGAGGATCGTCAGCTCATCATGGGGCTGGTCCATGTGCCGGGGGGCGGCCGTCGACTGTCTCCGGAGGAGGTGCTTCAGCACTTCCGTACCGAGGACGGCCAGGCACTGGGGTGCAGGCTGTTGCAGGACGCCCTGGACCGCCGGGACGCGCTGGATGTGGAGATGGCGCTCATCCTGTGCACTTCGTTCGGTTTCACCGCGGACCACGTGTCGCCTCTCGTTCAGCTTTGCTGGGCTGAATGGCATCAGAAGCACGAGGATGTCGTGGCGGCGCTGAGCGCCTTGCGCTCACCCCGGGCAGTCGATGCCTTGCATCATGCGGCCCAATGGGTGCCGGACTATCTGGACTACGACGAGAACCGCAGTCTGGCGGCCAAGGCGATTCGCGGACTTGGTGCCTTGCCCGGCCCCGAGGCCGAACACGCACTGATGCAGCTGCTCGAATCGAACGAGGCCGTGGTGAGGGAGCGGGCTGCACAGCAGCTGGAGCGCCGAAAGCCCTGACCGCTCCTCGCGATGTCAGGCTGAGGCAACGTGGCTAGAGCCCGGCATGTATAAGGAATTGAGGACCTGTCCGTTTCGGGCAGGTCCTCAATTCGTTCCGGCGCATGGGCCAGGAACACGTGCGCAATCCGGCAATGCATCAGCGCGGCACTCTGCACCATGACTTCGAGTAGGACGTCCCGGACGACTGTGACTCCTGCGAGAAGGTCAACTACCCGCTGTGGGCACCTTGGGACCAAGCTCGCGGTACTCGGTGAGTCCACCGTGGACGTGAAGTACACCGGCACCCTGGGCGAGCGGCTCCTCCGCAGGACCAGGCGGTGCTGAACTACCGGCTTGGGCCGATCTTCTCGCCCATGAAGTCCACGAAGAGCGAGCTCTCGCTCGACCAGCGCGACACCGTCATCTCCGGCGACTTCCGAGAACAGCAAGGTCGCCACGCCGGTGGTCGCCGACGCGCAGGGACACTTCGAGGCCAAGGCGACGGTCACGGGCGGCGAAGGTTCGGAGGTCGAGGAACCGTGGGAGGAGAAGGACCTCGTGCGGCGGACGCACGTCAAGTTCTCGCCCTCCGCCCGGGCCGCGCGGACCGAGGCGGCGATCCCGAAGTTCAACGCCGGACCCGAGCAGGTCAAGAAGGCAAGCCGATCACCATCACCGGCAAGCTCACCCACGCCGACCCCACCTCGAAGTCCTTCGCCGGCCGGACCGTCCACTACTACTTCCGGCCCGCCGGAAGCACCCACTACGTGTCGTCGAGCTGCGTGGACGACGTCGTCCTCACCCCGTGACGGGCCGGCGGGCGTCGCATTCGAACCACACCGTCTTTCCGGTGAGATCCGGATCCGTGCCCCAGCGGTCGGTGACCGCCTCCACCAGCAGCAGGCCGCGGCCGCCCGCGTCGAGCTCTCCGGAGTCGGGCGCGGGCCGCGGGGGCGCGGGGCAGCCGTCCGAGACCTCGACGCGCAGCCCCTGCGGCTGCCGCAGGATGAGCACGACGCAGCCGCGATCGGGTACGTGGCGCACCACGTTGGAGACGAGCTCGGTCAGCGCCAGCTCGGCGGCGTCGATGAGGGCGTCGAGCCCCCAGCGCACGAGGAACATCCGCAGGATGCGGCGCATGTGGCGGGCGGAGTGGTCACCGACCGTGAAGCCCATGCGGTAGATGGCATCAACGCCGTCCGCATCGGGTTCAGTTGCGAGATTCATGACACCAGGCTGGAGCGGGATGGTTACGCTCGGCTATGGACGGAAACGAACGCAGCACGGTGTGTACTTGGGGGTGACCGCTCCATGGTCAACATCCGCGACCTCGATCCCAGCGCCTCGCCGCTGGACTACTACGGCTCGGAACTGCGCCGCCTGCGGGAGGCCGCCGGGCTGAAACAGGCGCAGCTGGGCGACATCATCTTCTGCGCGGCCTCGCTGGTCGGCCAGATCGAGACGGCGAGGAAGGTGCCGACCCGGGACTTCTCGGAACGGGTCGACGCGGCACTGAACACCGGTGGGGTGTTCTCCCGGCTGGTGGGGTTGGTCCTACGGAGCCAGCTGCCGGCGTGGTTCCAGGCGTACGCGGAGATGGAGGCGAAGGCCGCGTACATCTCCACCTTCCAGGCCCAGCTGATCTACGGACTGCTCCAGACGGAGGGGTACGCGCGGGCCGTGCTCGGTGTGCGGCACGAGAGGGGCCTCGACGCGCAGGTCGCCGCCCGAATGGAACGGCAGCGGATCCTGGAGCGCGAGCAGCCGCCGCTGATGTGGGTGGTGCTGAGCGAGGCCACCCTGCACCAAGAGGTCGGCGGCCGGGAGGTGATGCGGGAGCAACTCACCCACCTGCTGGGGCTGCGGGAGCGGGAGTGGGTACGGGTGCAGATCCTGCCCTTCGAGGCGGGCGCGCACGCCGGGCTGCCGGGCACCTTCACCCTCCTGCGCTTCGAGGACGACCCGGACATCGTCTACACCGAGGACTTCGTCCAGGGGCACATGACGGCCAATCCGGCAGCCCTCAGGGAGGGTTCGCTCCGTTACGATCACCTGCAGGCCGCCGCGCTCTCCGTGGAGAAATCGGCGGAACTGATCGCCCGCGTAATGGAGGAACGCTATGGACACCATCCAGAACCTGACGGGCGCGCGGTGGCGTAAGTCCTCGTACAGCAGTGACACCGGTGGCGAGTGTGTCGAGTGCGCTCCCCTCGGTGCCGCCGCCTGGCACAAGTCCTCGTACAGCGGTGACACCGGCGGCCAGTGCGTAGAGATCGCCCCCCAGCCCTGCCGCATCGCCGTCCGGGACTCCAAGAACCCCGACGGCCCCGCCTTCACCGTCGCCCCGGCCGCCTTCGCGGAGTTCGTGCGGAGTCTCTGACGGGCGGTGTCGCCCCGGCCGCCGGTGCGCGGTGACCGGGGCGGGGGTCACGAGGGGTCGGTCAGGCCGTCGATGAGCAGGGTCGTGGTGTCCACCTGGTACCAGACGTCGGACGTGGTGCCGTTCTCGAAGGTCTGGGTCAGGACGACCTTGGCGTGGCCGTTCGCCTGCTCCTTCTCCGTCGCGCTCCAGCTCTCGGGCAGCTCGTTCCTGCGGAAGACGGGGTCCTTCTGCTGGGCGCCGCCCCAGTCGTAGAGCTGCCCGTCGAGTCCGGTCGTGAGGTACTCCTTGCGGACGTCGGCCGGGCTCTTGCCCTCCGCGTGCCGGCCGTTCACGGCGCTCTTGTAGTCGCCGACGAACGTCCTGACCTGCATCTCGGGCCGCGTCGACATCCGGGCCGAAGCCGCCGGAGCCTGCGGGCTCCCGGCCTGTGCGGGGAGCGCCAGCAGGCCGGTGCCGGCGAGCAGTACCGCGGTGCACGCGCCGATCACCGCGCTGCGGAGGCGGGGGCGGTAGGACATGGGTACTCCCTGGGGCAGGGGGTGAACGGGTTACGCGCACTCAAGCAACATCCGGCGAGCGGGGATAGCGGCCATCCGTGGACGGTGCGCGCGGGTTCCGTGCGGGTGGCCGACCCGGTCCGTCCCTCCCTTGAGGAGAAAGGTTTCGGGCCCGCGCCCTTCCGTGAGCCGCCGGTCCGCGGGGAAGTACCCGTATGGCCGGGCGTGCGGGCGGGGCGGGCGGGGCGGCCGGTGGTGTGGCCGGGACTTTGTCGCTTCGGTCACCCTTGCCTTCATGCTGCAACCAACTGCCCCTATTCTGTGGCGGGTTCGATCGGCCGCGAGGCCGGCACGGACGACCACAGGGAATCACCGGGGGCGGGCAGTACATGAGCAGTGCGGTGAGGGACGACGGCAGCGCCGACAACGCGGACGGCGGCATCAAGCCGCTCGCGGCGGGGGATCCGAGCCGGATCGGGCCGTACCGGCTGCTCGGGCGGCTCGGTGCGGGCGGGATGGGCCGGGTGTTCCTGGCCCGGTCCGAGGGCGGTCGTACCGTCGCGGTGAAGGTGGTGCACGAGGAGCACGTGGCCGACGCGCAGTTCCGGGCCCGCTTCCGCCGCGAGATCGACGCCGCCCGGAAGGTCGGCGAGCGGTACACCGCGCCCGTCCTGGACGCGGACCCCGACGCCGAACGGCCCTGGGTGGCCACCGGATACGTACCCGGGCTCTCGCTGGAGCAGATCGTGCGCCGGTACGGCCCCCTGCCCGTGGACTCCGTGCACACCCTCGCCGACGGGCTGCTGCACGCGCTCAAGGACATCCACAGTGCCGGGATCGTGCACCGCGACCTCAAGCCGTCGAACGTGATGCTGACCGTCGAGGGCAGCCGGGTCATCGACTTCGGGATCTCGCGCGCCCTGGAGACCTCCGTCGAATCACTGCTCACCAGCACCGGCATGGTCGTCGGCTCGCCCGGGTTCATGTCGCCCGAGCAGGTGCGGGGGCGGCGGGCCGGGGCGAAGAGCGACGTCTTCACGCTCGGCTGCGTCCTGATGTACGCGGCCACGGGCGAACTGCCCTTCGGGCACGGAGTCAGCAACCAGCACGCGGTGATGTTCCAGATCGTGGAGGGCGAACCGGCCCTGGACCGGGTCGCGGACGACTCCCTGCGCGCGCTCATCGGGCGCTGCCTGGTCAAGGACGTGGAGGAGCGGCCGGGCGTGGACGAGCTGCTCGCCGACCCGGAGCGGGTCCCCCCGGCCGCGCCCGGCGGGGCGTGGCTGCCGCCCGGGGTGGTGGAACGGCTGGCCCGGCAGGCGGCGCGGCTGCTCGACGCGGAGGCGGCCCCGGCGGCCGAGGCGCCCGTACCCGCACCCGTACCCGAGGCGCCGGCTCCCGACCGGGCGACGCTCGGACTGCGGCCGGAGGCGGGAGCGGCCGGGGAGTCCGGCGAGCAGGTCGTGGAGACCGCGCCGCCCGAGCCGCGCCGGGCGCGGCGGCGGTTGACGCTCGCGGTGCCGGTGGTCCTGGTGCTCACCGTCGGCGGCGGCACGGTGGTCCTGCTCCAGCCGTTCGGCGGCGACGCCCGCGGGGCGCTGGCCACACCCCCGGCGAGCAGTGCGCCCGTGACGCCCGGCGCCTCCGCCGGCTCCCCTTCGGCGCCGAGCGGCTCACCGGCCCCCGGCACCCCGAACGCGGAGAGCCCCCAGGCCCCCCAGAACCCGCCCGTACCGGTGCCCGACGGCCAGGCCGCCGCGGCGGGCGCCGGAACCCCCGGCGGGGGCGCCGGCACCCCGGGCGGCAGCAGCGCGACCCAGGGCGGCGGCGGCCCGGCCGCCGGAGGCACCGGCACCGGCACGGGCGCCACCCCGGGAGGCGCGGGCTCCCCGAGCGGCGGCGGCTCACCCAGTGGCGGCGGCTCGCCGAGCGGCGGTTCCCCCAGCGGCGGCGGCTCGCCCAGCGGCGGCTCCGGCGGCGGCGACGCGGTGCCCGCGTACTACGTCGGGACCTGGGCCTACAAGGCCGACTTGAACATCGGCCAGCCGGACAAGGTGATCATCAACAAGTCCGGGTCGGTCCGCCTGATCAGCGAAACCCAGTTGGGCCACTGCGAGAACATCGCCAAGGTGACCTCGCTGGCCTCCGGCGGGAACCGCATCAACATCGGCTCGGCGGCCGTGGACAAGTCCAAGTCCACCAGCCAGTTCTGCGGGGTCCTGGACCCCTCCTTCTTCACCAAGAGCCTCCCGTCGGGCCTCCAGCACAACGTGGGCCCCTCCCACGGCGACGGCTACTACTACCAGCGCTCCTGACGTCCGCGGGGTCTCAGGTGCCGGTGCCGGTGCCGGTGGCCGTGCCCATACCGGTACCGGTGCCGCTCGCCAGGCCGCTCTCCCAGGCCCACGCGGCGATGCCCACCCGGTTGCGGACCGCCAGCTTCGCCTGGATGTTGGCGACATGGGTCTTGGCGGTGCCCGGCGAGATGAACAGCTCGGCACCGATCTCGGCGTTGGTCAGTCCCCGGGCGACGAGCAGGGCGATCTCGCGCTCCCGCACGGTCAGGGGGTCCTCGACGGCGGTGCGCGGCCCGGGAACGGGCTGCGGCGCGGACCGGCTGTGCAGCAGCCGGACCGTGAGCTGCGGGCTGATCAGGGTGTCCCCGGCCATCGCGGCCCGTACGCCCTCGATCAGCAGGTTGGGGCCCGACCGTTTCAGCAGGAAGCCGCAGGCGCCGTTGCGCAGGGCGGTGTGCACGTAGTCGTCCAGGTCGAAGGTGGTGACGACGACCACGCGGACGGGGTGCTCGGCGGCGGGGCCCGCCAGGAGCCGGGTCACCTCCAGGCCGTCCAGGCCCGGCATCCGGATGTCGGTGAGGACCACGTCGGGCCGCAGCGCCCGGGCGAGTTCCACGGCGGTCGCGCCGTCGGCGGCCTCCCCGACGACGGTCATGTCCGGCTGGGAGTCGAGGATGAGGCGGAAGCCGTTGCGCACGTCTTCCTGGTCGTCGGCTATCAGGATGCGGGTGGTCACGGGATCATGATGCCGTGACCGGTGGCCGGAAGGGTCGCGGTCACGCGCCAGCCGTCCCGGTGCGGACCGGAGGCGAAGGTGCCGCCGCCGGCGCGCACGCGCTCGGCCAGCGCGAGCAGTCCGCCGCCGCCCCTGGGGCCCCGGTCGAGGCGGGGGAGCGCGGGCAGGTGCGCGGAGCGGCCACGGCCGCCGTCGTCGGTCACGCTGACCTCGACGGTCGTACGGTCCGTGCTGAGCGCGACGTGGACGCCGGCCGCTCCCGGGGCGTGACGGCGTACGTTGGTGAGCGCCTCCACCACGACCCGGTGGACCGTGGCGGCTCCCTCGCGGGAGAGGGCCTCGGTGACCCCCGGGGCCAGGTCGAGCCGGGCCCGTACCTGTCCCGTCTCGCCGAACCGGTCGACGAGCTCGGCGAGTTGGCCGATGCCGGGCAGGACCGTACGCGGGTCGCCGCCCGCGGCCGCGTCCCCGTCCCCGTCCCCGGACGGACCGTTGCCGGACGGACCGTCACCCTCTCCCTCGCCGGAGCTCCCGTCGGCGGCGTGCAGCATCCGGACCGTGCGGTCGATCGAGGCCAGTGCCGCGAGCCCGGCCCGCTCGATCCGTTCCAGCGCCCGGGCCGCCGCCGCCGGATCGCGCTCGGCCACGAACCGGGCCGCCTGGGCCTGGACCACGATGCCGCTCACGTCGTGGGCGATGAAATCGTGCAGGTCATGGGCGAGTTCGAGCTGCTGGGCGCGGCGCGCGGCAAGGGCCGCCTGCCGGCGGCGGTCCTCCATCAGCCGCGGATAGCCGCCGACGACGACCGACACGAGGACCGGCGCCGACCAGAAGGCCATCAGGCCGAGCGACTCGAAGAAGGAGGCGTCCGGTACGAGGGGGACGGTCCACCCGGCGACCGCCGCGGCGCCGAGCCCGCCGCCCGCCAGGAGCTGACGCCGGGGCGACCAGCGCACCGCGGCCGTCAGGAGCAGCAGGACCGCTCCCACGGCCACCAACTGCCACAGCGACCCGCCGGCCGTTCCGCGTCCGGGCCAGGCGAAGGCGGCCAGCAGGAGCAGGCCACCGGCGGCGCCCGTGGCGGCCCCGGTCCACCCGAGCGAGCGCGGCCGGCAGCCGAACACCCCGAGGACGACTCCGACGGCCGCGAGCGCGGGCAGCGGCCGTAGGCCCAGGAAGACCGTGGCGACGCAGCAGGCCGCGGCCACGCCGCCGATGACGGCACGGTCCCGGTGTGCCATGTCCATGATCTTCACCCCCACGACCTTAGGGAGTGCCCCGGGCCGGGGTCCCTCTGCCGAACGGCATAGCGGGTCGGCCGGGCCCCCGAGTGGATCTCCCGATCGGCCGATGGCCGCACACCGGGCCGCCGGAGGAGGCTGATGCCACACCGAACGGCAGCTCAACCGGGCGCCGGGATGAAGGAGTTCGTCATGTTGCGCAGCACCACCCTCCGTACGTCCGTCGTCGGACTCGCCGCACTGGCGGTCATCGGGGGCCTCGCCGTCACCGCATCCGCCACGGACGGGGCGGCACGGAAGACGCCGAGGGAATCGAGCCTCACCGGCTCCGCGAAGCTGTACCGGGCGGACGGCCAGCAGGTCCGCTTCTCCTTCGACGCACACGGCTTCGCCCCGGCCGAGCCGGCCGAGCCCGACGCCCCGGCCGGCACCTCGCGCGGCACCTTCCGGTTCAGCCACTACTCCGCCGACGGAAAGCAGGGCGCCTACGCCGAGGGCCGCATCGACTGCCTGCTCACCGGCGGTCCCGTCGCGACGGCCACCGGCATCATCACGCGCTCCGACCTGCCCCCCGGCGCCGTCGGCAAGCGCGTGGGATTCACCGTCTACGACGGGAAGGGCGGCGGGGAGAAGGACCGGGTCGGCTACAGCTGGGCGGTGTCCGGCATCGACGGGCCGGAGGTGCCGAAGTGCCTCAGCGCCGCACCGTACGAGACCGTCGAGAGCGGCGACTTCACGGTCCGGCACGTGCTCCCGCCGAACCCGTCGGGGAACTCTGCCGCTTCGGCGAACTCGGCGGCCTCGGCGACCTCGGGGGACAAGGAATGAGCGCGGCGGCGTCGATGGAGTGCCGGCCGAGCCGTCGGGCGGTGCGCCTCGCCCGGCTCGCCGCGCTCGCCCCGCTGCCCACGGGGCTGTGGCGGATCGCCGGAGCGTGCGGAGTACCGCTCGGGTTCTCCGGGGACGACCCGCTGGCGGACGTGAGCTTCGGCAGCGGGTTCTCGCTCTACATGATCGGCCTGAGCGTGTTCGCCGAGGCGCTGGGGTTCCTCGCCCTCGGCCTCGTGCAGCGCTGGGGGGAAGTCGCCCCGCACTGGCTGCCGTTGATCGGCGCCAGGCGCGTCCCGCCGCTCGCCGCCGTGATCCCCGCAGGCCTGGGGGCCGCCGCCCTGACCCTGCTGGGAGTCCTGGGGGCGATCGGCTGGAACGACCCGGGGAACATGGGCGCCCCCGGTTCCCCCACGGGCGCGGCGTACTGGGTGATGACGGCCTGCTACCTGCCCCTGGTGGCCTGGGGGCCGCTGCTGGCGGTCGTCACCGTGGCCTACCACCGCCGGCGCGGTGCCGGCGCGCCCGGCCGCCGGCTCGTCACCGCCTGAGGGCGGCTCCGGTCCTGCGGCGGCGCCGTGCCAAAGTGAGAACCTGTTCCAGTTCTGACCTTCCGTCAGAATGCAACGTGTTCTACTCTGCCGCGCATGGGCATCGGAATCACACAGGAACAGCGGGAGTTGGCCGAGGCCGTACGCGGCTGGGTCGCGCGGGCCGTGCCGCCCGAGGAGGTCCGCAAACTCCTCGACACCCCATCGCAGACGGGCTCGCGGCCCGCCTACTGGGACGGGCTGCTCGCCTCCGGACTGCTGGAACCGCACCTGGAGGGCGGCACCCTGCTCGACCTGGCCGTCGTGGTCGAGGAGGCCGCCCGGGCGGCGCTGCCCGGGGCGTACCTGCCGAGCGTGCTGGCCTCCGTCCTCCTCGACCGGGCCGGGGCAGAGCCCCTCGGCGGGCGGGTCGGGGCCGTCGCGCTCGGACCCGGGGACCTGACCGCCGTCGCCGTGGAGGGCGGCTACCTCCTCGACGGGACCGCCCCGCCCGTCCTGGGCGCGGGCGAGGCCGACCTCGTCCTGCTCGCCGCCGAGACCGCCCACGGAACCCGCTGGTTCGCCGTGGACGCCGCCGCGCTGGACGTCCGTACCCAGGACAGCGCCGACCCGACCCGGCCCACCGCCGAGGTCCGCGCCCGCGGGGTCACCGCCGGGCCGGGCGCCCTCCTGGAGGTCGACGCCGCGCTTGTACGGGACCTCGCCTGCGTGCTCTTCGCCGCCGACGCCTGCGGCACCGCCGCCTGGGCCCTGCACACCGCCGCCGAGTACGCGAAGGTGCGCGAGCAGTTCGGGCGGCCCATCGGGCAGTTCCAGGGGATCAAGCACCTGTGCGCCGACATGCTGGTGCGCGTGGAGCAGGCCCGGGCGCTCGCCTGGGACGCCGCCCAGGCCACGGAGGAACCGGCGGAGGTCCGCTCGCTGGTGGCCGCGCTCGCCGCCGGCACCGCGCTCGACGCCGCGTACTCCTGCGCCAAGGACTGCGTCCAGGTGCTCGGCGGCATCGGCTTCACCTGGGAACACGACGCCCACATCTACCTCCGCCGCTCCCTCGTCGCCCGCCAGCTCCTCGGCTCCGGCGACGGCCACCGGGTCCGGGCCGTCCGGCTCGCCGCCGCGGGCGCGCGCCGCGAGCTGCGCCTGGAACTGCCCGCGCGGGCCGAGACCCACCGCGCGAAGGCCCGTAGCGCCATCGCGGACGCGGCCGGGCTCGACCCCGCCACCGCCCGCCGGGTACTGGCGCCCACCGGCTACGCGGCCCCCTACCTGCCGGCCCCGTACGGGCTCGGCGCCGGACCCGTCGAACAGCTCGTCGTCCAGCAGGAACTGGCGGCCGCCGGGGTCAAGGTCGCCGACCTCGGCATCGCCACCTGGGTCGTCCCGTCCCTCCTCGCCTACGGAACCCCCGAGCAGCAGGAGCGCTACCTGCTCCCCACGCTCCGCGGGGACATCACCTGGTGCCAGCTCTTCTCCGAGCCGGGAGCCGGTTCGGACCTCGCCTCGCTGCGCACGAAGGCGGAGCACTCGCCCTCGGGTGACGGCTCGTGGCTGGTCAACGGCCAGAAGGTGTGGACCAGTTCGGCCCAGAGCGCCGACTACGGGATCCTGCTGGCCCGCACCGACCCGGACGCCCCCAAGCACAAGGGGCTCGGCTACTTCGTGGTGGACATGAAGACCCCCGGGATCGACATCCGGCCGCTCAAGGAGATCACCGGCGAGGCCCTCTTCAACGAGGTGTACTTCGACGACGTGCCGCTCCCCGCGGACGCCCTGGTGGGCGCGGAGAACGGCGGCTGGAAGGTCGCCCGCAACACCCTCGGCAACGAACGCGTCCACATGGCCGACCAGATGACCTTCGACACCGGCCTGGAAGCGCTGCTCGCGCGCGCGGCCGACCTCGAAGGCGGGTACCGGGTGCGGATCGGCACACTGGCCGCCGAGGCGCACGCCCTGGCCTGCATCGGACTGCGCACCACGCTCCAGCAGGTCTCCGGACTGGAACCCGGAGCGGGCGCGTCCGTACGCAAGCTCGTCCAGACCCCGCACCAGCAGCGGACCGCCGAGCTCACGCTCGAACTGCTGGGACCGGCCGGTGCGGTGAGCGAGGGGGCGGGGAAGCGGGCGGTGCACGGCATGCTCATGTCCCGCTGCCTGACCATCGCCGGAGGCACCACGCAGGTCCAGCTCAACGTCGTCGCCGAGCGGATTCTCGGCCTACCCAGGGACTGACCGAAGGACCGAAGGACCGAAGGACTGAAGGGCAGTGGGGATACACATGAAGTCGTACATCGTGGGCGTCGGCATGACGAAGTTCGAGAAGCCGGAGTCGAAGGACTGGCAGTACTGGGACATGGCGAAGGAAGCCGGCGACGCGGCGCTCGCGGACGCGGGCATCGACTACGGGCTGGTCGAACAGGTACCGGTGGGCTACTGCTTCCAGGCCTCCACGGCCGGCCAGCGGGCCGCGTACGAACTGGGCCTGAGCGGAGTCCCCGTCTACAACGTCAACAACAACTGCGCCACGGGCTCGACGGCGCTGATGATGGCGCGGCAGTTCGTCGAAGGCGGGATCAACGACTGCGTGCTCGCGCTCGGCTTCGAGAAGATGAAGCGCGGCGCGCTGGGGGGCGGGGCCGACGGCGGCGACTTCAAGACCTCGCCGGTGGCCCGGCACTACGGGATCATGGCCGCCGGGCACGGCTTCGAGATGTCTCCGCCGACCGCGCAGATCTTCGGGAACGCGGCGCGGGAACACATGAAGCTCTACGGGACCACCGCCGCGCAGCTGGCGGCGGTCGGCGCGAAGAACCACCGCCACTCGGCGAACAACCCGAACGCGCAGTTCCAGGACGTCTACACGGTCGAGGAGATCCTCGCGGCCAAGGCGATCCACGAGCCGCTGACCAAGCTCCAGTGCTCGCCGACCTCCGACGGGGCGGCGGCCGCGGTCGTCGTCTCCGAACGCTTCGTCGAGCAGCATGGGCTGGGGGACCGGGCGGTGGAGATCGTCGCCCAGTCCATGACCACCGACACCGAGGCCTCCTTCTCCTCCGGCTCCTGCATCGACGTCGTCGGCAAGCCGATGAGCGCGGCGGCGGGGCGGGCGGTCTTCGAGGCGTCCGGGCTCGGGATCGGGGACGTGGACGTCATCGAGCTGCACGACTGCTTCTCGATCAACGAGCTGCTGACGTACGAGGCGCTGGGCATGTGCGAGGACGGGGGCGCGGGGGCGCTGGTGGAATCCGGCGCGACGACGTACGGCGGCCGGTGGGTGGTCAACCCCTCCGGCGGCCTCATCTCCAAGGGCCACCCCCTGGGAGCGACGGGCCTGGCCCAGGCGGCGGAACTCGTCTGGCAACTCCGCGGCACGGCGGGGCCCCGGCAGGTCGCGGGTGCGCGGGTCGGGCTCGCGCACAACATCGGCCTGGGCGGCGCGGCGGTGGTCACCCTGCTGCGCCGGTAGCGCGGTGTCCCCTGCGCCTCAAACGCCGGCGGGGCTGGGGTTGGCCTGGGCGCGGGCTGGCTGCGGGAGGTGGGGGGGGGGGGGGGGGGGGGGGGGGGGGGGGGGGGGGGGGGGGGGGGGGGGGGGGGGGGGGGGGGGGGGGGGGGGGGGGGGGGGGGGGGGG
>NZ_JBITDL010000051.1:0-39682 GCF_044454225.1 Streptomyces sp. NPDC051563
TCAAACGCCGGAGGGGATGGTGTGCCGCTGCGCGGCACACCAGCCCGCCCCGCGCACATCCAGCCGGAGGCCGGCCAAACTCAGCCCCTCCGGCGTTTGAGGAGCGGGGGTCCGGGGGCTGGCCCCCGGGAACGGCGCCGCGCGCGGCAACGGGTCCGGGGCGCAGCCCCGGGGAACGGGCGAAGGGTGGGTAGGGGACTTCGCCCCGAGCAGCGGCAGGGGGTCAGGCCGCCAGGGCCGGGAGGTGGGTCGGGGTTGCCGCGTCGAACCTGCGGAGCAGCAGGCGGGCCAGTTCCGGGGAGGGGCCGAGGACGGCCGCGATCACGTCGGCCCCCGCGGCTTCGGCGCCCGCCGCGATGCGGTCGGGGAGCCGGCCGGGGGCGATGACGTAGGGGGCCACCGCGATCCGGCGGACGCCCTCCGCGCGCAGGGCCCGTACGGCGTCTTCCGTACGGGGCAGAACAGCGGAGGCGAACGCAGGCCGCACGGCGCACCAACCGGTGTGCCGCCACTCCCGCGCGGTTTCAGCGATCACTGCGATCGCCTCCGGGTCGGAGGAACCGGCGGACGCGAGCACCACACCGGTGGTGGCGCGGTCCGCCGGGGTGAGGCCGGCTTCCCACAGCCTGCGCTCGAGGGTCGCCAGCAGCAGCGGCGACGGTCCGAGCACGTCCGCGATCCGGACCGAGAGGTCCGGCAGGTGGGACGTGGCTCCGGCGAGCACCGCCGGGATGTCGGACTTCGCGTGGAACGCCCTCGTCAGGAGGAGGGGGAGCGCCACGATCTCGCGTACTCCGGAGAGGTGGAGCGAGGCCACCGCCTGGTCGACGGTCGGGGTGTCGAAGTCGAGGAACGCGGTCTCCACGCGCAGCCCCGGCCGCATCGCCCGCACCCGGCGGGTGAGGGCGTGCACGGTCGCCGCGTGCCGCGGGTCGCGGCTGCCGTGGGCGATGACCAGCAGCGCGGGGGAGTGCGTGACGTGCGCGGACACGTGATCAGCTCTTGACCAGCAGGCCGCGGGTGCGCAGCACCCACCGCTCGACCGGGCTGAAGATCAGCAGGTCGATGGCGATGCCGACGACCAGGATCAGGATGATCGCGAGGAACACGCCGGGCAGGTCGATGTTGTTGCGGCCGTTCTCGAGGAGCTGGCCCAGGCCCAGACCGAGGTCGGGGGAGCTGGCGATGATCTCGGCGGCCATCAGCGAGCGCCAGGAGAAGGCCCAGCCCTGCTTGAGGCCGGCCAGGTAACCGGGCAGCGCGGCCGGCATGACCACGTGCCAGGCGCCGCGCAGGCCGGTGGCGCCCAGGGTGCGGCCGGCCCGCAGGAACAGCGGCGGGATCTGGTCGATGCCGGAGACGAGGCCGTTGGCGATCGACGGCACGGCGCCGAGCAGGATGACGGTGTACATCATCGCGTCGTTGAGCCCGAACCAGAGCACCGCCGGGGGCACCCAGGCGACCGAGGGCAGCGACTGCAGGCCCTGCAGGATCGGGCCGATCGCGGCGCGGACGAACTTCACCCGGGCGACGAGCAGTCCGAGCGGGGTACCGATGGCCAGGGCCAGCAGGAAGCCGAGCAGACCGCGCGAGACGCTGGTCCAGATGACCTCCAGCAGGGTGCCCTTGGCCCACATGTGGGTCAGGCTGTCCCAGACGGAGGACAGGGCGGGGAGCTTCGTCTCCTCGGTGATGTGCGCGGCGACGAGGACCTGCCAGACGAGGAGGACCAGGCCGACGGCGAGGACCGGCGGCAGGACCTTCTTGACGAGGACCTCGCGGACCGGGGTGCGGTGCGTCTGGACGGCGTCGAGCGCGTCGAGGCCCGCCTCCAGTCCTGCGAGGTCGTCCGGCTTGGCCTTGGACTGGACTTCGGCGGTGGTGTCAGTGCTGGCCATGGCGGCGGATCTCCCCACGCAGGTGTTCGGTGATCTCAAGGGACAGTTCCGCGACGTCCGCGTCCTCGATGCGGCGCGGCTGCGGGATGTCCACGGTCCACTCCTTCGCGACCCGGCCGGGCCGCGAGGACAGCAGGACCACGCGCTGCGCGAGCCGTACGGCCTCGCGGACGTTGTGCGTGACGAACAGGACGGACAGGTTCGTCTCTTCCCAGATGCGGGTGAGCTCTCCGTGCAGCACGTCGCGGGTGATGGCGTCGAGCGCCGCGAACGGCTCGTCCATCAGCAGCAGCTGGCTGTCCTGGGCGAGCGCCCGGGCCAGGGCCACGCGCTGGCGCATGCCGCCGGACAGCTCGTGGACCCGCTTGCCGTACGAGCCGCCGAGCCGGACCAGCTCCAGCAGCCGCTCGGCCTCGGACTTGCGGTCGGCCTTGGCCACCCCGCGCAGGCGCAGGGCGAGTTCGATGTTCTTGCCCGCGGTGAGCCACGGGAAGAGGGCGTGCTCCTGGAACATCAGGGCCGGACGGCCGCCGGGGGTCTCGATCGACCCCGCGGACGGCGCGTCCAGTCCGGCGACCAGGTTGAGCAGGGTGGACTTTCCACAGCCCGAGGCACCCAGGATGGTGACGAACTCTCCGGGAGCGACATCGAGGCTGATGTCGTCCAGGACGAGCTGCGATCCGGCCGGGCCGGAGAAGGACTTCGAGACGTGCTCGATCCGAGCGGCGTGGGTCTGCTCCGCTACGGTGCCCTCGGCAGCCTTGGCAAGCATGGTGGCCATGGTCGTCACCTCCTGGGATTCGGGACGGGGTACTGAAGGGTTGCTGAACGAATTGCTGAAGAGCGGTGCCGGAGGGGCTACTTGACGCCGAGACCGGCGTCGGAGACCTCGGGCTTGCCGGCGGCCTTGAGCACCTTGTTCAGGAGCTTCAGGTCGTAGATGCCGTTCAGGTCGGGCTGCTCGATGAGCTTGGCCTTGACCGCCCAGTCCGACTCGGTCTTCAGGGTGCTCGCCAGCGGGTCGTCGGTGACGAGGATGCTCGGCCACGCCGGGTCGATGACCGCCGCTTCGAGTTCCTTGCCGCTCAGGGCCTTCAGCGCGGCGTTGGCGGAGGCCTTCGCCTTGTCCTGGTTGGCGTTGATCCACTCGTTGGTCTTGACCGTGCCCTTGAGCACCGCCTCGACGACGTCCGCGTGCTCGGTGAGGAACTTCTGCGACACGATGATGTTCGTGATCACGAACTTCTTGTCGGGCCACAGGTCGGTCTCGTCGAGGAGCACCTTGGCGCCCTCGGAGACGAGCTTGGAGGCCGTGGGCTCCGGCACCCAGGCGCCGTCGATCGAGCCCTGCTTGAAGGCGTCCGGGGTGACCTTGTTGTCCGTGCGGACGACGGAGACGTCACCCTTGCCGGACTCCGGGTCGACCGACCAGCCCTTCTCGGCGATCCAGTTGAGGAACGCGACGTCCTGCGTGTTCCCCTTCTGCGGGGTGGCGATCTTCTTGCCCTTGAGGTCGTCCAGGGTCTTGACCTTCTCCGGGTTCACGACCAGCTTCACGCCGCCCGAGGCGGAGCCGGAGATGATCCGCAGGTTGGAGCCCTTGGACTTCACGTAGGCGTTGATCGACGGCGAGGGGCCGATGAAGCCGATGTCGAGAGAGCCGCCGTTGAGGGCTTCGATCTCGGAGGGGCCGGCGTTGAAGGTCTGCGGCTTGATCGTGGTGCCGTTCAGCTCCTTGGCGATCAGGCCTTCCTGGATGCCGACCAGCGCCGTGGCGTGGGTCAGGTTCGGGAAGTAGCCGATGCGCACCTCGGAGGCCGACAGCTTCTTGCCGGAGTCGTCGGCGACGTTCGCCTTGGGAGCGTCGTCCTTCTTGGCCTCGGAGCCGTAGCCGCACGAGGCGAGGGCGCCGATCAGGAGCGGCAGGGCGGCAGCGGCGGCGATGCTGCGGTGCAGGGTCTTACGCGGGGTACCGATGGCAGGCACGGGAGGGCTTCCTCTCGTAGCGTCGTGTCACGACGCACGTCTTCGTTTGCTCAACAAGGGCAGGTAGGGCTCGTGGGGGGTGTGGGCGCGCAAGCGGTGCGCGTACGTCATCACGCACATCGCCCCACACCTCCCTGGCCGCTGCCGAGGGAGCCGCTGCCTACGCGGCCGCCCTCCTTCGCGAAGGTGGAGTAGATATCGGCAAGCATGATCAGAAGTCCCACCCTTCTTCATCGGCCTGAACGGTGGTCTGGGCCTGGGAGGCGAAGGATTCGCCGACCATGCCCGCCGCCAGGGTCGTGCCGTCCGCCGGGTCGATCAGCAGGAAGGACCCGGTCCGGCGCGAGTCGGCGTACGAGTCGAGCGCGAGCGGCTCGGCGGTACGGACGACGACTCGGCCGATGTCATTGGCCACCAGCTGCCCGGGGTTCGGGTGCTGGGACAGGTCGTCCAGGGTCAGCCGCGAGGGGATCTCCTTGACGATCGCCTTCACCGTGCGCGTCGTGTGCTTGATCAGCACCCGGGCGCCCACGGCGAGGGGCTGGTCCGCCACGTGGCAGACCGTCGCCACGACGTCCTGCGTGGTGGCGGGGGAGCTCGACGACGGCGCGATCAGGTCGCCGCGCGAGATGTCGATGTCGTCCTTGAGGCGCAGGGTCACCGACTGCGGGGCCCACGCGATGTCGACGCTCTCACCGAGCGCGTCGATGCCCTCGATGACCGAGGTGCGGCCCGACGGCAGGACGGTGACGGCCTCGCCGACGCGCAGCACGCCGGAGGCGATCTGGCCCGCGTAGCCCCGGTAGTCGGGGTGCTCGGCGGTCTGCGGACGGATCACGTACTGCACCGGGAAACGCGCCGGGCAGGCGGTCAGGTCGTGGCTGACGGGGACGGTCTCCAGGTGCTCCAGCACCGTGGGGCCGCCGTACCAGTCCATGTGCGCGGAGGGCTCCACCACGTTGTCGCCGGCCAGGGCCGAGATCGGGATCGCGGTGATTTCCGGGACGCCCAGGCCCGTGGCGTACGCGGTGAACTCCTCGGCGATCGAGGCGAAGACGGCCTCCTCGTAGCCCACCAGGTCCATCTTGTTGACGGCGAGGACCACGTGCGGGACCCGGAGCAGGGCCGCCACGGCGGCATGCCGGCGGGTCTGCTCGATCACGCCGTTGCGGGCGTCGACCAGCACCACGGCCAGGTCGGCGGTGGAGGCTCCGGTGACCATGTTGCGGGTGTACTGCACGTGCCCGGGGGTGTCGGCCAGGATGAACCGGCGCCGGGCGGTGGCGAAGTAGCGGTAGGCCACGTCGATGGTGATGCCCTGCTCTCGCTCGGCCCGCAGGCCGTCGGTGAGCAGCGCCAGGTCGGGGGTTTCCTGACCGCGGCTGGCGGA
The DNA here is from genome assembly GCF_044454225.1 of Streptomyces sp. NPDC051563. Lineage (NCBI taxonomy): Bacteria > Bacillati > Actinomycetota > Actinomycetes > Kitasatosporales > Streptomycetaceae > Streptomyces > Streptomyces sp. NPDC051563. The sequence continues at coordinate 5,275 of NZ_JBITDL010000051.1, forward strand.
GACCCGCTCCACGGCTTCCAGCTGGTCGGTCAGGACCGACTTGGAGTCGTGCAGGAGGCGTCCGACGAGGGTGGACTTGCCGTCGTCGACGGAGCCCGCGGTGGCGAAGCGCAGCAGCGTGGTCGCCGACAGATCGGCGAACTGCTCGGTGGTGGAGGTCATGTCTAGAAGTACCCTTCGCGCTTGCGGTCTTCCATCGCGGCCTCGGACAGCTTGTCGTCGGCGCGGGTCGCGCCCCGCTCGGTGAGCCGGGAGGCGGCGATTTCGGTGATCACGGCGTCCAGCGTGGTGGCGTCGGAGTCGACGGCGCCGGTGCAGGACATATCACCGACGGTGCGGTAGCGGATCAGGCGGGTCTCGGTGGTCTCGCCCTCCTTGGCGCCGCCCCATTCGCCGGCCGTCAGCCACATGCCGTTGCGCTGGAAGACCTCGCGCTCGTGGGCGAAGTAGATCTCCGGAAGCTCGATCTCCTCGCGGGCGATGTACTGCCACACGTCCAGCTCGGTCCAGTTGGAGAGCGGGAAGACGCGCACGTGCTCGCCCGCCGCGTGACGGCCGTTGTAGAGCTGCCACAGCTCGGGGCGCTGGCGGCGCGGGTCCCACTGGGAGAACTCGTCGCGCAGGGAGAAGACGCGCTCCTTGGCGCGGGCCTTCTCCTCGTCGCGGCGGCCGCCGCCGAAGACCGCGTCGAACTTCAGCTGCTGGATCGCCTCCGTGAGGGGCACGGTCTGCAGCGGGTTGCGGACGCCGTCGGGGCGCTCGCGGAGCTTGCCGGCGTCGATGTACTCCTGGACGGAGGCCACGTGCAGCCGCAGTCCGTGCCGGGCGACCGCGCGGTCGCGGTAGTCCAGGACCTCGGGGAAGTTGTGGCCGGTGTCCACGTGGAGCAGGGTGAACGGCACCGGCGCCGGTGCGAAGGCCTTCAGCGCCAGGTGCAGCATGACGATGGAGTCCTTGCCGCCGGAGAACAGGATCACCGGCTTCTCGAACTCGCCCGCCACCTCGCGGAAGATGTGCACGGCCTCCGATTCGAGGGCGTCGAGGTGCGACAGCGCGTAGGGCGCGTCCGTCCCTTCGTGGACGTGTGCGACGGTGGCGGTCATGCCAGACCCCTCTCGGTGAGCAGAGCGTGCAGGGCCGAAGCCGACTCCTGTACGGACTGCGTGTGCGACTCGATACGGAGGTCCGGGGACTCCGGTGCCTCGTACGGGTCGTCGACCCCGGTCAGACCGGAGATCTCGCCCGCCGCCTGCTTGGCGTACAGGCCCTTCACGTCACGCTCGGAGCACACCTCCACCGGAGTGGCCACGTGCACTTCGAGGTAGCGCGTGCCCTCGGCGGCGTGCCGCTTGCGGACGGCCTCGCGGCTATCGGCGAACGGCGCGATCACCGGGACGAGCGCCTTGACGCCGTTGGACGCCAGGAGTTCGGCGACGAAGCCGATCCGCTGCACGTTGGTGTGCCGGTCCTCACGGCCGAAGCCGAGGCCGGCGGAGAGGAACTCGCGGATCTCGTCGCCGTCGAGGACCTCCACGCGGTGGCCCTCGGCGCGCAGCCGCTCGGCCAGCGCGTAGGCGATGGTGGTCTTGCCCGCGCTCGGCAGCCCGGTCAGCCACACGGTGGCGCCCTGGTCGCTCACGCTCATCTGGTTCGTCTCCGTCGGTTCCGTACGTTCGTTGGTCGTGCTGGTGGCCGTCATCAGCCGTGCAGTCCGCACTCGGTCTTGCCGCGCCCGGCCCAGCGGCCGGCGCGGGCGTCCTCGCCCTCCGCCACCCGGCGGGTGCAGGGGGCGCAGCCGACGGAGGCGTAACCGTCCATCAGCAGCGGGTTGGTGAGCACACCGTGCTCCAGGACGTACGCGTCCACGTCGTCCTGGGTCCAGCGGGCGATCGGCGAGACCTTGACCTTCTGCCGCTTCTCGTCCCAGCCGACCACCGGGGTGTTCGCCCGGGTCGGGGACTCGTCGCGGCGCAGGCCCGTGGCCCAGGCGTCGTACGCGGTCAGGCCCTCTTCGAGCGGCTTGACCTTGCGCAGCGCGCAGCACAGGTCGGGGTCGCGGTCGTGCAGCTTCGGGCCGTACTCGGCGTCCTGCTCGGCGACGCTCCGGCGCGGGGTGAGCGTGATGACGTTGACGTCCATCACGGCCTCGACCGCGTCGCGGGTGCCGATGGTCTCCTCGAAGTGGTAGCCCGTGTCGAGGAAGACCACGTCCACGCCGGGGAAGGCGCGGGAGGCGAGGTGGGCGACGACCGCGTCCTCCATGGAGGAGGTCACGGCGAACTTCTTGCCGAAGGTCTCGGCCGCCCAGGTGAGGATCTCCAGCGGGGTGGAGTCCTCGAGGTCGCGGCCCGCCTGCTCGGCCAGTACCTGCAGGTTCTTGAGATCCGTGTCCTGAATCGTGGTCATATCTCGTCCCCTCCAGCATCGTTGGACTGAACACCCCGGGCCAGCAGCCCGAGGTACTTCAGCTGGAAGGCTCGATTGCAGGCCCGGCATTCCCAGGCGCCGTGACCTGTTTCGTTCGGGAACAGGTCCTCGTCGCCGCAGTACGGGCAGTAGAAGGGTGCGGCGCGCTCGCTCACGACAGGTCCTCGTCCTTGGCACGGGTGACCCAGCTGGCGAAGCGCTCGCCGTCCTCGCGCTGCTTCTCGAAGCGCGTGACGACCCGCTCGACGTAGTCCGGCAGGCCGGCCGAGGTGACCTTGAGCCCGCGGACCTTGCGGCCGAAACCGGCCTCCAGTCCGAGTGCGCCGCCCAGGTGGACCTGATAGCCCTCGACCTGGTTGCCCTCGTCGTCCAGGACCAGCTGGCCCTTGAGACCGATGTCCGCCACCTGGATACGGGCGCAGGCGTTCGGGCAGCCGTTGATGTTGATGGTGAGCGGCTCGGCGAACCCGGGCAGGCGGCGCTCCAGCTCGTCGATCAGCGAGGCGCCACGCGCCTTCGTCTCGACGATGGCCAGCTTGCAGAACTCGATGCCGGTGCAGGCCATCGTGCCGCGGCGGAACGGGGACGGGTTGACCCGCAGGTCCAGCGCCTCCAGGGCCGCGACGACCGAGTCGACCTGGCCGGCCTCGATGTCGAGCACGATCATCTTCTGCTCGGCGGTGGTGCGCAGCCGGCCGGAACCGTGCTGCTCGGCGACGGCGGCGATCTTCGTCAGGGTGGCGCCGTCGACACGGCCCACGCGGGGCGCGAAGCCGACGTAGAACTTGCCGTCCTGCTGCTGGTGCACGCCCACGTGGTCGCGCCACTGGCCGCTGGGCTGCTCGGGCGCGGGGCCGTCGGTCAGCTTGCGCTTCAGGTACTCGTCCTCCAGGACCTGGCGGAACTTGGCCGGGCCCCAGTCGGCGACGAGGAACTTCAGGCGGGCGCGGGTGCGCAGCCGGCGGTAGCCGTAGTCGCGGAAGATCGAGATGACGCCCTCGTAGATGTCCGGGACCTCGTCGAGCGAGACCCAGGTGCCCAGGCGCACACCCAGCTTAGGGTTGGTGGAGAGGCCGCCGCCGACCCAGACGTCGAAGCCGGGGCCGTGCTCGGGGTGGTTCACACCGACGAACGCGATGTCGTTGATCTCGTGCGCCACGTCGAGCAGCGGCGAACCGGAGATCGCGGACTTGAACTTGCGGGGCAGGTTCGAGAAGGCGGGGTTGCCCACGATGCGGGCATAGATCTCGTCGATCGCGGGGGTGCCGTCGATGATCTCGTCCAGCGCGATGCCGGCGACGGGCGAACCGAGGATCACGCGGGGGGTGTCACCGCAGGCCTCGGTGGTCGAGAGGCCGACGGCCTCCAGACGGCGCCAGATCTCCGGGACGTCCTCGATGCGGATCCAGTGGTACTGCACGTTCTGCCGGTCCGTGAGGTCGGCGGTGCCGCGGGCGAACTCCTCGGAGATCTCGCCGATGACGCGCAGCTGCTCGGTGGTCAGCCGGCCGCCGTCGATGCGGACGCGCAGCATGAAGTACTTGTCGTCCAGCTCCTCCGGCTCCAGGATCGCGGTCTTGCCGCCGTCGATCCCGGGCTTGCGCTGGGTGTAGAGGCCCCACCAGCGCATGCGGCCGCGCAGGTCGTTGGGGTCGATCGAGTCGAAGCCCGCCTTGGAGTAGATGTTCTCGATGCGCGCCCGCACATTGAGACCGTCGTCGTCCTTCTTGAACTGCTCGTTGCCGTTGAGGGGCGTGTGGTGTCCGACGGCCCACTGGCCCTCACCGCGGTGACGGCCGGTCTTGCGGCGCGCGGCGGGTGCGGCGGCTGCGGTCGTATCGGGGGTGGCGGCCATGGCGGTACGTCCTTCTTGGGCGGCTCGAGGCAGGGGCAGGGGAGCGGCGGCGTGACCCCTGGCGCGCGTGGAGCGGATGTGGCTGTTCCGTCGCCTTTTTGGGGCGACGGCCGGCCTACAGGGGACTGCGGTGATGGCTGACGGCGAGCGGCGTGTTCTCGCCCGCGGCGACGTCGGTGCGGGGCGCTGTCGCGGCGGTGCTGTGCGTCAGCGCGCCGGACAGATGGCGCTGGACATGCGGCCGAGGTCGACGTGCCGCCGACTCACCAAGGCAATTCCAGCTCCGTTCATGGGGGGAAGCGTGGCATGTGGCGATTGGAGGAGTCCACTACTGTCCACGATGCGGACGAACTCGTCTCGCATGGCAAGATGTCCGTGATGGGCGTCACCCCACCGGCCCCTTTGGGCCCGTCCGTCCCCTTGTCCCGTGGGGCTACGCGCCCGGCCAGGGGCCCGGAGTGGGGGCGACGGCCTTCTCCTCCGTCTCCTCCTTGAAGACCTTGAAGCCGCGCCGGAGGTAGTTCGCCATGGCGGTCGGGCCGTCGTCGCTGCACGTGTGCAGCCAGACGCGGCGCGTCGGGGCCAGCTCCGGCCAGCGCTCGGCCAGCGACCAGGCCCGCTCGATGCCCACGGTCAGCAGGTGGCCGCCGATGCGCCGCCCCCGGAATTCGGGGAGCAGGCCGAAGTACATGATCTCCACCACGCCGTCGGGCTGCGGGTCGAGTTCCACGTACCCCGCCGGGGTGCCGCGGTCGTACGCCACCCACGTCTCCACGCCCGGACGGTCCAGCTGCTCCACCCACTGCGCGCGGGTCAGCGACAGCCGGTCGGTCCAGTGGATGTCGCCGCCCACGGAGGCGTAGAGGAACCGGCTGAATTCGGGGGAGGGGACCTCCGACCGGACGATCCGGATCTCCGGGCCCGGGACGGCCGCCGCGACGAGGTCGGACGGCGCGTTCATTTCCAGGGACCAGGTGGTCAGTGTGCTCGTGCTCATGGACGTCAGGGAATCATGCCGCTCCCCGCCGGGCCCAGCCGGGCGCTGATCACCGCCGGGGCCGTGGAGTGCGGCAGCAGCGCGGCAGGGTTCGCCGGGCGGATCAGCTCCACCTCCACGTCGTGCGCGAAGCGGTACGGGCGGTGGGCCAGCACCCCGCCGAGGTTGCGGCGCACCCGGGAGATCTCCGCGCGGACGGTCACCGTGCGCGTCGGATCCCCGAACAGCTCCTGCGCGAGCTCCGCCGCCGAGCGCCCCCGCGGGGACTCGGCCAGCAGGAACAGCAGCTCCGCGTGGCGCGGGCTCAGCTCCTGCGACCAGCTGCCCGCGGCCCCGTAGACGGTGGCCCGCCACGCCCCCGGGCAGCTGAGGTCGAGGACGACGCGTGCCGCCGCCCCGGCGCCGGTCCGGGCCTCCGTGACGTTCACCAGCCAGCCGCCGGGCAGCGGCTCCACCAGGCAGTCGCCGAGCTGCGGCACCCACACCCGGCCCGGGCCGAAGCCCTTGGGCAGCGGGATCCGCTCCGTCGGGGCGAGCCCCGTGACGGCCGCCGTCCACCCGTTGCCGTCCACGGCCAGGGCCCGCCCCGGCATTCGGGCCAGCAGCGGGGAGGCCACCGCCCGCAGCCGTTCCAGCGACTCCAGGTGGCGCACCCGCAGCTCCCGCTCCGCGAGCCGGGCCACCGAGCTCACCCACGCCAGGGTCGCCGGATGCATGGTGGCCAGCGGCCCGCTGACGTCGAGGACCCCGATCAGCTGCCCGTCGCGGGGGTCCCGTACGGGGGCTCCGGCGCAGGTCCAGTCGTGGTGGCTGGAGACGAAGTGCTCCGCCGAGAACACCTGGACCGGTCTGCGCGTCACCAGGGCGGTGCCGACCCCGTTGGTGCCGACCACCGCCTCGTCCCAGTGGGCGCCCACCCCGAAGCCCAGCCGGTCCGCGTTGCGCAGGATCGAGGCGTGGCCCTCCCGCCACAGCAGCCGCCCGTCGGCGTCGGCGACGACCATGATGTGCAGGGCCTCGTCCAGGGAGGGGAGCAGCCCTTCGCGCAGGACGGGCAGCAGATCCCGTAGCGGAGAGGTCTGGCGCCGCTCCTCGGTCTCGGCGGCCGACAGCATCCGCGAGCGGCTGTCCCGGTCGGGGTGGACCCCGCCCGCCATCATCCGGCGCCAGGACTCCGCGATCTCCGGGCGCGGCGCGGCCGGCGGACGGTCCCCGGCCAGCGCGGCCGCCCGTACGCCTTTGAGCAGGCGCGCGGCTTCCCGCGCGTCCATGGCCGAGATGCGTGCCGCATCGACCGTGCTGGCCGTGGTGTGGACCACCGGAACCTCCCCGTGCCGAACGTGCGTACGACGGTTCCCGCCCCGGCGGTCCGTCCGGTGCGCGCCGCTTCCAGGCGAGGACCGGAGCACCCGCGGCGCGGTTCCGAGTCAAAGGTTGCAACGTCTTGCAACTCTCGCCAAGTCCCGGTCGGTCGATCGAAACTGTGCGCACGTCGCCGAGCGACGTGACAGCTCCTTCCTCGGGGCTTCCGGATCAGGGGTGGTGCCGAGTCGGCGCGGCGCCATCCCTGTTCCTGGTCAACGGGCCCGGATCCCGCACCACAGAGCTTTTCGGAGGGTTGGGGCCCTCCGCATCAGCCTCGCTTCCGGAGGGTTGGGGCCCTCCGCTAGCCCGCGATCCGGGCCCGTTCCACCACCGATCCCAGATCCAGACTGTGCGGCAGCGTGCCGAAGGCCGCGCCCCAGTCACCGCCCAGGCGCGAGGCGCAGAAGGCATCGGCCACCTCCGGCGGGGCCCAGCGCACCAGCAGGGATCCCTGAAGCACCAGGGCCATCCGCTCCACGACCCGCCGGGCCCGCGCCTCGATGCCCTCCAGGTCGGCGAGCTCGGTCAGCAGGTTCTTGATGGCCGAATCCAGCCGGTGGTCGGCGCCGCGCGCCAGGCCCACCTCCTGGAGGAAGGCGTTCAGCGCCATCGGCTCGCGCTGCAGGGCGCGCAGCACGTCCAGGGCCTGGACGTTGCCCGACCCCTCCCAGATGGAGTTCAGCGGGGACTCGCGCAGCAGCCGGGGCATCCCCGACTCCTCGACGTAGCCGTTTCCGCCCAGACACTCCAGGGCCTCCGCCACCATCGGCGTACAGCGCTTGGTCACCCAGTACTTCGCGACGGGCACCGCGATGCGCAGGAAGGCCCGCTCCTGCTCGCTGCCCGAGCTCTGGACCGCGTCGTACGCGGCCGCGAGGCGGAGCATGAGGGTGGTGGCGGCCTCCGACTCCAGGGCCAGGTCGGCGAGCACGTTGCGCATCAGCGGCTGGTCGATGAGCGGCGCTCCGAAAGCAGAGCGGTGCTCTGCGTGGTGGACCGCCTGGGTCAGCGCCTGCCGCATCAGCGAGGCCGAACCGATCACGCAGTCCAGCCGGGTCGCCGCGACCATCTCGATGATGGTCCGCACCCCCCGGCCCTCCTCGCCCACCCGCCGCGCCCACGTCCCGTCGAACTCCACCTCGCTCGACGCGTTCGACCGGTTGCCCAGCTTGTCCTTCAGCCGCTGGATCGCGAAGACGTTCCGGGTCCCGTCCGGCAGCACCCGCGGCACCAGGAAGCAGGTCAGGCTGTCCCGTCCGGAGGGGGATGCCTGGGCCAGGACCAGGAACCCGTCGCTCATCGGCGCCGAGCAGAACCACTTGTGCCCCGTCAGCAGGTACTCGCCCGAGGCGTCCAGCGCTGCCGCCGCCGTCGTGTTCGCCCGGACGTCGCTGCCGCCCTGCTTCTCCGTCATGCCCATCCCGAAGAGCACCCCGGCCTTCTGGCCGGCCGGCCGCAGCCCCTCCTCGTACACGTGCGAGGTCAGCCGGGGCTCCCACTCGGCCGCCAGCTCCGGATCGGTCCGCAGCGCCGGTACCGCCGCGTGCGTCATCGAGACCGGGCACCCGTGCCCCGCCTCCGCCTGCGACCACACGAAGAACCCGGCCGCCCGCCGCAGATGGCCCGCCGGCCGCCCCCACGCGTCGGTGAGCCCGGCGCCCACGGCGTGCCCGAGCAGCCGGTGCCACGAGGGATGGAACTCCACCTCGTCGATCCGGTTGCCGTACCGGTCGTGGGTCCGCAGCTTCGGCGGGTTCTCGTTCGCCTGCGTCCCCCAGTCCTGCGCCTGCCGGGACCCGGCCGCACGCCCCAGATCCGAGAGTTCCTCCCTTGCCTCCGCGGCGAGTTCGGGCGCGGCGTCCGCGAGGTGCCGCTCCACGCCCTCGCTCAGGACCCGGTCGCTGCCGTATACGTCGTGCCCCACGAGCGGCGGGGCCTGATTGCTGACTGTGTGGGTGGTGGCTGCCATGCCGATACCGTAAGGACGTGCAGCACGCGAAAGAAACACCTGAGCGGATTCCGGGACGCCTCCACCGGGCCCGCGCCCTCTACCGCAACGTCTCCAAGCGCAAGATGGCGTGGCTGCTGCTCAAGGACACCGTGAACTCGTGCATCGAGTACCGGATCCTCGGACTCGCCGCCGAGGCGGCCTTCTTCACCCTGCTCTCGCTGCCCCCGCTCTTCCTGGGCCTGCTGGGCCTCCTCGGGTACGTGGACGGCTGGTCGGGCGGTACGACCGTCGCCAGCATCGAGGAGAACATCCTGCGCGCGGTGGGCACCGTGCTCTCCGACCGGGGCGTCAACGACATCGCCAAACCGATGCTCGACGACGTCACCGGCCGCGGCCGCCCCGACCTCATCTCCCTCGGCTTCGCCTTCGCCCTCTGGTCGGGCTCGCGCGCCGTCAACGTCTTCATCGACACCATCACCGTCATGTACGGACTCGACGGCCAGCGCGGCATCGTCAAGACCCGGCTGCTCGCCTTCGTCCTCTACGTGATCGCCCTGCTGATCGGCGCCATCGTGCTGCCGCTGATGGTGGTCGGCCCGGACGCGGTGGTGCGGGTGCTGCCCTGGAGCACCGAGGTGATCGCGGTCCTGTACTGGCCCGTCGTCACGCTGCTCTCCATCGCCTTCCTGACCACGCTCTACCACGTCTCCGTCCCGGTCCGCTCGCCCTGGATCGAGGACGTGCCCGGCGCGCTGGTCGCCCTCGCCATGTGGGTGCTCGGCTCCTTCCTGCTGCGGATCTACCTCACCAACACGGTGGAGGGGCCGACCATCTACGGATCGCTGGCCGCCCCCGTGGCGATCCTGCTGTGGATCGGCATCTCGGCCTTCGCCGTCCTCGTCGGGGCCGCCGTCAACGCCGCGATCGACCGGGTCTGGCCCTCGGTGGCCACCGCGGCCGCGCGCGAGGCGAACGAGCGGGTCCGCGAGGCGGAGGCCGCCCAGCTGGTGGCCCGGGCGGCCGCCTGGCGGGCCATGGCCGAAGGGGAGTCGGAGGACGACGAGGGCGACGAGGACGGGGGCATGCCCTCCGAGTTCCCGGAGCGCTGGTCGAAGTTCCTGCCGCCCGAGGACTACCACTCCCGGCTGCGCAAGCACTGACGAGCCGCCGCCCGCCGCCGTAGCCTGGTGACGTGGCGGAACCCGCGCGAACCGTACCCGGCCCGGGGTACGAGGAACGGCCGTCCCGGACGGTCGCCGGAGCGGTGCTCTGGCGGGCCGGCGGGACCGGCGGCGGCGCCGTGCTGCCCGACGGGTGCATGGACCTGCTGTGGGTGGACGGGCGGCTCCTGGTGGCCGGACCCGACACCGCCGCGCACCCCGCCGGAGAGGTCCCGGGCTCCGGCTTCGCCGGGATCCGGCTCGCCCCCGGCGCGGCGCCCGCGCTGCTCGGCGTACCGGCCCGCGTTCTGCGGGACCGGCGGGTCGAGCTGGCCGACCTGTGGCCCGCCGCCGAGGTACGGCGCCTCACCGCACGCGTGGGCTCGTACGGGGATCCCCGCGCGGGACTGGACGAGCTGGCCCGGCTCCGCACGGCCGACGGCGGGCTCCCGGACCCGCTCGTCACGGAGGTCGCGGCCCGGCTGCGGGCCGGGCAGGGCGTGGCCGCGGTCGCGGGCGCGGTCGGCCTGGGGGAGCGCCGGCTGCACCGCCGCTCGCTCGACGCCTTCGGCTACGGGCCCCGCACCCTGGGGCGGATCCTGCGCCTCCAGCGGGCCCTGGCGCTGACCCGGCGCGGGCTGCCGCAGGCGGCGGTCGCGGCGGCGGCCGGATACGCCGACCAGGCCCACTACACCCGCGAGGTGCGGGCCCTGGCCGGGACCACGCCCGGTGCCTACGCGGCCGGATCCGCCGGCGCGAAGAGGGAGGTCCCGGAGCCGTCGGGATCCAGCACGACGGCGTAGCGCTGCCCCCAGAAGGCGTCCCAGGGCTTCAGGTGGCCCGTGTGCCCGGCCTCCGTGAGCTCCGCGTACAGCGCGTCCACCTCGGCGGGGGAGTCGCACAGGAAGGCCAGCCCCACCCGGCCGTCGCTCGTGGGGCGGGTCCAGGACGGGTCGAAGGAGCGGATGACCTCCTCCGTGTCCCAGCCGATCCGCTGGCCGCCCGGGAGGACGGCCTCGACGTGCGGCTGGGAGTCGGCCTCGGCGGGCACGTCGATGCCGAGGCGGCGGTAGAAGGCGAGCGATGCGGCCATGTCGGAGACGATGATGCCGATCATGTCGAGTCGGGGAGTCATGAACTCACCCTAGGCACGCCGGGCCCGGCCGGTCTTGAACGCATCGGACACGGGCGGGGCGCGCACGCTCCCGTCGCGTCGCGTCCGGTCACTCGGATTCCTCCTCCTGGGGGAGGTGCCGGTAGACCGTGGCCCGGGAGACGCCGAGGGCGGCGGCGATCGCGGTGGCCCCGCTGCCGGCGGCGTGCATCCGGCGGGCGGCCTCGATCATGGCCGGGCTCATGGCGGCGGGCCGCCCGCGGCGGCCGCCGGGAGCGGGCCGGGCGGGGCCGGCGCCGTCCGGGTGCGGGCCGTCGAGGAGGCGGCGCACTCCGTCCAGGACGGCCTCGCGCAGGGCCGGGACGGGGGCGTCGGCGAAGAGCACCACCGGATCGGAGAGCATGGCGACGGCCTGGGAGGCCCGTACCCGCTCCGCGAATCCCGGATGCGGGCCCGCCACCAGGAAGTTGGCCCGCAGCACTGCCTCGCGCAGCCGGGCGCAGGCCGGCCCGGGAGCGGCCGGGGCCGTGTCCTGGAGATTCAGGCGGAGCAGCCGGCGGTGCTCCAGCCAGACGTCGAGCACCCCCTCGATGGCGGCCCACCGGGCCCGGTCCGAGCGGCCCGACGCCGCGGCGGGCCCGTCCGGCGCCCCGGCTGCCGCGGCACGGGCCAGGGCGGCCGCCAGATCGCGGAGCATCGGCTCCACGAGGGCGTCGAGGATGTCGGCCTTGCCGGGGAAGTGGTAGAGCACCGCCGGCTTGGAGACGCCCACCCGCTCGGCGATCTCCCGCAGCGAGGTCTCGTGGAAGCCGTGGACCGCGAACAGCTCCATGGAGACCCGCAGGATCCGCCGCCGGGTGTCGGGAGCCGTCTCGGTCACCGGGGCGACGTATGTCTCGTAAAGCGTCTCAGAATCTGCGGTTCTGCTGCTCTCCATGCAGAACACTCTAGTCTCGCTAGCCAACTTGGCCGCGGATTTCCCGGAATCACCCTGACCGTCGGTAAGTTCGAAACTCGGTTTGCGGATACCCGAAAAGGAGGTGGCGCGGGCGCGAGGGTGCTTGTTACGGTGGGGACGTTCCCGCCGAGGACCGGCGCGGGACCACTCGTCAGTACGTATGCAGACCCGGAGGTGAGTTCATTGATGACTGTCATGGCGCAGGGCGTTGCCCGCACTCAGAAGACCATCAATGTCACTTCTGTGGTCTCCGGCTGACCTCACACTTCTCTCGCGCCCGATAGCGGCGCGCACCGCCGGGGCCACCCTGTGAAGGGTTTCCCTTGTCTCTCTCCGCTTTCTCCGCTCCTTCCCTCTCCTCTTCTTCCTCTTCCTCCTCGTCGCTTCCGCACGCCCTGGCCCCCTTCGGCTGGGACGAGGCGTGGGCGGCCGAGTTCGCCCCGTACGCGGACCAGGGCCTCCTGCCCGGCCGGGTCGTACGGGTCGACCGCGGACAGTGCGACGTCATGACGGCCGAAGGCATCGTCCGCGCCGACACCGCTTTCGTCACCCCCCACGACCCGCTCCGGGTCATCTGCACCGGCGACTGGGCGGTGGTGGAGGCGTACGGCACCCCGCGCTACGTGAAGGCGTACCTGCCGCGCCGGACCGCCTTCGTGCGGTCCACCTCCTCGCAGCGGTCCGAGGGCCAGATCCTCGCCGCGAACGTCGACCACGCGATCATCGCGGTGTCACTCGCGGTCGAACTGGACCTCGGCCGCATCGAGCGGTTCCTCGCGCTCGCCTGGGAATCCGGGGCCCAGCCGCTCGTCGTCCTGACCAAGGCGGACCTCGTCCCCGACCCGGTCACCCTCGGGCACCTCGTCGAGGACGTCGAGGCCACGGCCCCCGGGGTCACGGTCCTCACGGTGTCCTCCGTGACCGGAGAGGGCACGGACGTGCTCGCCGCGGTCGTCGGGAGCGGTACGAGCGTGCTCCTCGGGATCTCCGGTGCGGGCAAGTCCACGCTGGCCAACGCCCTGCTCGGGGAAGAGGTGATGGAGGTCCAGGCGGCCCGCGAGGTCGACGGCAAGGGCCGCCACACCACCACGACGCGCAACCTGCTCGCGCTGCCGGGCGGAGGCGTGCTGATCGACACCCCCGGGCTGCGGGGCGTCGGGCTCTTCGACGCGGAGGCGGGCGTCGGGCAGGTCTTCTCGGAGATCGAGCAGTACGCGGAGCGCTGCCGCTTCCACGACTGCGCGCACGAGGCGGAGCCCGGGTGCGCGGTGACGGCCGCGCTGGCCTCCGGGGAGCTGCCCGAGCGGCGACTGGAGAGCTACCGCAAGCTGCTGCGGGAGAACCAGCGGATCGTCGCCAAGACGGACGCGCGGCTGCGGTCGGAGATCAGGCGCGACTGGAGGCTCCGCTCGGCGGAGGGCCGCGCGAACTATTCCGCGAAGCGCACGGGCCGAGCCTGACCCCTCCCGCCCCGGGGCGGAGCCCCGCGCTCCGCCCCGGGGCGCCGTTCCGTGAGCTGCCCGGCGGGCGCCGGCTAGTCCGTCAGGCCCCAGGCCAGGACGCGGTGCGGGTGGATGCGGATGACCTCCGGGCTGAAGTGGGGGCCCAGGGAGTGGGGCCCCACCTCCAGGGTGGCGTGGCCGCGGATTTCGATGCCGCGGACCGTCCACGGGCGGGTGCTGACCAGGTCGTCCACGACCAGCGACAACAGGGGGTTGCGGGTGAGGTTGCGCCACTTCTTCGTGGTGCCCATTGCCAGGCCGCCCACCAGGACCGTGCCGTCGTCCTGCGGGAAGAACCCCACCGGGTTCGCCTGGGGCTGCCCGGCCGGGTCCACCGTCGCGAGGCGGCCCAGGTGCTGCGAACGCAGGTAGGTCAGCTCGGCCTCGCTGAAACCCGTGAAACCCTTGGAAGCCTTGGACTCCGTCTTCTCCGTCATGGGGATACGGTCCCAGCCGGTCCCGGTCGGCGCATCGGGCCGAGGGCCTAGTCCGGCCTACGCCGTAAGCCCCGTCCGGCGGCCTACGCCCACAGCGCGATGCCCAGCCAGGCACCCACCACCAGCAGGCACGCGAACAGCTCCACCAGCACGCTCGTCCCCACCGCCCGCATCACCGACCGTACCGAGGCCCTGGCCTCCCCGTCGGTGCCCAGGCGGCGGCGCTCGCAGAGGTAGATGCCGCCCACGAAGCCGGGGACCGTGCCGATGACCGGGAGCAGCACGAAGCCCAGTACCGCCCCCGTGCCCGCGTACACCACCATCCGGCGGGTGACGCCGACTCCCCGGAGCCGGCGCGGGGGCAGCTGCCACTTCACCACCTGAACGACCAGCAGCAGCGCCGTCGCGCCCGCCAGCAGGCCCCAGGCCGCCGAGGACTGCTCGTGCAGCGCCCACCACAGGACGCCGGCCCAGACGAGGAGGGTGCCGGGGACGCCGGGGACCAGTACCCCGAGCAATCCGAGCACCAGCACCAGCCCCACCAGCAGCAACTGGGGCAGCTGAGGCAGATCCATTTGCTCAGCCTGCCTGACCTGGGGCTATCGGGCCACCCAGCCCCGCTCGTAGGCGTGCCAGCCGAGCTGGAGCCGGGTCGTGACCCCCGCCAGCTCCATCAGGCCCCTGACCCTCCGCTGCACCGTCCGCAGGCCCAGCTCCAGGTGCTTCGCCACGCTCGCGTCCGTCATCCCGGCCAGGAGGAGGGTGAGGATCTCCAGGTCCGTGGTGTCCGGTCCGCCGGCCGATTCCTCCGGCGCCCCGGTGGAGCCCAGCCGCAGCGGGAGCGACTCCCGCCAGACCGCCTCGAAGAGGCCCATCAGGGACTCCAGCAGCCCCGACGCGTGCACGACCAGCGCCGCCGGCTCCGCCCCGCGGGCCGTCAGCGGGACCATCGCGAGCGTCCGGTCCGCGATGACGAGTTTGGTCGGCACCGCGGCCGACACCCGGATGTGCTCGCCGCGCGCCAGCGCCGTGGAGGCCTCGCGGATCCCGCTGGGCAGGGTCAGCACCTCCCGCTCGATGACCACCCGGTACGCGACGCCCCGCACGGCCGCGCGTTCCTCCGCCTCGTTGTCCGTCCCCGTCACCACCTGCGGCCGGCCGCTGACCAGTGCGCACACCTCCTCCACCGCGCCGAGCTGGAGCTGGTGGAAGCGGTGGGCCACCGCGCTCGCGCCCGTCACCACCTCCACCAGGTCGTACACGGCCGGCTCGGCGGCCTCCGCCCGGTACTCCTCCGCCAGCAGGGCCGCCGCCAGCTCCGCCTGCTCCAGCTCGTGCCGCTGCTGGGTGAGCAGCGCCCCCAGGGCCACCCCGGGCGGAGCCGCCACCCACCGGCCGGGACGGGCGGAGGACTGGGCGGCGAGCCCGTGGCGCTCCAGGTGGCGCAGGGTCCGTTCGGTCTGCTGCACCGGCAGCGTCAACCGGTGTGCGAGGTCCGGTATTTCCGCCGCTCCCAGCGCGACCAGCGCGCGGTAAGCGGACTCCTGTCCTTCGTCGAGACCTATCGCACCCAGCAACTCGTCCACCCAACCCTCTCGGAACCGTTCCTGGCGGGAAGCGGCCACGGCGCAAACCCGCCGCCGACATCATCGCCGCACCCGGCGCCCCTCTGCCAAGGTGGCGCCACCGCAGCACCAACATCCGCTGGCCAGAAGCCATTTACGCGGCGTTTTCGCCGTGCAATGCAGTAGTTGGCCGGAATTCATCTGGGGAGAGCGATGCGCCCGATATCGCGTACGGCACTGGGAGCGGCCATCGCGGCCGTCCTGGCCGTCACGGCCGTGGGCCCGTCCACGGCACAGCCGAGCGACGGAGCGTCCGGAGCAGGGTCCGGCACGGCGAAGAAGGCCCTCACCGGGAGCCGGGAGGCCGCGCAGCAGCCCACCGGCCCCGTCACCGTCACCCTGGTCACCGGTGACCGGATCCTGGTCTCCACCGACGCGCAGGGCCGTACGGCCGCCACCGCCATGCCCCGCGAGGACGGCTCGCAGCCGATCGTGCAGACCCGCCAGGCGGGCAAGGACCTCTACGTCTACCCCGAGAGCGCGGTCAAGGCCCTCGCCGCGGGCAAGGCCGACGAGGAACTCTTCAACGTCACCGGCCTGATCCGGCAGGGCTACGACGACGCTCACGCCAAGAAGCTCCCGCTCATCGCGGTCTACGAGCCCTCCGCGAGCCTGGCGCGCAGCGCCCCGCCCGCTCCGCGCGGCGCCGAGCAGAAGCTGGTCCTCGGCTCCATCGGCGGCGTCGCACTCTCCGCGGACAAGGACAAGGCCACCGACTTCTGGGCCGACGTCACCGGCGCGAACGTCAATCCGCACGCCCGGTCGGCCGCCTCCGCCCCGCTGAAGAAGCTGTGGCTGGACGGCAAGGTCCAGGCGAACCTGGAGCGTTCCACCAAGCAGGTCAACGCGCCGCAGGCGTGGGCCGCCGGCTTCGACGGCACGGGCACCAAGGTCGCCGTCCTCGACACCGGCACCGACCTCGAACACCCCGACCTCAAGGGCCGGGTCACCGCGGCCAAGAACTTCACCGACTCGGACACCGCCGAGGACCGCCAGGGCCACGGCACCCACACCATCTCCACCGTGGGCGGCTCCGGCGCCGCGAGCGGCGGTGCGAAGAAGGGCGTCGCCCCCGGCGCCCAGCTGCTCAGCGGCAAGGTCCTCAACGACTCCGGCTACGGCCTGGACTCCTGGATCATCGCGGGCATGCAGTGGGCCGTGGACAGCAAGGCCGACGTGGTCTCCATGAGCCTGGGCGACCCCTCCCAGCTCTCCTGCGACGACCCGATGGCCGTGGCCACCGAGGCGCTGGCCCAGAGCACCGGCACCCTCTTCGTCATCGCCGCCGGCAACGCCGGCCCCGGCAACAACACCGTCTCCTCGCCCGGTTGTGCGCCCAGCGTGCTGACCGTCGGCGCCGTCGACCGCGACGACAAGACGGCCTCGTTCTCCAGCCGCGGCCCGGCCGGCCTGAACCACACCCTCAAGCCCGAGATCGCCGCCCCCGGCGTCCAGATCTCCGCCGCCAACATGGGCGGCCGCGGGGTGTACGCGTACCAGTCCATGTCCGGTACCTCGATGGCCACCCCGCACGTCGCGGGCGCCGCCGCCATCGTCAAGCAGCGCCACCCCGACTGGACGGCGCAGCAGATCAAGGCCGCGCTGGTCGGCTCCGCCAACACCGGGGTCCCGGGCGACGTACGGGAGACCGGAGGCGGCCGGCTCGACGTCAAGGCCGCCATCGACACCACCGTCACCAGCGCCCCCGCGGTGCAGGGCGGCACCTACAACTGGCCGCAGGACCGCAGCGACCGCACCGGCGTCGAGGTCCCGTACACCAACACGGGGACCAAGCCCGTCACCCTGAACCTCTCCGTGGAGAAGGTCACCGGCAACGACGGCTCCGCCGTCCGCAGCCAGGTCGCCCGCCTGGACCGGCGCACCGTGACCGTCCCGGCCGGCGCCACCGTCAAGGTGCCGCTCGCCCTGGACCCCGCCGCGAAGCTGGAGCGCTCCCAGTACGGGGACGTCACCGGCCGCGTCATCGCCACGGCCAACGGCGTGCACGTCTCCACCCCCTTCTCCCTCTACGTGGAGCCGGAGACGGTGACGGTGCGCGTCAAGCTCATCGACCGTGACGGCAAGCCCGCCGCGGGCCCGTCCTCGCTGGACCTGATCGGCACCGACGACGCCACCGGCGAGCGCCGCTTCAACGAGGGCGCCGCGGACCAGGTGTACCGGGTCCGCCCGGGCTCGTACTTCCTCTCCGCCTTCGTCGGCACCCCCGACGCGGGCGAGGGCGAGCGGATGTACGACTCGCTCACCTACCTCGGCCGTCCGCAGACGGAGATCAAGAAGGACACGGTGATCGTGCTGGACGCCCGCAAGGCGGCCAAGCTGGACATCGCCACCGACAAGCCCTCCGAGGCACGCTCCACCACCCTCTCCTTCGCCCGCTCCTGGGGCGACGCGTGGCTCCACGCCGGCACCGCCATGGGCGGCCGCACCATCCGCGGCTACTACGCCTCCGTCGACGGCAAGGCGAAGGAGGGCGACTTCGAGTTCGGCAGCTACTGGCGGGCGGCCGCCCCGCTGCTCTCCGAACTGAAGGCGAACGGCGGCCCGGTGCTGCACCCGATCACCGCCTCCACCGGCAGCGACAACCTCGACGGCACCGGCAGCGCCCCGCTCGTCAACGCGGGCTCGGGCACGCCCGAGGAGCTCGCCGCCGTGGCCGCCAAGGGCGCGATCGTCCTGGTCAAGGTCACGGACGAGGGCTCGGTCTACGAGATCGCGGGCAACGCGAAGGCGGCGGGAGCCAAGGCCCTCATCGTCCACCGCGAGGCCACCGGCCGCTGGCAGGCCTTCACCGGCTACGCGGGCGGCTCCCTCCCGGTGCTGACCGTCGAATCCGCCGAGGGCAAGGCGCTCGCGGCCAAGCTCGCCAAGGGCGCGGTCACGCTGAGCTGGAAGGGCAGCGCGAAGAGCCCGTACGTCTACAACCTGGCCCAGATCGAGAAGGGTTCGATCCACGGGGACCGCACCTACCGGGTGCGCGACCGCGAGCTGGGCAGCGTGGAATCGGCCTACCAGTCGATGGGCGTCGCCGCCGACTTCATCGACGTGACCGGGGCCTACCGCCCGGTCGGCGCGGCCGTGTACTTCGGCTCCATCGACACCGTCGCGGTACCGGGCAAGCGCACCGAGTACTACTCCGCCGGGGACACCGCCTGGGACCACCTGGTCTCCAGCAGCTTCCCGTGGGGCGAGTTCATGACCGACCAGCAGCGCACGTACAAGGCGGGCTCCAAGCGCGCCGAGAGCTGGTACGACGGGGTCATCGGCCCGGTGGCCTCCCGCGACACCGCGGGCAAGGAGCAGCTGGCCGCCGAGCGGCAGGGCAACCTCATCGGGTTCTCCTCCGCGATGTGGGGCGACACCGGGCACTACGCCCAGCCGGGCGGCTTCGGCGACCTCGGCAACGTCTCGCTCAAGGTCGACGGCGAGTCGCTGGGCGACACCGGCTACCCGTTCGGGGCCTTCGAGGTCCCGGCCCGCGAGGCCACGTACGAACTGACCCAGCAGCTGGAGAAGTTCGGCCAGCCGGCCCGTACCTGGCAGCGCTCGTCGGGGATCCAGACCACCTGGACCTTCCGCTCGAAGCTGGACGAGACGCAGTACTCGCAGCCGCTGCCGGTCATCTTCCCGCGGATCTCCGCCCCGCTGGACGGCCTGAAGACGCTGGCCGCGGCCGACGGCCAGAAGATCGGCCTCTCGGTCAGCGGGCACGCGGGCTACGCGCCCGGTGCGCTCGCGTCGGCGAAGCTGTCGTACTCGTACGACGAGGGCGGCAGCTGGACCGAGGCGAAGGTGAGCGAGCGCGGCGGGCAGTGGACCGCGACCGTGAACCACGCCGGAGCCACGGGCAAGCAGGTCATGCTCAAGGTCGAGCTGACCGACAAGAACGGCGCAACCGTCACCCAGATGGTCGCGCGGGCGTACGACATTCGCTAAGTCGTACGACATAGAGCAGGGGGGTCCATCGGACGGCGGTCCGATGGGCCCCCCTTTTTCCTGCGTTCGCCGGATTTCGGCCGGGCCGGAGCCCGACAATGAGAGCCATGAGTCAGCGGGACGCGGGCGCGGATGACTGGTGGCAGAAGCTCTACGAAGACCCCGACGCGGGACCGGAACCCGACCCCCGGGACACCCTGGAACACCGCTTCCGCTCGGCGGCGGTCCTGGTCGCACCGACCCCGGTACCGCAGCCCCGGAGGGAACCGGCACCCGTGACGGAGGCCCCCGCCGCGGAGCCGGAGCCGGAGCCGCCTGCGGGCGTCCCCGGGCGGGCGGAGGAGGCGCAGGCGCCCGCGGGCGCCGGTCGCGAGCCGACCCCCGTGGCGCCGGCGGAGCCCCCCGGGGCCGGTCGTGAGCCGACCCCTGCGGTAGC
Source organism: Streptomyces sp. NPDC051563 (assembly GCF_044454225.1). Lineage (NCBI taxonomy): Bacteria > Bacillati > Actinomycetota > Actinomycetes > Kitasatosporales > Streptomycetaceae > Streptomyces > Streptomyces sp. NPDC051563. Next base: position 25,056 of record NZ_JBITDL010000051.1, read on the forward strand.
GGCGAAGCTGCCCGGGGCCGGTCGTGAGCCGACTCCTGCGGTAGCGGCGGAGCCGCCCGTACCGGCCGCCGTACCGGACCCCTGGCCGGTGGCGGAGCCGGGCCCCCGGGCGGACGACGCGTACGGCGGCTCGGCGCTGCCGCCGCCGCGGGACCCCCGGGAGGGGGGCCAGACCTGGTACGCCCTCGGGAGCGTCTCCGTACCGCCCGCGCTGCCCGCCGAGGAGCCGGGGGAGCCGTCCGACTGGAGCTGGGGCCCACGGGACGACCCGCCCGCAGCGGAGGCGGCGGCGGAGCCGGACCCGGCGGGTGCGGACCCGGCGGGTGCGGGGCTCGGCCCCGACGGTACGCACGCCGGATCCGGGGCACCGGCTCCGGCGGCCCCGGACGCTTCCGACCCGGTGGCGCCGAGCTCCGGTTCCAGTCCCGACACCGGCTTCGCCCTTGGATCGCATCCCGGTTCCGGGGCGGGCTGGGGGTCCGGTTCCGGGGACGGAGATGGAGACGGAGACGGCGACGGGGACGATGCCGGCCTCCGGCCGGACGCCGGTCCCGGGGCCGGATCTGGCGGGCCGGACCGCCGCGCGGGCCAGGAGGACGGGCCGGGGGACGGGAGCGGGGACTCCGGGGTGCTGGGGGTGGCGCGGCCCGTGGTGGCGCATCTGGGGGACCGGCCGCCCACCTACGCCGCGGAGCCCATCGCCCTGCCCGCCGCCGACCCGGCCGGGCTTGTCGCGCTGACGCCCGACACCGTGCTGGAGGGAGCCCAGTACGGGGGCTACACGCTGCGCGCGGCCTCCGTGCGCGGGGACTCCGCCCGGTTCCGCGGCGAGGCCCGGCGGGACTTCCTGCTCACCGCCCGCTTCGGCACGGGCCCCGACGCGCTGGTCCTCGTCGTGCTCGCCGGTGGGGACCGGGCCGCGCCCGGGGCCGCCGACGCCGCCGCCGAGGTGTGCCGCTCCGTCGCCGCGGCCGTCGGGCGGAGCCAGGAGCGGCTGTCGCAGGACATCCGGGACGGCCGCCGCGAAGCCCTGCGCTCGGGGCTCCAGCGGCTCACCGACCGCGGCTACGGACAGCTGCGCGCCCGCGCCGCCGAGCTGGGGCTCCCCGAGGACGGCTATACGGCCGGGCTGCGCGGGGTGCTGCTTCCGGTCGACCCCGGCTGCCGCACCCGGGTCTGCTTCGGCGCGGGCGCGGGCGGCCTGTTCCGGCTCCGCGACGGCCAGTGGCGGGACCTGGAGGAGCCCGCGCCCGCCCCGCCCGCTCAGGCGGCCCCGGCCACCCCGCCCGCGGGATTCCGCTTCCGCTTCCGGGCCTCCGTGGCCCGGCCCGGCGACACCCTGCTCCTGTGCTCGGGCGGGCTCGCGGACCCGATGCGCGAGGAGCGGCCGCTCTCCGCCGAGCTCGCCGCCCGCTGGGCCGACGCCGCCCCGCCCGGCCTCGCGGCCTTCCTCGCGGACACCCAGCTCCGCCTCAAGGGGTACGCCGACGACCGGACGGCCGCCGCGGTCTGGGAGGCGTAACCGGGCGGATCATGCGTGGATGGGAGGCGCACACGGCAGAGCCGAACCGGAAAGGGCGCACCCTCCATGGCCAAGCAGAACGTGGCGGAGCAGTTCATCGACATTCTCGTGCGCGCCGGCGTGCGCCGGATGTACGGAGTCGTCGGGGACAGCCTCAACCCCGTCGTCGACGCGATCCGCCGCACCGGCGGCATCGAGTGGGTCCAGGTGCGCCACGAGGAGACCGCCGCCTTCGCGGCCGGCGCCGAGGCCCAGATCACCGGCTCCCTCGCCGCCTGCGCGGGCTCCTGCGGTCCCGGCAACCTCCACCTGATCAACGGGCTCTACGACGCCCACCGCTCCATGGCCCCGGTCCTCGCGCTCGCCTCCCACATCCCCTCCTCCGAGATCGGCCTCGGCTACTTCCAGGAGACCCACCCCGACCGGCTGTTCACCGAGTGCAGCCACTACAGCGAGCTGATCTCCAACCCCCGGCAGATGCCGCGCGTGCTGCAGAGCGCCATCCAGCACGCCATCGGCCGCGGCGGCGTCGGCGTGGTGTCCCTGCCCGGGGACATCGCCTCCCAGCCCGCCCCGGAGCAGGGCATCGAGCAGGCGCTCGTGACCGCGCGGCCGACCGTACGGCCCGGCGACGGGGAGATCGACAAGCTGGTCCGGCTGATCGACGAGGCCGACCGGGTCACCCTCTTCTGCGGCAGCGGCACCGCGGGCGCGCACGCCGAGGTCATGGAGTTCGCCGGCCGGGTCAAGGCCCCCGTCGGGCACGCCCTGCGCGGCAAGGAATGGATCCAGTACGACAATCCCTACGACGTCGGCATGAGCGGCCTGCTCGGCTACGGCGCGGCCTACGAGGCCACCCACGAGTGCGATCTGCTGATCCTGCTCGGCACGGACTTCCCGTACAGCGCCTTCCTCCCCGACGACGTCAAGATCGTCCAGGTGGACATCCGGCCGGAGCACCTCGGGCGCCGCACCAAACTGGACCTGGCGGTCTGGGGCGACGTACGGGAGACCCTGCGCGCGCTGAACACCCGGGTGAAGGCCAAGACGGACCGCCGGTTCCTCGACCGGATGCTGAAGAAGCACGCGGACGCGCTGGAAGGAGTGGTGAAGGCGTACACGCGCAAGGTCGAGAAGCGCACGCCCATCCATCCCGAGTACGTGGCCGCCGTGCTCGACGAACTCGCCGACGAAGACGCGGTGTTCACCGTGGATACGGGCATGTGCAACGTATGGGCGGCGCGCTATCTTTCCCCGAACGGAAAGCGCCGCATCATCGGCTCCTTCAGCCACGGCTCCATGGCCAACGCCCTTCCGCAGGCCATCGGCGCACAGTTCGCCGATCGCGGACGTCAAGTGGTGTCGATGTCGGGCGACGGCGGTTTCTCCATGCTGATGGGAGATTTCCTCACCCTGGTGCAGTACGACCTCCCCGTCAAAGTGGTCCTCTTCAACAACTCATCCCTCGGAATGGTGGAGTTGGAGATGCTGGTTTCCGGCCTTCCTTCGTACGGAACGACGAACAAGAACCCCGACTTCGCGGCGATCGCCCGCGCGGCGGGCGCGTACGGGGTGCGGGTGGAGAAGCCCAAGCAGCTCACGGCGGCTTTGAAGGACGCTTTCAAGCACAAGGGGCCCGCTCTGGTGGACGTGGTCACGGACCCCAACGCGCTGTCCATTCCGCCGAAGATCAGCGCCGAGATGGTGACCGGATTCGCACTTTCAGCCAGCAAGATCGTGCTGGACGGAGGGGTGGGCCGGATGATCCAGATGGCGCGATCCAACCTCCGTAACGTGCCGCGCCCTTGAGCCCGGATGCGTGCGGATTCCCCCGGGGGGCATGGATCCCGTAGGCCTGTTCGACAGGCGGGCCGCCGGACAACGGGCATACGGGAGGTACATCGCCGTGCGGGTGGGGGCGAAGGCCGGAAAGCTGTGGCGGAGAGGGCGGCCGGTGCCACGGGAACCGTCGGCCGAAGAGGGGGCGGCGGTGCACGCGTCGGGGATCACCCGGACAGTGCGGCGGGCCGACCTGAAAGCGGTGGGTGAAGTCCGCAGGGATTTACGGGAGTTGATGCGCCACCGGTGCCGGGCGGACGCCGCCGAGGTGGCCGAGCTGCTGATCACCGAGCTCGTCACCAACGCCCTCGTCCACACCGATCAGGGTGCCGAGGTCTCCGCGACGTTCGCCGCCGGCCGGCTGCGGGTCGAGGTCCGCGACTACGCCGCCCGCCGGCCCCGGCCGCACGTACCGTCCGCCGACGACGGTACGCACGGCAGGGGGCTGGTGCTGGTGCAGTCGCTCGCCGATGCCTGGGGCGTGGACGCGCTCGCGCTGGCGCTGGGCGGCGGAAAGGTCGTGTGGTTCGAGCTCCACGGAGCGTGGGAAGCGGGGCCCGCCTGAGGGATCAGGCGGACCCCGCGACGTGGATCCCGGACGGGCCCGGGCCCGTCGAACCGGCCGTACGGACCGCATCGGCCGTGTCGGCCGCATCAGCCGAACTGCTGCTCCAGATCCTTCAGTTTGCGCTCCAGGGAGTCGAGCCGGGGGAGCGTCTGCGTATCGTCCTCGGCGGTGAGGTCCACCGTCCGGGGGCCCGCGGCCGGGTTGGCCGTGTCAGCCGCGGGATGGGGTTCGGTCCCGCTGACGGCCTGCAGGGAGGGCCGGCGCCGCAGGGGCAGCTGTCCGGTCTCCGCTATGGCCGGCTCCGCGCCGACCGGCGCGGAGCCCGCTCCGGGGGCCAGCCCCGGCACCTCGACCTGACGGGCGCGGGCAGCGCGCCCGAACGCCCGGTTCTGCCGGCCGAGCGCCTTGATGTGCGCCCGGTCCAGGCGGTGTTGCTCCCGCCGGCGGTGCCGGTCGTTCTCCTTCTCCTTCTTGTCCTCGCGCACCTCGTCCACGGCCTCGTCGAGCGTGCGGACCCCCTCCAGCAGCATCAGCGACCACGCGCCGAAGGTCTCCCGGGGGGCCCGCAGCCAGCGGACCATCCGGATCTGCGGCAACGGCCTCGGAATCAGGCCCTGTTCGCGCAGAGCGGCCCGACGGGTCTGCTTCAGGGCGCGGTCGAAGAGCACGGCGGCCGAGAGCGACATGCCCGAGAAGAACTGCGGGGCCCCGTCGTGGCCGAGGCCGCGCGGGGCGTGCACCCAGTTGAACCAGGCGGCGGCTCCCGCGAACAGCCAGACCAGCATGCGCGATCCGAGGGCCGCGTCGCCGTGGCTGGCCTCGCGGACGGCGAGCACCGAACAGAACATGGCCGCGCCGTCGAGACCGAAGGGCACCAGGTACTCCCAGCCCCCGGAGAGGTTGAGGTTCTGCCGGCCGAAGCCGACCAGCCCGTGGAAGGAGAGCGCCGCGGCGACCGCCGCGCAGCAGAAGAGCAGGACATAGGAAGCGGTCCCGTAGACGGCTTCCTTGCGCCGCCGCCGCTCTTCGCTGCGCTCCCAGCTGTCCTCGGCCGCCCCCGCCTTCTCGCCTTCGCGCTTGCCCCGGGCCAGTACCGCCACTGCCGCAAGTACGCCCAGGATCAGCAGGCTGCCGGGCAGCAGCCAGTCCAGCGATATGTCGGTCAGTCTCATGCGGTTGTCCCTTGCCTCGCGTATGCGGCTGTTCGGCTTGTGGCCGGTGCGGCTTTCCGGGCGCCATAGTGGCCCAGCCGGTGAGCTGTACACGCGGGTTTCGGGGCAAGTGGCCGCCAACGGGGGGCGGAGCCCGCCGGATAGGGTGTTGCGGATCGAACTCCAGCTCGTGCGGAGCGAGTTGAGTTCGATTTCCGTCAGCCGGACGGGTGGGTTGGGGCCGTGGGGGCGGCGCCGCGCCAACGCGGTGGCGGCCGTACGTCCGGGTGGGTGACACCGGCCGACCGCGAGGGCGGCGGGTTGGGCGTCCTGCGCGGCCTGGCGCCGCAGGCCTTCAGGCGGCCGTCAGGCCGTCGTCGGGTCGTCGTCAGGCCGCCGTCGGGTGGCCGTCAGGTCGCCCTCAGGTCGTCGCCAGGCGGGCGATGCGGTCCTCGTCGCAGGTCCTGGGGCAGGTGACGCAGGTGTCGTCCGGGACGATCGTGTAGAAGAAGCAGCAGCTCGCCCGGTCCCGGGTGGGCAGCTCCCGGCCGTCCGGGGCCTCCAGCGTGCGGAAGCCGGCGCCACCGGTGTACGGGGCGGTCGCGCCGGGGAAGAGCCGGTCCAGCTCGCGCACGGCCCGCTGCTCCTCGGCCTCGCCGAGCAGGTTGCCCACGTACCAGAGACTCTCGACCACGTCGTCGGTCACCATGCCCCACAGGGCGCGCCGGCCGCGCCGCATCCGGGGGCCGAAGCCCTCCATGAGCGGTTCGAGGTGCTGGGCCACCGCAGCCCGCACCTCCGCGCGCAGCGCGTCCTCGTCGGGCACGACCCGGGCCCCGGGGAGCGCCGCGGCCGGGTCGTCCGGCAGACAGGCGAAGGGGTGGACGCGGACGGCCATGCGGCCGTTCTTCCGGTCGAAGGACACCGACTCCGGGGGAAGGAGCGGCACGCGCCGGTCCAGGAACCACGGGATGGTGATCAGCAGGCAGGCCGTCCACGCGTACCGGTGCAGTCCGAACCCCGCCACCACGTCGGCGCGACCCGGGCGCCCGTAGTCGCGGAGTATCTGCGCCTCGTCCCACGCGAGGAAGGTGTCCAGGGCCTCGCCGCCCGCCGCGAGCTCGTCCGCTCCGACCCACCCCACACCGCGAGGGGAGGGTTCGTGCGGGGCGAGCTCGGTGACGCGCAGTCCGGCGTAGGCGGCGGTCAGCCGTGCGTAGGCGTCCGCCACCGGAGAGCCGGCCGGGGCGGGGGTGCGTACGGGGCCGACGTGCCCCTTGGTGGGCGCGGCGGCCGTGACGGTCATGACGGTCATGGCGAACCACCGAATCACGCGATCGTTAACAGGTAAGCCTTACCTTACCTGATCTACGTCGGGGGTGGGAAGGCGGGCTATTCTTCGGGGGCAGGTCGACATCCGTGGGAGGACCGAGTGCGCGATACGGCCCGAGCCCGGGTGCCGGCACAGCAGGACCGCAAAGTGGTACGTCACTCCGTGCGCGGGCAGGTCCTCGACGCCCTGCGGGCGGCGCTGCTCGCGGGCGAGCTGGAGCCGGGGGAGATCTACTCGGGCCCGGCCCTGGGGGAGCGGTTCGGGGTCTCCGCGACGCCCGTGCGCGAGGCGATGCAGCAGCTGGCGCTGGAGGGGGTCGTGGAATGCCTCCCCAACCGGGGGTTCCGGGTCCTGACCCGGAGCCCGGGGGAGCTGGCGGAACTGGCCGAGGTCAGGGCGCTGCTCGAAGTTCCGGTGATGCTGCGGCTGGCCCGTACGGTGCCGTGCGGGGACTGGGCCGCGATGGTGCCTGCGGCGGGTCTGGCGGTGGAGGCGGCGGCCGCGGGTGATGCGGCGCGGTACGCCGACGCGGACCGGGCTTTTCACCGGGCGGTGCTCGCGCTGGCCGGCAACGCCCAGCTCCTCCTGGTGGCGGAGGACCTCCATCGGCGCTCCCAGTGGCCCCTGCCCGGGCCCCGCCGGATCCGCCGGGCGGACCTCGTCGCGGACGCGGCGGAACACGTGGCCGTCCTGGCGGCGCTCTCCACGGGCGACCTCCCGGAGGCGGAGTCCCTGATCCGCACCCACTTCACCCCGCTCTGAGTCGTGGCTCGGGGTGGTGCGCCTCAAACGCCGGCGGGGCTGGGTTGTGCCGGGCCGCGGGCTTGCTGCGGGTGGGGGTCGGTGCCGGGGGGGGGGTGGGGTGTTGGCCTGGACTGCATGATTTAGGCGCCCTGTCCTTTACGTTCGACAGTTGTGGCTTTCCTTTGCGCCACAAATCACGCTCTACGTCCAGGCCAACACCCCACCCCGCCCCCGTCCCCGCCCCTGCCGTCCGCAGTCACCGACCCCGGGTGTTTCAGCCGTCCGGCGTTTGAGGACCGGGGTCCGGGGCGGAGCCCCGGGGGTTTGGGCGCAGCCCGGTTTCCCGTTCGTGGTGGGGCTGCGCCATATCCAGCCTCGCCGGCGTTTGAGGCGCGGGGTCTGGGGCGGAGCCCCAGGGGGTCCGGGCGCAGCCCGGGGCCCCGTTTTCAGCCTGGCCGGCGTTTGAGGGCCGGGTCCGGGCTGGCCCGGGGAACGGTGGAAGGGCGGGTAGGGGACTTTGCCCCGCAGGGTTACGGGCTGACCGGGTGGGTCAGCTTGGGGTGGGGGTGGGGTGGAGTTGGTCGGCCAGCCAGGTGGGGATGCCGCCCAGGAGGTGGAAGAGGCGGCGGGCCTCCGCGCGCAGGCGGGTGGCCTCCGGTTCCGGTTCGGCTTCGGCCAGGGCCGCCAGGGCGGGTGCCGTGCCGATCAGGAAGCCCAGGTCCTCCCGGATGCGGAGGGATTCCGCGAAGCCCTTGCGGGCTTCGGCGACCTCCCCGTCCCGCAGGGCCAGCGCCGCCAGGTGCCGCCAGGTGAAGGAGAGCAGGAGGGTGTCACCGTGGGTGAGGGCGCCCGCATGGGCCCGTCGGTAGGCGGGCAGGGCGGAGGAGGGCGCGTCCGCGAGGTGCTCCGCGACCAGGCCTCGGCGGAAGTCCAGGAGCGGCCGGGTGCGCGACCCGGGGGACAGCAGCGCCGCGGCCCGGCCGAGCGCGGAGCGGGCCTCGTCGGCCCGGTCGCGCACGCCCAGTACGGTCGCCGCGTAGGCCAGGTGGCCCCGCTCGCAGGCGGCCGCGCCCCGGTCGTCGTCGTCCTGGGAGACCGCTTCGGCGACCCGTAGGGCGTCTTCTGCTTCGGCCCAGCCCTGTCCGGTGAACAAGCAGCGTTCGACCAGGAGCCCGGTCCGCTGCACGGCGGCTCCGGCATCGTGCAGGTGCGGCGTCAGCAGGGCCGCCGCGTCGGTCCAACAGCCGCGCGAGCGCAGCCGCCATATCGCCCGCTGGAGGGGGTCGTCTCCCCCGATAGTTCCGGCACTGGACATGGCGGTATCCGCCACATTGCCCTCCCCAAAGCAACCAAGCAGCACGTCGTTGAGCCCTGGGGCGAAATGAGAGCACGGATCGGCGGCTTCGGCCAAGGGGTCGGGTGAACTCTTTCACAAAGTCCGGACGGATCATCAGCCGCCCCCGCCCGGCCTCCAGTCGGCAACCACTGGTCCCCGACCGGCCCCCCGGCCGGTCAGGCGGTGGATCTTCTCAGCTCATCCGCAGTGCCAGGAAGAAATCGAGCTTGTCCTCCAGCCGGGAAAGATCCCTCGCCGTCAACTGCTCGATTCGCCCGACCCGGTACCTCAGCGTGTTGACGTGGAGGTGCAGCCGCGTCGCGCAGCGGGTCCACGAGCCGTCGCAGTCGAGGAAGGCTTCGAGGGTGGGGATGAGCTCCGCCCGGTGGCGGCGGTCGTAGTCCCGCAGCGGGTCCAGCAGCCGGGCCGTGAAGGCGCGGCGGACGTCGTCCGGGACGAACGGGAGCAGCAGGACGTGCGAGGCCAGCTCGTGGTGGCCGGCCGCGCAGACCCGGCCCGGGCGGGCCGCGGCGACCCGGCGGGCGTGCCGGGCCTCCTCCAGGGCCCCGCGGAGCCCTTCGGCGGAGGACACGGCGGCGCTGACGCCCAGGGTGAGCCGGCCGTCGTCGGCGAGGCCGGCCGCCAGGGGGTCGCGTACGGCCGCGAGCAGCGTTTCCGCGTGCAGGGCGGTGTCGGGGCCCTTCTCCTCGCCGGGCTCCCCGGCGGGCGCGGGCAGCGGTACGAGGGCGATCGCCTCGTCCCCGGCGTGCGCGACGGCGATCCGGTCCGAGGGTTCGGGGCCGGAGACGGAGGGGTCCACGAGGATCTCCTCCAGCAGCGACTGGGCCACGGGGCCGCCCGCGATGTCACCGCCGTCCCAGTCGACCCGGGCCACGACGACCTGCCAGTGCGGGGCGGTGCCCAGGCCGGGCAGGAGCACCGGTGCGGCCACCCGCAGGCGGGCGGCGATCTCGGCGGGCGGCGCGCCCGTCTGGACCAGCTCCAGGACCTCCTGGGCCAGGCGGCGGCGCACCGTACGGGCCGCGTCGCGGCGGTCCCGCTCGACCGCGATCAGCTGGGTGACGCCCTGGAGCAGGTCGAGCCGCTCGGCGGGCCAGTCGCCGGCGTCGGCCTCGACGGCCAGCAGCCAGTCGGAGAGCACGCTCTCGCGAACGTCTCGGGCAGCCGGACCTGCGGCTCCGCGGCCGTGTCCCCTGATCGGGAAGAGGGAGTAGGTAATACCCTGGAGGGAGATCCGGTGCGGGCCCCTGCGGCCCGTCCGGACCGCCGCGAGGTGTTCGCTCGCCAGTGCCGCGCAGATGCCCGGGGCCAGCGGCTCGCCCGCCCCGGCGATCTGCCGGCCCGTGGGAGAGAGCACCCAGGCCCGGAGATCGAGGTCCGTGGTGAGCAGATCGAGGACCACATCGGGTCCGCCACCGGCCGGACCGGAGGTCATGAGCCGCCGATGGCGGTCCACTACGGCCGCAAGGTCCCCGGCACGCTCTCCCGACACCTGCCGCACCACGTACTCGGTGATGGTGGCGAATGCAACGTCTTCGTTTACAGCGAACAACGGGAGACGGTTGCGCAGACACGCCGTGACGAGGTCGTCGGGAATGTCACCCAGCTCGGCCTCGCCGGCCGCCAGCCCGGCCACGCCGGCGCTCGCGAGGATTCGTACGAACGGCTCGGAGTCGGCTGAATTTCGTCTCCATGCCAGGCCAGTGAGGACCAGCTCCCCTCCGGATAGGTATCGGCTGGGATCCCTCAGGTCGGTCGTCATGACCCCGCGGACCGTCCGGTCGAGTTCTTCCTCGCCGCCCAGCAGCCGCAGCCCCAGCGCCTCGGTTTCCAGCAGTGCGCGCAGCCGCATGATGTCGCCGCCGATCTGTCTCGAATGTTGCCGTTGGAAATCGGGCAGGTCGTCGCATCCTGCCTTTCATACGAATCTACAAGACGAGGGAGGTCCCCAGCCAACTCCTTCATGGTTTCGGTGACTGCACCCGGGGGACGCACGGCCGGTGTACTGAGTCCACACCGCGTTAACAGCACGTGAACGACCAGTCGAGGGCCTAACGGCCTCCTGGCTTGAAGTGAACGACCCGATTAAGAAGAAGAGAGCCGACATGGACTTCCTTCGCCCCGCCAGCTGGGAGGAGGCGCTCGCCGCTAAGGCCGAGTTCCCCACAGCTGTGCCGATTGCGGGTGGCACCGATGTGATGGTCGAGATCAACTTCGACCACCGTCGGCCGGAGTACCTCCTGGACCTGAACCGCATCGGTCTCCTGCGGGAGTGGGAGGTCGGCGAGGACGTGGTACGTCTGGGCGCCTCCGTCCCGTACACGCAGATCATGGAGAACCTCCGCACGGAGCTTCCGGGACTCGCGCTCGCCTCGCACACGGTCGCGTCCCCGCAGATCCGTAACCGCGGCGGTGTCGGCGGCAACCTCGGTTGCGCCTCGCCGGCCGGCGACTCCCACCCCGCGCTCCTCGCGGCGGGTGCCGAGGTCGAGGTGGAGTCCGTGCGCGGATCCCGCCTGATCCCGATCGACGAGTTCTACACCGGTGTCAAGCGCAACGCGCTGGCCGCCGACGAGCTCATCAAGACCGTCCACGTGAAGAAGGCGGACGGCCCCCAGCAGTACTCCAAGGTCGGTTCCCGCAACGCGATGGTCATCGCCGTCTGCGCGTTCGGCCTGGCGCTGCACCCCGAGACCCGCACGGTCCGCACCGGCATCGGTTCGGCCGCGCCGACCCCGATCCGGGCGAAGGCCGCCGAGGAGTTCCTCAACGCCGCGCTCGAAGACGGTGGCTTCTGGGAGTCCGGCAAGGTCATCACCCCGTCGATCGCCAAGCAGTTCGGTGACCTCGCCTCCGGCGCGGCCAACCCGATCGACGACGTCCGCGGCACGGCGAAGTACCGCCGCCACGCGGTCGGCATCATGGCTCGCCGCCAGCTCGTCTGGACGTGGGAGCAGTACCGCGGTTCGAACAACGGCCGCTCGCTTGAAGGGGCTGCGTAATCATGCGCGTCAATTTCACTGTCAACGGCCGTCAGCAGGAAGCCGACGACGTCTGGGAGGGCGAGTCCCTCCTCTACGTCCTGCGCGAGCGCCTGGGCCTGCCCGGTTCGAAGAACGCCTGTGAGCAGGGCGAGTGCGGTTCCTGCACCGTCCGTCTCGACGGCGTGCCGGTCTGTTCCTGTCTGGTCGCGGCCGGTCAGGTCGAGGGTCGCGACGTCGTGACCGTCGAGGGCCTGGCGGAGTTCGCCAAGCAGCGCGAGGAGCACGGCCACGGCGGTGCCTGCGGCACCGGCGGCGGCTGCGGCAGCAAGGGCGGCGTCACCCTGGACGCGGCCAAGCAGTGGCAGGCCAAGCCGGGCGACTCGCAGACCGGTGAGGGCGTCGAGCTCTCCACCATCCAGCAGGCGTTCATCGACGCCGGCGCCGTCCAGTGCGGTTTCTGCACCCCGGGCCTCCTGGTCCAGGCCGACGCGCTGCTCGAGGAGAACCCCTCCCCGTCCGACCAGGACATCCGTGAGTCCCTGTCCGGCAACCTCTGCCGCTGCACGGGCTACGAGAAGATCCTCGACGCGGTCCGCCTCGCGGCCGCCCGTCAGTCTGAGGCGGTCTGACCATGGCCCAGAACACGCGCACGGTCCCGGCGGGTACGCCGACCAACGTCACGCAGAAGCACAACAAGGGCGGCATCGGCGAGTCCACGCTGCGCCCGGACGGCACCCTCAAGGTGACCGGTGAGTTCGCGTACTCCTCGGACATGTGGCACGAGGACATGCTGTGGGGCCAGACCCTGCGCTCCACCGTCGCCCACGCCGAGATCGTCTCGATCGACATCTCCGAGGCCCTGGCGATGCCGGGCGTCTACTCGGTCCTGACGTACGACGACCTGCCGGCCGAGATGAAGAACTACGGCCTGGAGATCCAGGACACCCCGGTTCTCGCCAACGGCCGGGTGCGTCACCACGGTGAGCCGGTCGCCCTCGTGGCCGCCGACCACCCGGAGACCGCCCGCCGCGCGGCCGCCAAGATCAAGATCGACTACAAGGAGCTGCCGCTCGTCACGGACGAGGCCTCCGCCCTCGCCCCCGACGCGCCGCTGATCCACGTGGGCCGTGACGACCACCACATCGGTCACGTCCCGCACCCGAACATCGTGCACCGCCAGCCGATCATCCGCGGCAACGTGGAAGAGGCCCGCAAGCGCGCCGACGTCATCGTCGAGGGCGAGTACACCTTCGGCATGCAGGACCAGGCCTTCCTCGGCCCGGAGTCCGGTCTGGCCGTACCGTCCGAGGACGGCGGTGTCGAGCTGTACGTCGCCACCCAGTGGCTGCACTCGGACCTCCAGCAGATCGCCCCGGTCCTGGGCCTGCCGCCGGAGAAGGTCCGCATGACGCTCTCGGGCGTCGGCGGCGCGTTCGGTGGCCGCGAGGACATCTCGATGCAGATCCACGCCTGCCTCCTGGCCCTGGCCACGAACAAGCCGGTCAAGATCGTCTACAACCGCTTCGAGTCCTTCTTCGGCCACGTGCACCGTCACCCGGCGAAGCTGTACTACGAGCACGGCGCTACCAAGGACGGCAAGCTCACGCACATGAAGTGCAAGATCGTCCTGGACGGCGGCGCGTACGCGTCCGCTTCCCCGGCGGTCGTGGGCAACGCCTCCTCGCTCTCGGTCGGTCCCTACGTCCTGGAGGACGTGGACATCGAGGCGATCGCGCTCTACACGAACAACCCGCCCTGTGGCGCGATGCGCGGCTTCGGCGCCGTCCAGGCCTGCTTCGCCTACGAGGCCCAGATGGACAAGCTCGCGGCGAAGCTGGGCATGGACCCGGTGGAGTTCCGCCAGCTCAACGCCATGGAGCAGGGCACGATCATGCCCACCGGCCAGGTCGTGGACGCTCCGGCGCCCGTCGCCGAGCTGCTGCGCCGGGTCAAGGCCCGTCCGCTGCCGCCGGAGCGCCAGTGGGAGTCCGCCGGCGAGAGCGCGGACGTCCGCGCCCTGCCCGGTGGTCTGTCGAACACCACCCACGGTGAAGGCGTCGTCCGCGGCGTCGGCTACGCGGTCGGCATCAAGAACGTCGGCTTCTCCGAGGGTTTCGACGACTACTCCACCGCCCGCGTGACCCTCGAGGTCATCAACGGCGAGGCCGTCGCGATGGTCCACACGGCCATGGCGGAGGTCGGCCAGGGCGGTATCACCGTCCACGCGCAGATCGCCCGTACCGAGCTGGGTGTCACGCAGGTGACCATCCACCCGGCCGACACGCAGGTCGGCTCCGCCGGTTCCACGTCCGCCTCGCGGCAGACGTACATGACCGGTGGCGCGGTGAAGAACACCTGTGAGGCGGTCCGCGAGGCGGTCCTGGAGATCGGCCGGCGCAAGAACGGCTCGTACCACCCCGCGTGGGCGACCGCCGAGCTGCTCCTCGAAGGCGGCAAGGTCGTCACCGATGGCGGAGAGGTCCTCGCGGACATCGCCGACATCCTCGAGGGCGAGGACGCGATCGACATCGAGCTCGAGTTCCGCCACGCGGCGACCGAGCCCTTCGACCTGGTCACCGGCCAGGGCAACGGCCACGTCCAGTACACCTTCGCCGCGCACCGCGCGGTCGTCGAGGTGGACACCGAGCTCGGCCTCGTCAAGGTCGTCGAGCTGGCGACCGCCCAGGACGTGGGCAAGGCGCTGAACATGCTCTCCGTGGTCGGCCAGATCCAGGGTGGTACCACCCAGGGCCTGGGCGTCGCGATCATGGAAGAGATCATCGTGGACCCGAAGACCGCGAAGGTGCGCAACCCCTCCTTCACGGACTACCTGATCCCGACCATCCTCGACACCCCGACCATCCCGGTCGACGTCCTGGAGCTCGCCGACCCGAAGGCCCCGTACGGCCTGCGCGGCATGGGCGAGGCCCCGACCCTCTCGTCCACCCCGGCCGTCATCGCGGCGATCCGGGCGGCGACCGGTCTGGAGATCAACAAGACGCCGATCCGTCCGGAACTGCTCACCGGCACTCTCTAGGACGGCGTGGTGGGGGGGGGGGGGGGGGGGGGGGGGGCCCGCCCCCCCCCCCCCCGCGGGGGGGGGGGCGGCGGGCGCGCCCACAACCCCCC
>NZ_JBITDL010000052.1:0-30779 GCF_044454225.1 Streptomyces sp. NPDC051563
GTGTGGGGGGGGGGGGGGGGGTGGCGGGGGGGCGTTGGCTTTCCCGCTCGGCGGGGTGCCGGGCCCCCCCCCCCCCCCCCCGGGCGGGCCGGGGGGGGGGGGGGGGCCCCCCCCCCGGGGCCCCCCGCCGCCGTGCTCAGTTCCCGCGGACGGTGACCTTCTCGTCCTTCTGGATCTGCTGCACCAGCTGCTGCACCTTCGCCTTGTCCCAGACGAGGTTGCCGCCGCGCTGACCGGAGATCGGCATGTTCATGGACACGCCGTCACCGCTGCTGATGCCCTTCATCGCGAAGAACATCGAGCCCATGTCCCACAGCCCCATGTCCTTGTCCACGATCAGCGTGTCCAGACCGGCGCCCAGCACCGGATAGAGCGCGAACGGGTTCAGGATGGTCGTCGGGGTCGCCGCCTGGCTGGCCAGCGCGGACAGGAACTTCTGCTGGTTCTTGGTCCGCTGCAGGTCCGATTCGGCGAAGGCGTAGCGGGTCCGTACGTAGGCCAGCGACTGCTCGCCGTTCAGCGTCTGGGTGCCCTCCTTGAAGTCGGCCCCGGACTTCTCGTCCTTGAACCCCTTCTCGATGTTCAGCTCCACCCCGCCCAGCGCGTCCACGATGTTCGCGAAGCCGGCGAAGCCGATCTCGGCGTAGTGGTCGATGCGCAGGCCGGTGTTGAACTCCACCGTCCGCACCAGCAGCTCCGGGCCGTCCTCCGCGTACGCGGCGTTCAGCTTCACCCGCCGCCCCTGGCCCGGGAACTTCTTGCCTGACTCCGAGCCGACGAAGGAGGGGATCTCCACGTCGGAGTCGCGCGGCAGGGAGATCATCGTGTTCCCGCTGGAGCACTTGGCGAGGATCATCATCGAGTCGGTGCGCTTGCCCTCGGCCGAGCCGGTGTGGAGCTTCTTCTTGTCCTCGGCGGACATGCCCTCGCGGCTGTCGGAGCCCACGATCAGGTACGTCGTGCAGTCGCCCTCCTTCGGGCGCTCGATGACCTTGGAGAGGTCGACCTCGCGGCGCACGTTGGAGTCGGCCCAGAAGTAGGTGCCGATGCCCGTCACGAGCAGCCCGGAGACCAGCACGATCGAGCCGATCTTGATCCGCTTGCGCCAGTCCGGGGCCGGTCCCGCAGGCCGGGCCGGGCCGCCGGGACCGCCCGGTCCGCGCCCCTGCGGCCCGCCGGGCGGCCGGCCGCCGTAGACCTGGCCGGTGTTGTAGCCGCTGTCGTAGCTGCCCTCGGGGCTGCCGGCGCCGTACGAGCCGTCCTGCTGCGGAGGCACGTAAGCGGGCCCGGCCGGCGGCTGGGCCGGCCGGCGCGGGGGCTGCGGGGGCTGCTGCGGCTGCCGGGACGCCTGGGGGCCGGGGCCGGGCCGCTGGACGTGCCTCATCCGCCGCGCGCCTTCCGGCTCCGCCTGGCCGCTGCCGCGGCCGTACCCGTCATCGCGGCGGCCACGCTGGTCCTGCTCGCCGCTCCACCCGTCCCAGTCACTCATGTGCCCAAGAATGCCTGGCCGGGAGACCCGCGGAACACCCCCGTCGGCTCTTCGTACCGCTGCTGTTGCAGAGCTGACACCAGCGGGCCGCACTTAAGCTGTCTGCATGACAGAGATACCGGGCGAGCTGCCGGGAAAGCCTATCTCGGCTTCCCGCACCACCCTGAGCCACATCATGACCGCCAATGACACCAACCTCCTCGGTACGGTGCACGGCGGCGTGATCATGAAGCTGGTGGACGACGCGGCCGGTGCCGTGGCCGGCCGCCACTCCGGCGGCCCGGCGGTCACCGCCTCCATGGACGAGATGGCCTTCCTCGCCCCGGTGCGCGTCGGCGACCTCGTCCACGTCAAGGCCCAGTGCAACTGGACGGGCCGCTCCTCCATGGAGATCGGCGTACGCGTCCTCGCGGAGCGGTGGAACGAGTCCACCCCCGCCACCCAGGTCGGCAGCGCCTACCTCGTCTTCACCGCGGTCGATGCCGAGGGCAAGCCCCGCCAGGTCCCGCAGGTCGTCCCGGAGACGGAACGGGACGAGCGGCGCTTCCAGGAGGCCCAGATCCGCCGCACGCACCGGCTCGCCCGCCGCCAGGCCATCCGCGACCTGCGGGAGGAGCGCTCCGCGCAGGGGCTGGACACCGACGCCTAGGGCGACGCCCCCCCCGGAAGGCCCCCGGTACGGCCGCTCTCCGGTCAGGAGCCGCCGCAGACCACCTGGTCACCGGTGACCACACCGAATTCGCCCTGGTACGGATCCTCCGCGCGCACCGCCACCACCTTGCGGTAGTCGGCGCCCGCGATCACCACGACGGTCCGCCCCTGCCCGCGCACGGCCCGCAGCTCACTGCCGGGCAGCGCGGTGGACACCGTACGGGCCGACCGGTCCCAGCGCGGGTCGTACGTGATCACCGTGCGCTTGACGTCCCGGCTCGCGCCGTTCCCCGGAGCCCGGGTGGTGTCGAAGCCGGTGGCGCGCAGCGCCGAGTCCACCCGGGTGCCCAGCCCGTCGATCCGGGTGCCGTTCTCCACCTGGATCCGGACCTGCCCCGGGGGCACGTCCACCGGCACGGCCGGCTGCCGGTGCACCGGCTTGCCGGGGGCGGGGGCGGGGGCCGGGGAAAGCGGCCGGTCGTCGCGCAGCGCCTGGAAGAGCTTCGCGGCCTTGCCCTCGTCCCATTTCACGGTGGAGCCGATGCCCTTGACCGGGAAGGAGGGGTTCCCGACGGGGACGGAGGCGAACTCGGAGGAGGACGGGGTGAAATCGCGCATGGCCTGTCCGAGCGCCAGCATCTGCTCCGATCCGAAGCCCCGGTCGGCCCGGACCGAGCTCAGCAGGGTGGAGCTGACCTGCTTGAACTTGACGGGGTTGAGCAGCACCCCGCCGCCCGTGGCCTGCTTGATCAGCGCCGCGATGAACCGCTGCTGGCGCTGCATCCGGCCCAGGTCCGAGGCCCCGTCGACATGGCGCGAGCGCACGTACTGCAGGGCCTGTCCGCCGTTGAGCCGGTGGGTGCCGGGGAGCAGGTCGAGGCCGGTGTTGGGGTCCTTCATCGTCTTGGCGGTGCAGATCTCCACGCCGCCCATGGCGTCGACCGTCTTCATGAAGCTGGTGAAGTCGACCTCCAGGTAGTGGTCGATCTTCACGCGGGTCATGCTCTCGACGGTGCGCACGGTCAGCTGGGGCCCGCCCTCGGCGTAGGCGGCGTTGAGCTTCACGGGGTGGGGGCCGTGCGGTTTGCCGCTGGAGCCGTCCACGTGCGCGGGCAGCTCCACGAAGCTGTCCCGGGGGAGGCTGACCACGCTGGCCCGCGCCCGGTCTGCCGAGAGGTGGACCAGCATCACGGTGTCGGTGCAGTGGCAGGGCGCGCCGCCCAGGCGGTACTCGCGCTTCTCCTCGGGGGTGATCTTGTCGCGGCCGTCGGTGCCGACGAGCAGGAAGTTCACCCCGTGCCCGGCCTGCGGGCGGTTCTTCATGTCCTTGAAGGGGTCCACCCGCTGGATCCCGGTGTCCAGCCCGGTCATCACGGCGTGCCCGAGGGCCCCGGATCCCAGGACGAGGACCGACAGTCCCGCGGCGAGCCGGACCCCCCAACGGGGTCTGTCCGCAGGCCGGTTCCCGCCCGCCCGGGGCCCGGCCGGACCGCCGGGCCGCGGCGCGCGCTGCGACGGCCGGGCGGACCGGGCGGGCAGGGCGGGTCGGGTGGGACGGTGCGGCTGGGGCACGGGTGACACCTCGCACGTTCGGCAGATTCGTCAGAACAGTAGGTCCATACGATCAGCCGTTGTCCTTACTGCTCATCCGGCGCGCACCCGGTTCCCCCGTACGCGGTAACGTGACACCGATACCCGACCTTGAAGGACCACATGCCCGCCCAGCAGCCCGCAGTCTCGGTGATCATGCCGGTACTCAACGAGGAGCGCCATCTGCGCAACTCGGTCCACCACATCCTCGGACAGGAGTACGGGGGTGAGATGGAAGTGGTGATCGCGCTCGGGCCGTCCAGGGACCGTACCGACGAGATCGCCGCAGAGCTGGTACGGGAAGACCCCCGGGTCCACACCGTCCCGAATCCCACCGGCCGGACCCCCGCCGCCCTCAATGCGGCCATCCAGGCCTCGCGCCATCCGATCGTGGTGCGCGTGGACGGCCACGGCATGCTCTCCCCGAACTACATCGCCACCGCGGTCCGCCTCCTGGAGGAGACCGGCGCGCAGAACGTCGGCGGCATCATGCACGCCGAGGGCGAGAACGCCTGGGAGGACGCCGTCGCCGCCGCGATGACCTCGCGGATCGGCGTCGGCAACGCCGCCTTCCACACCGGAGGCAAGGCGGGCCCCGCCGACACCGTCTACCTCGGGGTGTTCCGGCGGGAGGCCCTGGAGGCCGCCGGCGGGTACAACGTGGAGTTCGTCCGCGCCCAGGACTGGGAGCTGAACTTCCGCATCCGCGAGGCCGGCGGGCTGATCTGGTTCTCGCCGGAACTGAAGGTCCAGTACCGCCCGCGGCCCTCGGTACGCGCGCTCGCCAAGCAGTACAAGGACTACGGTCGCTGGCGCCACGTGGTGGCCCGCTACCACTCGGGCTCCATCAACCTGCGCTACCTCGCCGCACCGGCCGCCGTCTGCGCGATCGCCGCCGGTGTGGTCGTCGGAGCCGCCGTCACCCCGTGGGCCTTCGCCCTCCCGGCGGGCTACCTCGCGGCGATCACCGTCGGCTCGGTCCCGGCCGGGAAGGGGCTCTCCTTCAAGGCCCGGCTGCGGATCCCCGTCGCGCTGGCGACCATGCACGTGTGCTGGGGGTACGGCTTCCTGACCAGCCCGCGCTCGCTCGCCGCCAAGGTGATCGCGAGCCGCCGCCCGTCGGTGAACCGGGACCCCGCCGAGCTCTGAGCCGGGTACGGACGACACGAAAGGGGTGACCCGGTCCTCGTCGGACCGGGTCACCCCTTTCGGTGTACGAGGGCTCCGGGCCCTCTCAGCTCACCAGCGGTACGGCTTGTAGATGTCCATGCAGCTGGTGTCCGTGCCGTTGAGCACGTCGGCCGTCTCCGGGACCGAACCGGCCTCGGGCGGCGCCTGCACCGGGTAGGTGGCGCCCTCGCGCCAGTCCGCGCCCACCAGGACCGTGATCTTGGCGGCCCCGGCCGACTTCTGCACGGAGGCGGCCGGGATCCCGAGCGCCGCGGCCACGCCCTGCGCGTCGGCCGCCTGGGCGTCCGTGGCGTAGCGGACGACCGTCGTCTTCTCCGGGGCCAGCGTGTTGTCCGCCTTGGCCAGCGAGAAGCCCTTGGCGACCAGCTCACCGGCGATGGCCGTGGCCCGCTTGCCCACCGGCGCCGCCCCGACGCCCGTGCCGTTGACCACCTGCACGGCGATCTTCGCGGGGTTGGAGGCCGGCGGCGCGGAGGAGGCCTGCGGAGCCGGGTCGGTCGACGGGGCGGGGGCCGCGGGGTCCTGGCTCGCGCCCGGCTGGCCGCTCGCGGCCGGCGCCGGGTCGCCGTTCTTGTCCATGGCCACGTCCTTGCGGAGCAGCTCCCAGACCTTCTCGGCGTCCTTGGGATCGAGGATCAGCCGGTCCTTGTCGCTCGGGGCCTGCAGCACCGGGATGGTGGTCGTCGTGAGGCGGTTGACCGGCACGTCCTTGAGCAGCAGGGCGAGGTCGAGGAGCTTCTTGACCGACCCGATCTCCTCCGACACCTTCAGCGACTTCGTCGCCGCCTCCGCCAGGCCCGTGAGGCGGGGGAGGTCGGTGAAGGCGTTCTGGCCCTTGAGCCCGCGCATCATCGAGTTCATGTACATGTGCTGCGCCTTGGCCCGGGCCATGTCGCTGCCGAAGGCGTGCCGGGTGCGCAGCCACTGGAGCGCCTGCTCGCCCTGGACCCGGGTGGTGCCCGCCTTCAGCTTGAGGCCGGAACCGCCCGTCCCCGAACCGGGCTCCGACTGGTCGAAGACGTTCTGGTTCACGCAGACGTCGACGCCGCCGATCGCGTCGGCCATGCTCACGACACCGACGAAGTCGATCATCATCCAGTGGTCGATGTAGACGTTGGCCAGCTTCTCCCAGGTGGCCAGGGTGCAGCCGGGCCCCCCGCGCGCCAGGCTCTCGTTGATCATCATCTTGGCGGCCTTGTACTTCGTCCCCGTGGCGGGATCGGTGCACTCCGGGATGTCCACGAGGGTGTCGCGCGGCACGGAGGTGACCGAGGCGTTCTTCCGGTCCGCCGAGATGTGGATCAGCATCTGCACGTCGGCCCGCGCGGGGTCGCCGATGTTGTCCCAGCCCCCGCCGAGCTTCGCGTTCGCCTCGTCGCGGATGTCGGAGCCGAGCATCAGGATGTTGATCGGACGCCGGCCGGCCGCGTCGGCCTCGCCCCGGGCGACCCCGCTGTCGCCGCTCAGGCGCTGGCCGCTGCGGATGTTGCCGTTGAGGTGGCGGTAGTAGAGGTAACCGGCCGCCGCCGTCCCGAGTATGAGCAGCGCGAGGATGGAGGCCGTCCAGCGCAGTACGCGGCGCCGCCCCCGCCGGGTCGGCCGCTTGCCGCCCCCGCCCCCCGCTCCGCCGCCGCGGCGGCCGGAGCCGGGCCTCGGCGCGGGTACGGCACTGGTCGCCGTCGGCCGGGTGCCGGCGCCGGATATGCCGTTGCCGGCCCGGCCCGGCGCCCCCTCCCCTTGCACGCTGCTGTGCCTCACGCGTCCCCCATCACGATCACTCTGTGTCGGTAGTGTGCCGGTCCGACGGACCCCGGCACGTCATTGCGTGACCGCGGGGGGCCGGCCGGCCCCCCTGTCGGTCACTTGGCACAGACGGACTTGTCCGCCTCGACCCGCTGGACGCCCTCGGGCGCCTGCTGCGGCGCCGTCAGGGAAGTCCCCGCCCCCTCGAAGTCGGCGCCGAGCGTCAGCTTCATCGGCGTCTTGGGCGCGGCGTCGGCCGTACCCATCTTCAGCGCCGTCGCCGGCAGGCCCATCATGTCCGCCAACGCCCGTGCCTGGTCGGCCTGGTTGGGCGCGTACTCCAGCTGCGTGGTGTCCACCTTGGCGGGCGCGTTGCCCAGGTTGCTGGACTTGGGCACCCCCTTGGTGTTCTGCAGCCAGTTCAGGGTGCCCGACGCGGCTCCGGTCTTGCCGCTCCCGTTGTACACGTCCACCCGGACGTCCTTGGCCGCCGCGCGGTTGCCCTGGAGCAGGGCGTCCGACTTCGCCTTCGCGTCGGCGTCCGCCGCGTCCTTGGCCGCCTGTTCCTTCTTCTCGACCTCGGTGAGGGAGACGTCCCCGCGGATCATCTGCAACAGGGGGTCGGCCTGCGCCTTATTGACGACCACCGTGGCTTTGACCTTCTCCGCCGGATTGTCGAGCACCGGAAGCGTGGTGAAGGTGATGTTCTTGAGGTCTATGTTCTTCAACTCGCCCGCGAGATCGGTGAGTTTTCCGATCGAACCTATCCCCGAATCCACGCTCAGCGACTTCGTGGCGGCTTCCGCGAGGGAGAAGAACTTCTTCGGACTGGTCAGCGTTTCCTTGGACTTCATCTCGCGCATCATCGAACTGAGGAACTGCTGCTGCGTCTTGATGCGGTCGAGGTCGCTCTCGTTGCCGAAGGCGTGCCGGGTCCGTACGAAGGCCAGCGCCTGCTCGCCCTCCAGCCGGTGCTCGCCCGCCGTCAGCTTGAGCTTGGAGTCCCTGTCGTTGACGTCCTTGGCCACGCAGACCGGCACTCCGCCGACCGCCGTGCTCAGGTTCTTCACCGCGTTGAAGTCGGCCATCATGAAGTGGTCGACCTGGATCCCGGTGAGCTCCCTCACCGTGCGCATCGTGCAGCCCGGGTCGCGGCCCGCCTGCCCGAGGCTGGTGTTGAAGCGGGCCCCGCGCTCGCCGGGGATGTCCTTCGTCGAACCGTCCGGCTGCTTCGTGGGGCAGACCGGCAGGGTGGTGATCAGGTCGCGCGGGATGGACAGCGCCGTCGCGTTGGAGCGGTCCTTCGACACGTGGAAGAGGATCGTCGTATCGGCGTGGCCGACGCTGCCGGCGTCCCCGTACCCCTCGTTGCCCGCGCCGCTGCGCTTGTCCGTGCCGATGACGAGGATGTTGATCGGCTGGTCCTTCTTGAAACCGCCGCTGGTGCCCGCGTCGCCGATGTCGGTGACCTGGATGTTGCCGTTCAGGTGCTGGTAGTAGAGGTACCCCGCCACCGAGCCGCCGACCAGCAGCACCGCCAGGGTTCCGCCGGTGATGGTCAGGGCCCGTTTGCGGCCGCCACCGCCGATCTTGCGCGAACGGCCGCCGCGCCGGCCGCCGCCGGGCGGCGGGGCGTCACCTCGGCGCGGCCCGGGAACCCCGGGGGACGGGGCGGCGGGGGAGCGGGGCGGAACGGGGGTCCTGCGGGGCGCCGCGCGGGGAGCGGACCGCTGCGACGGCGCTTGCGCAGCGGTGTCTTCCAGTCGCAGCTCGTAGTTGCCGGTGCGGGGGTTGAGTACCCATTGATCTGCGGGGTCGATCTCGTCGGCCCGTCCACGGCTTTGCGCATCCACGGTTTGCTCGAATCCTCCGTCGGTGCTTCGCGACGCGCCTCCCCCAGGCGCACGGTCAACGATCCGGCTGCTGGCGCAAGGCCTCTGTACTGGCCGGGCGCCGGATCGCTCACCTTATCCGGACAGGTTCGCCGCAAACCATGCTGGTGATGAATTCCACGCACTTACAACGGGGCAATCTCCCCAACAAGCTCGGCCGGGGCACCGGCTTTTGGGATTGCTTTACCGGCAGTCGGCCACCCCGGCGGTGGTCCCGGTGAAGGTGGGGACGGGGGCGGAGGGCTCAGCGGTTCCCGGACGCCCGCCGGTGCCCGCACGCGTGCCGTCCGCCGTGCCCTCCTCCGCGCCGTCCTGCGTGCGGTCCGTCTTGTCGTCGGCCGCCGCCTCCTCCCGGTCCCCCTCCGGGCGCGTGGCCGGCGCGGGCGTGCCCGTGGCCTCGGGCGGGGCGATGGCGAGCGGCTCGTCCGCCCGCAGCCGCTGGAAGAGCTGGGAGGCGTCCGGCTGCCGCAGCTCGTCCCGGTTGAGGTTGGCCGCGTACGGGCGGCGCGGCACCGTGAGGAACTTGATCTGGTCGGTCGGGATGTCGCGCACGCCCCGGACCAGTTCGTAGAGCCCGCGCAGCGAGGCCAGCCCCGGGTCGGTGGTCACCGAGGAGGTCGCCGCGTCCAGCAGCGGGTACAGCCGTCCCGGGTTCAGCAGCACCCCGTTGCTCTGCACCTTCTTGACGAGGGACCCGAGGAACGCCTGCTGGCGCTCCATCCGCTCGGTGTCACTGCCGTTGCCCAGGCTGTGGCGGGCCCGTACGAAGCCCAGCGCCTGCTCGCCCTGGAGGGTCTGCCGGCCCGCCGGCAGCTTCAGCTCGGCCTCGGTGTCGTCCACCGGCCGCCGCAGGCACACCTCCACCCCGCCGATGGCGTCCACCATCTTCTTGAAGCCGCTGAAGTCCAGCACCATGTGGTGGTCGACCCGGATCCCGGTCATCGCCTCCACCGTGCGGATCGTGCAGGCGGTGCCGCCCCATTCGAAGGCCCAGTTGAACTGGGCGAACTGCTCGCTGGTGCGGCTGCCGTCGGGTTTGAGGCACGCGGGTATCTCCGCCATCAGGTCCCGCGGTATCGACACCGCCGTCGCGCTCTTCCGGTCCGCCGGCAGGTGCAGCAGGATCGTGGTGTCCGAGCGCTGGGTGCCCTTGTCCTGCCCGTACCGGGCGTTGTCCGCACCGGTGCGCGAGTCCGAGCCGATCAGCAGGATGTTCTGCGCGCCGCCCGCCAGGTGGACCGGGCGCTCCTTGTCGTAGCGCCGCAGCTCGGCGGCGGCGGAGGTGTCCTCGGCGATGTTCCCGTCGAGCTTGTCGTAGATCCACCAGCCCGTGCCCGCCCCGACGACGGCCAGCAGGCCGGTTCCGGCGCCGATCCAGCGCAGCAGGCGGCGCCGCTTGCGGCCGTTCGGAGGCTGTTCGCCTCCGGCCGCATCGGTGCCGCCCGGTATGCCCGCGCTGTCGGTCACTCGCGTTCCGTCCCCTCACCCGAACCGGTACGGGCCGTACGGGTGAGCACGGCCTGTGCCGATCCTGCCCCCGGGGCACCGATGCGGCCCGGGGGCACGGCCGTGTATAGGGCTATACGGGTGACAAATAGCCCAGATCCGGCATTGGGCGGTGTGGGTGACGGCGGGGCCGGACCGGATCAGGCCGTGTGGGTGACCCGCTCGCTCTCGATCCGCTGCGCCAGGGCCGCGTCCGCAAGCGATCCGGCGTTGCGGCACAGCACCACGGAGCCGCCCGTGGCCAGGGCCGCGTAGAGCCCCGCGCAGAGGCCCTCCCAGCTGTCGTAGCCCTGCCGGGACAGCACCCGGGCACCCTCGCCGAAGCCGAGCCTCCGCGCGTCCTCGCGGGCCCGCTCGCAGATCCGCGCGTACGAGAGCTCCTCGCCGCCGACCACCAGGCCCGGGCCGTCCGCGTCCACCGGCTGGAAGGGGGCGAACCGGTCGCCCTGCCCCGGCACCTCCACCGCGTAATCGGCGAAACCGGCCGGCGGCTGCGGGAAGCGCCCGCCCAGCGGCCGCAGCGCGAGCGCCACCCGCTCCCCGGAGCAGGCGGCGGCCTCCTCCAGCGTGTCCGGCCCGCTCACCACCAGATCGGCGGCGGCCGGATCCCCGCCCACCTCCGCCACGACCCCGACGGAGGCGCAGGCGAGCAGCCACACGGCGCTCTGCCAGTGCGCGGGGAGCAGCAGCGCGAGCCGGTCGCCGGGCTCGGCGCCCAGGTCGCCCTGGAGCAGATTGGCGGTCTTGGCCACCCAATTGGCGAAGGTGGCGACGGACAATTCGACGCGCTCGCCCGTGGCGTCGTCGTAGAAGGTCACGAGCGGGCGGCCGGGATCGGCGGCGAGCGCGGATCGCAGCAGGTCGGCAGGGGTGCGGTCAGTGGCGTTCACGGACCAGAGCCTACGCGGGCGGGCCCGCGCCCCTCCTCCGTACGGCCGCAGCACGATCCCCCGTACGGGGGAGGGGTATCGCCGCCCGGACCGGACGGCACGTCAGTTCTCGGATGGCGCCCGCCCCCGGCAGTCCCCAGCATCCTTTCCATGCGTGCATTCCTTGCTTCCTCCATCGGCGTCGCGACGGCTGCCGCACTGGCCCTGCCGCTCGCGCTCCCCTCCACGGCCCTCGCCCACCCGGCAGCGACGCGGTCATCGGCCGGGGCGGCACCGGCGGCCCCCGCGGCCCCGGCGGCCCCCGCCGGATCCACCCAGTCCCTGCCGCTCGTCCCCGTGGGACCCGCGGCGGACCGCCCCACCGGGGTACCCGGCATGAGCACCTCGCCCCGGCTGCCCGAGACCCAGGGCCTGTCGGCCCGCGAGGTCAAGACCTTCGCGCTGGTCGGCGTCGTCTGGGACGACGCGAACACCCAGCTCGACGGCCGCGTCCAGGTCCGCACCCGCTCCGTCGCCACGGCGGCCTGGTCCGACTGGCAGGACGTCGACACCCACAACAGCGAACACGCCGCCGACCCCGGCACGGCGGAACGGGGCACCGGCCGCGTCCGCGGCAGCACGGCCCCCCTGTGGGTCGGCCAGTCCGACGGCATCGAGGTCCGGGTCCAGGCGGAACCCGGCGGCCGCGCGGTGAGCAGCGGGCTCCCCACCGGCATGCACATCGAACTGGTCGACCCGGGAGACACGACCCGCCCCCCGTCGGACGCGAAGAACGGCGGTCCGGACGCCGCGCCCGTCGCCGTCGACGACGACGACAAGGGCGAGCTGGCCCTCCTCCCCGGCATGACCATGGAGATGGCCGAGTCCTCCTCCGCCAACGTCCCCATGGCCCCCCTGGGCGCCCAGGAGATCCCCGCCCTCAACAAGGCCGACTCCACCGCCGACGCGGTCCTCGCCGACGAGGCGCTCGCGGCCGCCCCGTACATCGGCCCGCGCCCGAAGATCGTCACCCGGCTGGGCTGGGGCGCGGACGAGAACCTGCGCGAGAAGGGCTTCGTCTACACGAACACGGTCAAGGCCGCCTTCGTCCACCACACCGCCTCCGGCAACAACTACGCCTGCAAGGACGCCCCGGCGGTCCTGCGCAGCCTGTACCGCTACCACGTGGTCAGCAGCGGCTGGCGGGACATCGGCTACAACTTCGCCGTCGACAAGTGCGGCACCGTCTACGAGGGCCGGGCGGGCGGAGTCGCCAAGGCGGTGCTCGGTGCGCACACCATGGGCTTCAACACCGACAGCATGGGCGTCGCCGTCATCGGCACCTTCACCTCCACGGCCCCGCCCAAGGCGGCCGTCGACGCGGTGGCCCGCCTCACGGCCTGGAAGCTCGGCCTCTTCGGAGCGGACCCCCGCGCGAAGACCACCCTCCGCTCGGGCGGCGGCAACCTCTACGCGAAGGGCAGCAACGTCCGCCTGAACGTCATCTCGGGCCACCGCGACGGCTTCGCCACGGAATGCCCCGGCCGCCTCCTCTACGGCCAACTCCCCCCCACCCGAACCGCCTCAGCCAAACTCCAGGGCCGCCCCTGAAGCCCGTACCTTCCTCTTTTGACGCTCCGCTCGCACCGCTGCGCGGGCACCTTTTCGACGCGCCGCTCGCACCGCTGCGCGGGCTTCGCGTCGCTGCGGCGGACTCCGTCCGGCGGTGGCCGGTCGGGGTTGTCGTCACGGCCGTCCCGGCGCGGGGCCTGGTGGGCGGGTGCGGGTGGGTGGGCCCTGCGGGGCGAGGTCCCCTACCCGCCCTTCGCCCGTTCCCCGGGCTCTGCCCGGACCCCGTTTCCGGGTGCGGCGCCGTTGCCGGGGGCCAGCCCCCGGGCCCCCGCTCCTCAAACGCCGGAGGGGCTGAGTTTTCGTTGATGCGGTCTGCACGTTCAGACTGACGCCGGCTAAATCCAGCCCCGCCGGCGTTTGAGGCGCGGGGTCTGGGGCGGAGCCCCAGGGGGTCCGGGCGCAGCCCGGTACCCCTCCCCAGCCTGTCCGGCGCTTGAGGACGGGGCTCCGGGCAGCGCCCAGGGGCACTCCCAGCCCGGCTGGCGCTTGAGGCGCGGGTCCGGGCAGCGCCCGGGGCACCCTCAGCCCCGCCGGCGTTTGAGGCGCGGGGTCTGGGGCGGAGCCCCGGGGGGTCCGTGCGCAGCCCGGTACCCCTCTTCAGCCCGTCCGGCGTTTGAGGACCGGGGTCCGGGCAGCGCCCGGGGAACGGTGGAAGGGCGGGTAGGGGACAGCCCCGCAGGGCTACGCTCGAGGCATGGCCGGCCGCTACGACCCCCTCACCCGCACCGCGATCCGCGGAGGCCGCACCACCCTGCCCCCGCCCCCGCCCCCGGGCACGGGCAAGGGCCCGGGCCAACCCCCGACCCCCACCCCCGGCACGGCCACCCGCACCTGGACCCCACCCGGCCCCCTGGACCTCGGCCTCACCCTCGGCCCCCTCAGGCGCGGCCCCGCCGACCCCACCTTCCGCGCCACCGCGGGAGCCGTCTGGCGCGCCACGAGGACCCCGGCCGGCCCGGCCACGCTCCGGGTCGCGCGCGCCGGCGACGGCGTCGGGGTGACCGCCACCGCCTGGGGCCCCGGCGCCGACTGGATCCTCGAGGCTCTGCCCGAGCTGCTCGGCTCCGCCGACGACTCCTCCGGCTTCGTCCCCCGGCACAGGCTCGTGCACGCCAGCCACCGCCGCCGTCCCGGCCTGCGGCTGACCCGTACCGGCCTGGTGCTGGAGTCCTTGATCCCGACGGTCCTGGAACAGAAGGTCACCGCTGACGAGGCGTACCGCGCCTGGCGCCGCCTGGTACGCCAGTACGGCGAACCGGCCCCCGGTCCGGGGACGGCCACGGCCACGGGCCCGGACGACACCCGGCCCCCGGACCTCTACGTCATGCCCGACCCCCGCACCTGGACCCTCATCCCCTCCTGGGACTGGCACAAGGCCGGAGTCGACTCCAAGCGCTCCGCCACCATCGTCCGCGCGGCCCGCCTCGCCGCCCGCCTGGAAGAGGCCGCCGCCATGGACCTGCCGGCGGCCACCGCCCGCCTGGAGGCGGTCCCCGGCATCGGCCCGTGGACCTCCGCCGAGACCCTGCAGCGCAGCAACGGCGCCCCCGACGCGGTCACCACCGGCGACCTCCACCTGCCCGGCATCATCGGCTACGCGCTGGCCGGGGACCGGGACGCCGACGACGCCGCCATGCTGGAGCTCCTCGCCCCCTACGCGGGCCAGCGCCACCGCGCCGCCCGCCTGGTCCTGCTGGCCGGCGGGGCTCCGCCCCGCCGGGCTCCCCGGATGCCCCGGGGGGACATCGGCAAGCTGTGAGGGAGCGGCCCGCGAGGGTCACCGGACCTCGATGAACTCCTCCGCCGCCCGGGCGGCCCGCTCGGCCGGGGCGACCGCGGCGTGCCCGACGGCCACCGCACCCATCGGGTCCCAGCCCTCGGGGAGCCCGAGCACCTTGCGCACCACGTCCCGGCAGAACATCGTCGAGGACACCCATGCGGAGCCCAGCCGTTCCCCGGCCAGCGCGACGAGGAAGTTCTGTACGCCGGCGCCCATCGCCACGACGAACATCTCCCGCTCCGCCGCGTCCCGCCGCGCGTGCCCGTAGTCGTGCGCGCCGTCGGTGACCAGGCAGGGCACCACCAGGTAGGGCGCGGCCCGCAGGACGTCGCCCCGCCGGACCCGCTTCGCGATGGACTCCTCGGACTTCCCGTCCCGCCGCAGGTCCTCGATCCAGGCGTCGCGCATCGCGTCCAGCAGTTCCAGCCGCGCGCCGGCCGACTCAAGGAGGACGAACCGCCACGGTGTGGTGTGGTGCGGGGCCGGGGCCGTCACGGCCGCGGCGACCGCGCGGCGCACCGCGCCGGGGTCGACCGGCTCGGAGGTGAAGGCCCGTACGGTACGCCGCTGCGTCACGGCTTCCCGTACCGCCTCGGAGGTGCCCAGCCGGAACATGTCGTCGGCGGGCGAGCGCACCAGGTCGGCGGCCGAGGAGCCCTCGGCGAGGACGTGCGCCAGGCCGCGCACCACCGCCACGGGCAGGCCCTCGGCCTTGCCCTTGACCAGGTCGCCGGCGGCGGCCAGCTCGTCGGCGGTCGCGACGACCGTCGCGCTCAGCGGGTTGCCGTGGGCGTCGGTGCCGCCGCGCAGGTCGTCCAGGACGCGTACGCCCGCGGCGCCGATCGCCACGTCGGTGAGTCCGGTGCGCCACGGGCGCCCGAAGGTGTCCGTCACGACGACGCCGACGTCCACGGCGAGCCGCTCCCGCAGTCCCGCGCGGATCGCGGCGGCGGAGGCGTCGGGGTCCTCGGGCAGCAGCAGGACGGTGCTGGCCTCGGTGTTCGAGGCGTCGACTCCGGCCGCGGCCATGACCAGGCCCTGCCGGTTCTCCACGATCCGCAGCGTTCCCCGGCGCGCGACGACCCGTACGGTCTCGGCGTCGATCGCCTCCTCGCGGGAATCGGCGCGGACGATCCGGCCCTCCGCCTTGGAGACGATCTTCGAGGTGACGAGCAGGACGTCGCCGTCGCGCAGCTCCGGGCCGGCGGCGGCCGCGATCAGCGCGGCCAGGTCGTCGCCCGGGCGCACCTCCGGGATCCCGCCGAGGGCCCGGACCTCGTACGAGGGCCCGTGCGGGGCGGTCACCGGGAGGCCTCCGCCAGTTCCAGCGCGGCCCGCGCCATCCCGGCCGTGGCGGCCAGGTCAGTCATCATCAGCGGGACCGCCCGGCAGGTGATGCCGGCGGCCTCCACCTCGGCGACGGCGTCCGCGTCGGCGGTGTCGACGAGCCAGCCGTCGAGCAGCCCGGTGCCGTAGTGCAGGGCGACGGCCGCGGCGGTGGATTCGACGCCCACGGCGGCCAGCACCTTGTCGGCCATGCCGCGTACGGGAGCGCCCCCGACGATGGGGGAGAGCCCCACGACGGGAGCCGGGGCGGCGGCCACGGCCTCGCGGATGCCGGGTACGGCGAGGATGGTCCCCACCGACACCACGGGGTTGGACGGCGGGAAGAGGATCACGTCGGCGGCCGCGATGGCCTCCAGGACGCCGGGCGCGGGCTTGGCCTGTTCGGCGCCCACGGGTACGACGGCCTCGGCGTCCACCGCGGCGCGCATGCGGACCCAGTACTCCTGGAAGTGGACGACCCGGCGTTCACCGCTCTGGGTGTCGGTGATCGCGACGTGGGTCTCGACCCGGTCGTCGGACATGGGGAGCAGCCGGACGCCGGGCTGCCAGCGGTCGCAGAGGGCCTCGGTGACGGCGCTGAGCGGGTAGCCCGCGCCGAGCATCTGCGTACGGACGATGTGGGTGGCGAAGTCGCGGTCGCCGAGGCCGAACCAGGTCGGTCCGACCCCGTACGCGGCGAGTTCCTCCTTGACGGTGAAGGACTCGTCGGTGCGGCCCCAGCCCTGGTCCTCGTTGATGCCACCGCCGAGGGTGTACATCACGGTGTCCAGGTCGGGGCAGACCTTGAGCCCGAACAGGTGAATGTCGTCACCGGTGTTGCCGATGACCGTGATGTCCGCGTCGGGAACCGCGGACTGGAGACCGCGGAGGAAACGGGCGCCGCCGATGCCGCCGGCCAGAACAACAATGCGCATGTGGGGCAGTCTGTCAGGCGATCCGCGGTGCTAGACGGAGAGGGCCTCGGGCCGGGCCGGAGAGCAGCTGTGCATCGGCATCTCGGTCAGGCCGGGGAAGTACACGTGCAGGCTGACGGCCCCGTCGAGGCTGTCGTTCTGGACCTCGTGGGCGTAGCCGGGGGCGAAGACGCGCTGGGAGCCGGCGCCGAGGGTGAGCGTCCCGCGGGCGGTGCGCTCGGTGAGCTCGCCCTCCAGGACGGTCAGCACGCCGGAGGAGGCGCCGTGGTCGTGCAGGCCGCTGCCCTGGCCGGGAACCCAGCTCAGGAGCCAGACCTCGTAGCCGGGGCCGGTGCGCAGCCGGTGGTACCAGCGGCTCGTGGCGTCGTACTGGACCAGGTGCTCCCACTCGGAGCGGTCGGCGGCGATGGAACGCGCGAGGCCCACGAACTCGGCGACGGTGGCCGGGTGCTCGCGGGCGGGCTGCAGGAGGTGCTGGACGGAGAGGATGTCGCCGGCGATCTGGAGGTCGCTCTCGACCATCGCAGGGGCGACGGGCGCGGTGGTGGGGGTGGTGTTCAGGGTGCTGATGCTGTTCATCGGGGGGTTCCTCGACGGATGTCAGTCGTGCGGCGGTTGCTGTGGGGGCGAGCTGGAGCTCAGGGAGCCGAAGCTCACGAGGCATCAACAGCTGCAACAGCAACAGCGAACCTGGGCAGCGCACAGGAACCCACGAATGGGGGTCCAGGTGGCGGCTGAGGGCGCTGACATGGCTACAAGAAGACCCGGTAGGGGGCCGGACTGTCAACCCAATGTCCGATTTGGTAGAAAAGTTTCACCTCATCCGGTTACCGTGCCCGGAGAAAGGTTTGTGCAGTCGATCTCGGGGGAGGTGGCGCTGCAAGTCGCCTTTGCAGTCCGCTGTGGCGACTCTCAAACCCGCAAAGTCGTGCGATGTCGTTCTGTGGCTGAAATGTGATCTGCGCCGCTTCTTCGGCCGGATCGGAACCCCACCACAGAGTGACGCGTCGACTACGGGGGAGGGAGTCCCGCTTGTGACACGTGTGGCATGTGTCACGATTTTTGGCGATATGAACACTTTCTGCATAGGCTTGGTTCCGCAGAGTGAATAAGGGGCCCAATAGCAGATCTCGGCTTGACTGCGCTGGAGCCCCGCACTTGTAATTTCACTCGTGTCGTTACGTAGCGATGAGTGACGACATGACCACGGGGACGCACAGACAGAGCGAGGGGCGCACATGACCGAGCTGGTTCAGGAACTGCTGGTCGAGGAGGCGGACGAAGAGCTCGGATGGCAGGAGCGAGCTCTCTGCGCCCAGACCGACCCCGAGTCCTTCTTTCCCGAGAAGGGCGGCTCGACCCGCGAGGCCAAGAAGGTCTGCCTCGCCTGCGAGGTCCGATCCGAATGCCTTGAGTACGCACTCGCCAACGACGAGCGATTCGGCATCTGGGGCGGACTGTCCGAGCGCGAACGACGACGTCTGAAGAAGGCCGCCGTCTGAAGCGCCCACGGCGCGCACCGAACGGCGCCCACGGCAGGGCCCCAGGTACCGCCCGCGGTACGGCCCACGGCATATCCGACCGCACCTCCGACCGCACCTCCGACGACGCGACCGACGGCATATCCACCGGCAGGGCCGAGATGTCCACGGGCAGAGCCCGGACGTCCACCGGCAGGGCCGAGGACATAGCCCCCTGTGCACCGGGCCTCACGCACGGCAGCGGCCGAAGTGCACGCACCGGCACAAACCGCACTACCGCGAACGGCACGACCAGCACGGCATCGAGCAGAGCAAACGGTCCGCCTCCTGCACCTTCCCCGCAGGAGGCGGACCGCTGTGTTCCCAGCCGTTAGGGTGGGGCGCTGTCCAGCAGCCTCCGAGGGCACACCACCCCCGGACCCCCGGCCGGAGGGCCCGTACCGCGATGTCCCTGCACAGCCAGTCGAGCGCCTCCCACCAGGCTGCCGCCGCACCAGAGTTCCCCCGGCACGTCGTCACCGCGGTCCTCGTCGCCCACGACGGCGCCCGCTGGCTGCCCCGGACCCTCGCCGGACTCCTCGGCCAGGAACGCCCCGCCCAGAGCCACATCGCCGCCGACACCGGCAGCGCCGACGACTCCGCGCGCCTGCTCGGCGAGGCCCTCGGCGAAGACCGCGTTCTGCACCTCGCCCGCCGCACCGGCTTCGGCGCCGCCGTCGACGAAGCCGCCCGCACCGCCGGCACGCTGACCCCCGAGGAACTCCCGTACCTCAAGCGCCCCTCCGGCTGGGACCCCGTCAGCCGCACCTGGCGCGACGAGACGTACGACCTCCCCGACCTGCCCCACGGCGAACCCGTCCAGTGGCTCTGGCTGCTCCACGACGACTGCGCACCCGAGCCCGACGCCCTCGCCGAACTGCTGCGCGTCGCGGACGAGAACCCCGACGCCGCCGTCATCGGCCCCAAGCTGCGCGGCTGGTACGACAAGAAGCAGCTCCTCGAAGTCGGCGTCACCATCGCCCGCAGCGGCCGCCGCTGGACCGGCCTCGACCGGCGCGAACAGGACCAGGGCCAGCACGACCAGGTCCAGCCCGTGCTCTCCGTCTCCAGCGCCGGCATGCTGATCCGCCGCGACGTCTACGACGCCCTCGGCGGCTTCGACCGCCGACTGCCCCTCATGCGCGACGACGTCGACCTGTGCTGGCGCGTCCAGAGCGCCGGCCACTCCGTCCTCATCGCCCCCGACGCCGTCCTGCGGCACGCCGAGGCCTCCGCCCGCGAACGCCGCACCGTCGACTGCGTCGGCCGCTCCGCCGCCAGCCCGCACCGCGTCGACAAGGCCGGCGCCGTCTACACGATGCTGGCCAACAGCCCCGGCCGCGCCCTCCCGTACGTCCTGCTGCGCATCCTCTTCGGCACCGTCCTGCGCGCCCTCGCCTACCTCGTCGGCAAGGCCCCCGGACAGGCCGTCGACGAGATCACCGGCCTCCTCGCCACCCTCCTGCGCCCCGGCCGGATCCTCGGAGCCCGCCGCCGCAGGGGCCGCGCGGCCGTCCCCGCCAAGGAACTGCGCCCCCTCTTCCCGCCGCCCGGCGCCAGCCTGCGCGCCAACGCCGAACAGCTCGCGGGCTACTTCGGCGCCGACGGCGACACCGAGGCCGCCACCGCCGGCCGGCACGGCGGAGCCGTCGAATCGGGACCCGGCGGGGACGACGCCGACTACCTGGAGATCGAACAGTTCGCGCGCCTCAAGCGGATCGCCCGCAAGCCCGCACCCGTCCTCTTCGCGCTCCTCCTGCTCGTCTCCGTCATCGCCTGCCGCTCCCTCCTCGGCAGCGGCTCCCTCATGGGCGGAGCCCTGCTCCCCGCCCCCGACGGCGGACTCGACCTCTGGCGGGTCTACGCCGACGACTGGCAGCCCGTCGGCACCGGCACCACCGCCGGAGCACCGCCCTACCTCGCCGTCCTCGGCGCCCTCTCCACCCTGCTCCTCGGCTCCACCAACGCCGCCCTGACCCTGCTGCTCGTCTGCTCGGTCCCGCTCGCCGGACTCACCGCCTACTTCGCCTCCCGGCCACTGGTGGAATCCAGGCTGCTGCGCGCCTGGGCCGCCGTCGCCTACGCCTTCCTCCCCGCCGTCACCGGAGCCCTCGCCGGCGGCCGCCTGGGCACCGCCGTCCTCGCGATCCTGCTCCCGCTCATCGCCCGCTCCGCCGTCACCGCCTTCGGACGCGGCGAAGGGGAGGGCAGCTGGCGCTCCGCCTGGACCTACACCCTCCTGCTGACCCTGGCCACCGCCTTCACCCCCGTCGTCTGGCCGCTCGCCGCGCTCCTCGGAGCCGCCGCGCTGGTCCTGCGCCGCGCGCAGTGGAAGACGTACGGGCCTCGCTTCCTCGCGACGCTCGGTGTCCCCCTCCTCGTCCTCGCCCCCTGGTCGCTGAGCCTGCTCACCCACCCCGCGAAGCTCCTGCGCGAGGCCGGACTGCCCTACGGAGCCGGCTCGGCCACCGCCCTGGACCTGCTCGGCCTCAGCCCCGGCGGCCCCCGCACCGCGGGCGGCCTGCTCCTCCTCGGCATCGTCCTCGCGGCCCTGGCCGCCCTGCTGCGCACCGACCGGCAGTCCGCCGTACGCACCGCCTGGGCCACCGCGCTCGCCGCGCTCGCACTGGCCGTCCTCGTCAACCGCACCACCTGGTCCGGCCCCGCCACCCTCGTCTACGGACTCGCCCTGCTGGCCGCCGCCGTCATCGGCGCCGACGGGGCCAAGGAACGCGTCGCCGCACGCAGCTTCGGCTGGCGCCAGCCCCTCGCCGCCCTGATCGCGCTCGCCGCCGCCGTCGGCCCGCTCGCCGGCGCGGCCGGCTGGATGCTCAGCGGAGCCGCCGGACCGCTGGAGCGCCGCGACCCCGTCCAGGTCCCCGCCTTCGTCGCCGAGGAGAGCGGCACCCGCGACCAGGCCCGCACCCTCGTCATCGGCGCGGACTCCCCGGCCGCCCTCTCGTACAGCCTGGTCCGCGGCTCCGGCGGCCGGCTCGGCGACGCCGAACTCGCCGACCGGGCCGGCAGCGACCCCCGCCTCGACAAGGTGGTCTCCAGCCTCGTCGCCGGCTCCGGCGCCGACCAGACCGACCAGCTCGGCGGCTTCGCCATCCGCTACGTCCTGGTCCGCGACGGCGCCCCCCAGGAAATCGGCCGCGTCCTCGACGCCACCCCCGGCCTCAGCCGCCTCAGCAAGCTCGAAGGCAGCGCCCTGTGGCGCCTCGACCGGCAGGTCGCCCGCACCGTCATCGTCTCCGGCAAGCCCGGAGAGGCGCCCATCCCCGTCGCCTCCGGCCCCGTCGAAGCGCACACCAAGATCCCGGCCGGCGAGTCAGGACGCGTCCTGCGCATCGCCGACCGGGCGGACGCCGGCTGGCGGGCCACCCTCGACGGCAAGCCGCTCAAGGCCAGGACGCTCGACGGCTGGGCGCAGGGCTTCGAGCTCCCCGCGGACGCCGGCCAGCTCGACCTCGTCCACGAGGACGCCCTCACCCGGACCGCCTGGCACTGGGCCCAGGGCCTGCTCGCCCTCGTGCTGCTGGTGATGGCCCTGCCGGGCCGCCGCGCCCGCCTCGACGACGACCTGCCCGAGGAGGAGGCCCCCGCCGCCGAGGAGGCCGGCGAAGGCCGCCGGGCCCGCCGGCTGCGCGAGCAGTCCGAGCAGTCCGAGCAGGAGACCCCGGCCGGCTCGGCCCCCGCGGAGGCGGCCGTCGCGGCCGACCCGTACGCGCAGATCCCGGCGCAGCCGGTGTACGGCGAGGACGCGTACGCCTACCAGCAGCCGGCGTACGGAGACCAGGGCGGCTACGCCTACGGCGGCCAGGACCAGCAGCAGCCGCAGCAGTACGACCAGTACACGTACGAGCAGCAGCAGCCGCCGTACCAGCCCCACCCCGGCTACGAGCAGCCGTACCAGCCCTACCAGCAGCACCCCGAGCCCTACGAAGGCTCCGACACGTACGACCCCGCCTACGACCCCACGTACGACACCTACGGCCAGCACGACGGTCAGCAGGGCGGGCAGCACGCCCCGCGTCCGGACGGGAGCCCCCAGCAGTGAAGCAGCGCGTACCCCTCACGCTGGCCGCCGTCACGGCCGCCCTGGCCGCCGTCACCGGCCTCGCCACCCTCACCGCACCGGCCGCCGACGGGGCCTCCACGGCCGCGCAGGGCAAGCCGGCGGCCCGGATGCCCGTCGAGCGGTCCCTGCTGGTGTGCCCCGCCCCCAGCACCTCCGACATCGCCGAGACCCTGTACACGGCTATCACCCCGGGCGCGGCCGCCCCCGGCGCCAAGGGCACGGCCCGGCTGCTGGGCGCGACCAAGGAAGCCAAGCCCGTCCTGGAACTCAAGGAGCCCGGCAAGCCCGTCGGCGCCAAGGCCTCCGGCGCCGAGGCCCCCGCGCTCAGCGGGGTCGCCGACGGGTTCCTCGCCCCCGGCTGGAGCGCGCAGCAGACCACCGTGGTCTCCGTCGGCCGCACGCGCGGCCTCCTCGGCGTCGGCTGCACCGCGCCCGGCACCGACTTCTGGTTCCCCGGCACGAGCACCGCCAAGGGCCGCGAGGACTACGTCCACCTCACCAACCCCGACGACACCGCGGCCGTGGTGGACATCAAGCTGTTCGGCCCGGACGGCGCGGTCAAGGCCGAAGCGGGCACCAGCGAGAACATCCGCATCGACCCGAAGTCCAGCAAGGCCATCTCCCTGGCCTCCCTCGCCCCCGGCGCCCAGCTCGCCGACGTCACCGCCCACGTCACGACCCGCGCGGGCCGGGTCGGCGCCACCGCCCAGGCGGGCGAGGAGGGCGTCGGCTCCGACTGGCTGCCCGCCTCCGTGGACCCGGCGGGGACCCTGGTCATGCCGGGCATCCCGGCGGACGCCACCTCCGTACGGCTCGTCGCCTTCGCCCCCGGCGAGGAGGACGCGGACCTCACCGTGAAGCTGGCCGGGCCGACCGGCTCGATCAGCCCCGCGGGCAGCGAGCAGATCCACGTCAAGGCCGGCATGACCGCGAGCCTCGACCTCAAGGACGTCACCCGCGGCGAGGCCGGCTCCCTGATCCTCTCCCCGGCCGACCCCAAGAAGCCCGTCGTCCCGGTGGTCGCCGCCCTGCGGGTGGTCCGCGGCACCGGAGCCAAGCAGGAGACCGGCTTCATCCAGGCCGCCGCCCCCGTCGGCACCCGGGCCACCGTCGCGGACAACCGCCCCGAGGCGAACGCCACCCTCCTGTCCCTCACGGCCCCGCCCGGAGCCGACGCGAAGGTCAAGGTCACGGCCTCCCCGGGCACGGACGGCGGCGAACCCGCCACCCAGGAAGTCACGGTCAAGGGCGGCACCACCCAAACCCTGACCCTCGCCCCGGCAGGCGGCAAGGGCGCCTACGCCCTCACGGTGGAAACCCTCTCCGGCGGCCCCGTCCACGCCTCCCGCACCCTGACGATCCCCCGCGACGGCATCCCCATGTTCACCACCCAAACCCTCACGGACGACCACTCCACGGTCTCCGTCCCCAAGGCCACCCAAAACCTCACGGTCCTGACCCAGTAACCCCCACCCGAGGTGCGGGTGTCCGGGCGCAGCATTTCCAGCCATCCGCCGCTTGAGGACCGGGGTCTGGGCGCAGCAATTCCACCCGCCCGGCGTTCGAGGCGCGGGTGCCTGGGCGCAGCAATTCCAGCTGTCCGGCGTTCGAAGACCGGTGCCTGGCCGCAGCGAATCCACCCGCCCGGCGTTTGAGGCGCGGGTGCCTGGGCGCAGCAATTCCAGCCGTCCGGCGTTTGAGGACCGGGGTCTGGGGCGGAGCCCCAGGTCCTTTCAGCCCCGCCGGCGCTTGAGGCGCGGGTCCGGGCGGAGCCCGGGGAACGGTGGAAGGGCGGGTAGGGGACAGCCCCGCAGGGCCCACCTCCCACACCGCCGACGCGGGTCGACCGGGCCGACGCAATCAGGGGCCGGGGCCGGGGCCGCTCCGGGCCCGCCAGATCCCGGGCCATGGCCACGGCCAGGCCAGGCCGACACACCCCGGACCTAGTCCGACCCGTACCGCGGATCCACCGTCTCGGGCGACAGCCCAAGCAACTCCGCGACCTGCTCCACCACGATCTCGTGCACCAGCATCGCCCGCTCGTCCCGAGACTTCGCCCGAATCTCCACGGGCCGCCGGAACACCACGATCCGCGCGGGCCGCCCACCCCCCGCCTCGGCCATCGCCCCGAGCGGCACCGCCTCGTCGTTCCAGCCGGTCTCCACCCCGCCCGGCGCCCCCGGCACGTCGCCGATCATGAACTCCACGTCGGCCAGCTGCGGCCAGCGCCGTTCCAGCCGCTCCACGGAGTCCCGTACGAGGTCCCCGAAGAGTTCCCCGCGGCTCGCCGACAGCGGTACCTGCGGAGGGGCCACCGGCCCGCGCATCCCGCGCCCGTGCCGGTCGCGCCGCCGTACCCGTGGCTCACCGGCGGGGGACCCGCCGGGCAGGGAGGCGGCCGGGGGCGCGGGAGGGGGAGGCAGAGTGCTGTCCGTCACCCCCGCAGGGTAGCCCGCACATCCGTGCCGGGGCGGGGGAGATGGGACGACACGGGGGAGCGGCCGGGGGAGAGTCGTCGCGGCCCGGTCAAGAGTGCGGTACCGTCCAACGTCGTGAGCCTTGTACGTCGCTGTTCGCGCACCGCGTGCGGCCGCCCTGCCGTCGCGACTCTGACGTACGTCTACGCCGATTCGACCGCAGTTCTCGGCCCGCTCGCCACCTACGCCGAACCCCACTGCTACGACCTCTGCGCCGAGCACTCGGAGCGCCTGACCGCCCCGCGCGGCTGGGACGTCGTACGCCTCACCGACGGGTCGGCGCCCTCGCGTCCCACGGGTGACGATCTCGAAGCCCTGGCGAACGCCGTCCGCGAGGCGGCCCGTCCGCCGGAGCGCGCGGCGGGTGCGGGCGGCTCCGGCCAGGGTGGTCCCGGCACCGGGGAGACCCGGCGCGGTCACCTGCGCGTCCTGCGTTCGCCGGATTCCTGACAGTCCGTTGATCTGAAGAGCCGCACTGCGTGCACGGTAGGTTTGCCTCACCGCACATCACCTTTACGGAGGGCAGGCAGTGGCCACCGATCTTTCGAACATCGTCAAGGCGTACGACGTACGAGGCGTCGTGCCGGACGAGTGGGACGAGCACCTGGCCGAGCTGTTCGGTGCCGCCTTCATCGAGGTGACCGGTGCTCAGGCCATCGTCATCGGCCACGACATGCGGCCCTCCTCCCCGGCCCTGTCCGCCGCCTTCGCCCGCGGCGCGGCCGCCCGCGGCGTCGACGTCACCCTCATCGGGCTGTGCTCCACCGACCAGCTGTACTACGCCTCCGGCAAGCTGGACCTGCCCGGCGCGATGTTCACCGCCTCGCACAACCCGGCGCAGTACAACGGCATCAAGCTCTGCCGGGCCGGCGCCGCCCCGGTCGGCCAGGACACCGGCCTCTCCACGATCCGCGAGCTCGCCGAGAAGTGGAGCGACGAGGGCGCCCCGGCGATCCCCGCCGGCACCGTCCCGGGCACCGTCACCGAGCAGGACACCCTCGCCGGCTACGCCGACCACCTGAAGGGCCTGGTCGACCTCACGGCCGTCCGCCCGCTCAAGGTCGTCGTCGACGCGGGCAACGGCATGGGCGGGCACACCGTCCCCACCGTCTTCACGGGCCTGCCGCTGGACCTGGTCCCGATGTACTTCGAGCTGGACGGGACCTTCCCCAACCACGAGGCCAACCCCCTCGACCCGAACAACATCGTCGACCTCCAGGAGCGCGTGCTGTCCGAGGGCGCCGACCTCGGCATCGCCTTCGACGGCGACGCCGACCGCTGCTTCATCGTCGACGAGCGCGGCGAGGGCGTCTCCCCGTCCGCCATCACCGCCCTGGTCGCGGCCCGCGAACTGGCCCGCAACGGTGGCACCGGCACCGTGATCCACAACCTGATCACCTCCTGGTCCGTGCCCGAGGTCGTCCGCGAGAACGGCGGCACCCCCGTCCGCACCCGCGTCGGCCACTCCTTCATCAAGGAGGAGATGGCCAAGTCCGGCGCCATCTTCGGCGGCGAGCACTCGGCGCACTACTACTTCAAGGACTTCTGGAACGCGGACACCGGCATGCTCGCCGCGCTCCACGTCCTGGCGGCCCTCGCGGGCCAGGACGGCCCCCTCTCGGCCCTGGTCTCCTCCTACGACCGCTACGCGGGCTCAGGCGAGATCAACTCCACCGTCGCCGACCAGGCGGGCCGCCTCGCCGCCGTCAAGGAGACCTACGGAGCCGTCGAGGGCGTCACCCTGGACGAACTGGACGGCCTCACCGCAACCACCACCGACTGGTGGTTCAACGTCCGCGCCTCCAACACGGAGCCCCTCCTCCGCCTCAACGTGGAAGCCCGCGACCAGGCCACCCTCACCAAGATCCGCGACGAGGTCCTGTCCCTCATCCGCACCTGATCCCAACCCAGCCGGCAGGGCCGGCCGGCCCCCAGTCAAATCCCAGCCCCACCGCGAATCCAGCCGGCAGGGCCTGGGCCGTGCCCAGCCCAATCCATCCGGCACGGCCGGGCGGCCCCCAGTCAAATCCCAGCCCCACCGCCAATACAGCCGGCAGGGCCGGGGCCGCCTCCAGCCCAATCCAGCCGGAGGGCCGGCCGGACCCTAGCCAAAATTCAGCCCCGCCGGCGTTTGAGGCGCGGGGCCTGGGGCGGAGCCCCAGCAGCGGACCCGCACCCGATCCCCACCCGCACCGCCGAGCCGCCCCCCCCCGGTCCCAGTGGAGCACCAGCTCCACCCCTCACCGGAGGCGACTCGGCGGTAGGCTGACCTGGCCCGATCCACATCCCCGAAGGGAACCACCCCATGCCGCTCGAAGCCGGCCTGCTGGAGATCCTCGCCTGCCCCGCCTGCCACTCGCCCCTGGACGACAAGTCGGCAGACGAGACCACCCCCGAGCTGATCTGCACCGGCCAGGACTGCGGTCTCGCCTACCCGGTCCGCGACGGCATCCCGGTACTCCTCGTCGACGAGGCACGCCGTCCCGCCTGAGCCTCCTACCGCCACCCCGCGCAAACGCCGAGACTGGTTCCGTCCCACACAGGTTCCGTCACAGACATAGCCGGAGGCCGCCATGCTCGACGAGTCACTCCTCGACGCACCTGACGATCTCGCCCGCGCCGACCGCCGCGGTCTGCTCCGCGGTGCCGCCGATGCCGGCGCCCGGGTACGCACCGCGGCCCGGCACGCCACCGAGGCCGGCCTCGCCGACCTGCGCCCCGACGGCCGCCCCCGCGCGGTGCTCATCGCCGGTCCCGGCACCGCCGCCACCGGGGTCGCCGATCTGCTCGGCGCGCTCGCCGGAGCCTCCGCGCCCGTCATCCGGCTGCACCCGACGGGCGTCGCGCACGCCGCCGGGGCCCTGCGCTGGGCCCTGCCCGGCTGGGCCGGTCCCGTCGACCTGCTGCTCATCGCCACCACCGACGGAACCGAGCCCGGCCTCGCGGTCCTCTCCGAGCAGGCCTACCGGCGCGGCTGCACCGTCGTCGCCGTCGCCCCCGAGCGCTCGCCGCTGAGCGAAGCGGTGGACGGCGCGCACGGGCTCCTCGTACCGATGGCCAAGGCCCCGTACCAGGAGTACGACGAGTCGGCCGCGGCCGGCCCCGGCGCCCTGTGGGCCCTGCTGACCCCGCTGCTGGTGCTCCTCGACCGGGTCGGTCTGATCACCGCCGCCCCGCACACCCTGCAGCTCGTCGCCGACCGGCTCGACCGCACGGCGGAACGCTGCGGCCCCGCCATCGTCACCTACTCCAACCCGGCCAAGACCCTCGCCTCCGAGCTCGCCGACTCCCTCCCGCTCATCTGGAGCGAGGGCGCCGCCGCCGGACCCGCGGGGCGCCGCTTCGCCGCTACCCTCGCCGAACTCGCCGGCCGGCCCGCACTCGCCGCCGATCTTCCCGAGGCCCTGCCGGCCCACGGGGTCCTGCTCTCCGGCGATTTCGCCGCCGGAGCCGACCCCGACGACTTCTTCCGCGACCGAGTGGAAGAACCGCAGGCCCTTCGCGCACGCATCGTCCTGCTGCGCGACAGGCCCGCAGGCGGACTGACAGCCGCTCCTGCCGCACGAGAGCTCGCCCTCAGCCATGACACGGCCATCAGCGAGCTCGAACCTGAGGAGGGCACAGAGCTCGAACAGCTCGCCGAACTCCTCGCCGTCACGGATTTCGCCACCGCCTACCTGGCGTTGGCCTCCGGGGGACACAGCTGAGGCGCACGCACGCGCGCGCCTCTCACCCAGGAAGACGACCGATGGACCGCCTCACTAACACGATCCGCCCCTACGCCTGGGGATCGACCACCTTGATCCCCGAGCTCGTCGGAGTCGCCCCCACCGGCGAGCCCCAGGCCGAGATGTGGATGGGTGCCCACCCCGGCGCCCCCTCCCGCCTCGACCGCGGAGCGGGCGAGAGCGCCCTCTCGGACGTCATCGCGGCCGATCCCGAAGGCGAACTGGGAGCCGCAGCCGTCCGCAAGTTCGGCCCGAGGC
The DNA here is from genome assembly GCF_044454225.1 of Streptomyces sp. NPDC051563. NCBI lineage: Bacteria > Bacillati > Actinomycetota > Actinomycetes > Kitasatosporales > Streptomycetaceae > Streptomyces > Streptomyces sp. NPDC051563. The sequence goes on from NZ_JBITDL010000052.1 coordinate 28,669, forward strand.
TCCCCTTCCTCTTCAAGCTCCTCGCCGCCGGCGCCCCGCTCTCCCTCCAGGTCCACCCCGACCTCGCCCAGGCGAAGGCCGGGTTCGAGGACGAGGAACGCCGCGGCGTCCCGATCGACGCACCGCACCGCAACTACAAGGACGCCAACCACAAGCCCGAGCTGGTCTGCGCCCTCACCCCCTTCGAGGGCCTGTCCGGCTTCCGGCCGCCGCTGGAGGCCGCCGCACTGCTGGAGGGCCTCGGCGTCAACGCCCTGAAGCCCTACGCCGACCTCCTGCGGGCACACCCCGAGGAGGCGGCCCTGCGCGAGGTGCTCACCGCCGTCCTGACCGCCGACCGCGCCGAGATGGCCCGTACGGTCACTGAGGCCGCGGCCGCCGCCGAACGGCTCGCAGGCCCGTACGCCCCGTACGCCGGACTCGTCCACCACTACCCGGGTGACCCGGGGGTCATCGCCGCGATGCTCCTCAACCACGTGCAACTCCAGCCCGGCGAAGCCATGTTCCTCGGCGCGGGCATCCCGCACGCCTACCTCGACGGCCTCGGCGTCGAGCTCATGGCCAACTCCGACAACGTCCTGCGCTGCGGGCTCACCCCCAAGCACGTCGACGTGCCCGAGCTGCTCAAGGTCGTCGTCTTCGAGCCCGGCGACCCCGGCATCCTGCGCCCGGAGGGCAACGGCGAGGAGGTCTACGAGACCCCCATCGACGAGTTCCGGCTCTCCCGCTTCGTGCTGGCCCCCGGCGGCGCCCCCCGGGTGCTCCCCGACACCACCGCGCAGATCCTCCTGTGCACGGCGGGCTCCCCGACGGCGGGCTCCCCGAAGTCCGGCGAACTCGCGCTGACACCCGGCGAATCGGTCTTCGTACCGGCCGGCGAAACGGTGGAACTGTCCGGAACCGGCACCGTCTTCCGTGCCACCGTGGTGGTCTGACGTACCGTCCCTCTCGGTGGCCGTGAGAGTCTGCGGCCGTAGCGCGGCGTCCCGGGCCCGGGGCGCCGCACCGAGGAAGGGACACATCGCAACCATGAGTGCGTCGGGCGGTACCAAGGCGATCGTGGCGGCACTCGCCGCCAATCTGGCCATCGCGGTAGCCAAGTTCGTGGCCTTCGTCTTCAGTGGCTCGTCGTCGATGCTCGCGGAAAGCGTCCACTCACTGGCGGACTCCGGCAACCAGGGCCTGCTTCTGCTGGGCGGCAAGAAGGCCCAGCGCCAAGCCACTCCGGAACACCCCTTCGGATACGGGCGCGAGCGCTACATCTACGCCTTCCTCGTCTCCATCGTGCTGTTCACCGTCGGTGGCATGTTCGCCATCTACGAGGGCTACGAGAAGATCCACGACCCGCACGAGATCACGCACTGGTACTGGCCCGTCGGCGTCCTCCTCTTCGCGATCGTCGCGGAGTCCTTCTCCTTCCGCACCGCGATCAAGGAGTCGAACGAGATCCGCGGCAGCCTCAGCTGGGGCCAGTTCATCAAGCGCGCCAAGGCCCCCGAGCTCCCTGTGGTCCTCCTCGAGGACTTCGGCGCCCTCATCGGCCTGGTCCTCGCCCTCGCCGGCGTCGGCATCGCCCTGCTGACCGGCAACGGCGTCTGGGACGGCATCGGCACCCTGTGCATCGGCGTCCTGCTCATCATCATCGCCGTCGTGCTCGCCGCCGAGACCAAGTCCCTGCTGCTCGGCGAGGCCGCCGGCATCGAGGACGTCGAGAAGATCAAGGCCGCCGTCGTCGACGGCGACGTGGTCACCGGCGTCATCCACATGCGCACCCTGCACCTCGGCCCCGAGGAGCTCCTGGTCGCCGCGAAGATCGCCGTCCAGAGCGACGACACGGCGACGGAGGTGGCCCGGGCCATCAACGCCGCCGAGGCCCGCATCCGCGAGGCCGTCCCGATCGCCCGCGTGATCTACCTGGAGCCCGACATCTTCAACGCCGAGGCCGCCGCGAAGGGCACCAACCCGGGCGTCTGACCCCGGACCGCCGGACGCGGGGGGGCCCCCCCGCCCCCCGGGGGGGGGGGGGGGGCCCCGCCGGGGGGGGGGGGCCCCCCCAGGATTTAGCCGCGCACCGACAGGGTATACGGCATTGCGGGCGCCGGCGGGAGCCG
>NZ_JBITDL010000052.1:30789-38035 GCF_044454225.1 Streptomyces sp. NPDC051563
CCCCTACAACTCGACGCCCGGGGCGGGCAGCCCGGCCACCCCCGGGTCGGCCCCCCCCCGGCGGCCGGGGGGGGGGGCGCCCCGCGGGCCGGGGGGGGGGGGGCCCCCCCCGCGTCCGGCGGCGTCAGCCGCCTACTGGATCTCGCGCAGCACGTCCAGGATCTCGGCCTTGCCGGGCGCGGCCTGCAGCCGCTCGCGGAAGCCGGTGTCCATCAGCTTGCGCGACAGCAGCGCCAGGATGCGCAGGTGCTCGTCCCCGGCCGCGGCCTCCGGTACGGAGATCATGAAGACCAGCCGGGCCTTCGTCCCGTCCAGCGCGCCCCACTCGATGCCCTCGTCGGACCGGGCGAAGCCGACCGTCGGGCGGGTCACCGCGTCCGTCTTGGCGTGGGGGATGGCGATGGACTCGCCGAGGCCGGTCGTGCCCTGCGCCTCCCGGGCCAGTGCGACCCGTACGAGCTCGTCCACGTCGGAGACGTTGCCGGTCGTGGCCAGCATCTCCGCCATCTCGCGGATCGCCGCCTCCTTGGAGCCGGAGGACAGCTCCGTCTTCACGGTCTGCCCGGTGAGGTACCCGGACAGCACCTCCGGCGGCCCGCCCGCGTCCACCGGGGCCGCGGCCGCGGGCTGCGACGCCCGTACGGCCGTCCCGGCGCCCGCACCCGCGACGCCGGCCGCGACGGCACCCGCACCGCCACCGCCGCCCACGGGGGCACCCGCGCTGACCAGGGCCGGCTCCGGCGCGCGGACCGCGGACCCCGCGTCGATCACGCCTTCACGGCGCAGCTTGAACTCGATCAGGGCGTTCGTCGTCAGCGCGGTCACGACCGCACCGGCGGCGATGGCCACGAAGAACATCGCGACACCGCTGATCGCACCGAACAGCGAGACGATCGGACCGCCGTGCGGTACGGAGTCCTGGACCCCGGCCACACCGGCGATCGCACCGGCCACCGCGCCGCCGAGCATGTTCGCGGGGATGACCTGGGCGGGCCGGGCCGCCGCGAAGGGGATCGCTCCTTCGGAGATGCCGAAGAAGCCCATGAACAGGGCGGCGAGGCCGGTTTCCTTCTCCTCGTCGCTGTAGAGCTTGCGGCGCAGCAGCGTGGCCAGGCCCTGGCCGAGCGGCATGACGGGGATGGCCGCGGCGGCCATGCCCATGACGTGGTTGTTGGTGCCGATGAGACCGACGGCCACGAGGAAGGCGGTCTTGTTGACCGGACCGCCCATGTCGAAGGCGATCATCAGGCCGATGATGGTGCCCAGCACGATCGCGCTGGAGCCGGTCATCCCGTTCAGCCAGCTGGTGAGGTGCGTGAAGACCCAGGAGATCGGTTGCCCGATCACGTAGATGTAGAACAGGCCCAGCGCCACGGTCGACACGATCGGGATCACGATGATCGGCATGATCGGCTGGATGACCTTGGGGACCTTGACCTTCTTGATCCACATGACCAGATAGCCCGCGATGAAGCCCGTCGCGATGGCGCCCAGGAAGCCCGCGTTCGCATCGGCCCCGTAGATGTGCACGGCGTCCGCGGCCAGGAAGCCGCCGATCATGCCGGGTACGAGGGCCGGCCGGTCGCCCAGCGCGTAGGCGATGTAGCCGGAGAAGATCGGCAGCATCAGGGAGAAGCCGGTCACGCCGAGCTTGTTGACGTAGAACCAGAAGGTCCCGTCGGGGATGACCAGGCCGCCCTTGGCGTCCGCGTGCCCGCCGAGGGAGAGGGAGACGGCCAGCAGCAGACCGCCCACGACCACGAACGGGATCATGTGGGAGACGCCGTTCATCAGCGCCTTGTAGGCCTGACTGCGCTGGTGGCCACCGCCGCCGCCGCTGCCAGCCGCTGCCGCGGCTCCGGACTGCACCGGCGCGCTCTGTGCGCGCTGGATCAGCTCCTCCGGCTTGTGGATGCCGTCCGCGACGCCCGTGGACAGCACTCGCTTGCCGGCGAACCGGTCGAGATCGACCTCCTTGTCGGCGGCGATGATCACGGCGTCCGCTTCCCTGACATCGTTGTCAGAGAGCACGTTCTCGGCCCCGATCGAGCCTTGGGTCTCCACCTTGATCGAGACGCCGAGACGGTCGCCGGCCTGCTGGAGCTTCTCCGCGGCCATGTACGTGTGCGCGATACCGGTGGGGCACGCGGTAACGGCGACGATCTTCACGGGCTTGCGCCCGCTCGCGTCCCCGCCTTCGGGAGGGCCTGCCGGACTGGTCACTGGAATCTCCTCACGACACATGCGTTGTCCTGCGGGATCGCGCGTACAACCCGACCCAACGGCATCGTTGCGCATGTAAGGGCGTGATCAAAAGTCCGAAAGGCCCCTAATTCTCCGCCAGAGGCCCCGAACTCCGGCCGAGACCCGCCCAGAGCGGCCTCAAGTAGCCTGCGCCGCGCTCGGCCGATCGGTGTAGCTTGGTCATCAGTGTCAGGCGTCGCTGCTGATGGCGGTCGGGCGGTCTTCGAGACCGGCCGAGGGGAGAGAGGACCCCCGACGGACTGAGCTCCGTGTGCGCCGTCCTGCCGACGGTGCGCGGCTCAGCCGTACCCACCTCTCCACATCACGAGGAGCAGCACCCAGATGACTGCCGCATTCACCGACTTCAAGGTCGCGGACCTCTCCCTCGCCGTCTTCGGACGCAAGGAGATCACCCTCGCCGAGCACGAGATGCCCGGCCTCATGTCGATCCGCCGGGAGTACGCGGCCACCCAGCCGCTCGCCGGCGCCCGCGTCACCGGCTCCCTGCACATGACGGTCCAGACCGCCGTCCTCATCGAGACCCTCGTCGCCCTCGGCGCCGACGTCCGCTGGGCCTCCTGCAACATCTTCTCCACCCAGGACCACGCGGCCGCCGCCATCGCGGTCGGCCCGAACGGCACCCCGGAGAACCCGCAGGGCGTCCCCGTCTTCGCCTGGAAGGGCGAGACGCTGGAAGAGTACTGGTGGTGCACGGAGCAGGCGCTGACCTGGCCGAACACCCCCACCGGCGGCCCGAACATGATCCTCGACGACGGTGGCGACGCCACCCTCCTCGTCCACAAGGGCGTCGAGTTCGAGAAGGCCGGCGCGGCCCCGGACCCGTCGACGGCGGACTCCGAGGAGTACGCCAACATCCTGACCCTCCTCAACCGCACCCTCGGCGAGAACCCCCAGAAGTGGACGCAGCTCGCGTCCGAGATCCGCGGCGTCACCGAGGAGACCACCACCGGTGTCCACCGCCTCTACGAGATGATGGCCGAGGGCACCCTGCTCTTCCCGGCGATCAACGTGAACGACGCCGTCACCAAGTCGAAGTTCGACAACAAGTACGGCTGCCGCCACTCCCTCATCGACGGCATCAACCGCGCCACCGACGTCCTCATCGGCGGCAAGACCGCCGTGGTCTTCGGCTACGGCGACGTCGGCAAGGGCTGCGCCGAGTCCCTCCGCGGCCAGGGCGCGCGCGTCATCGTCACCGAGATCGACCCGATCTGCGCCCTCCAGGCGGCCATGGACGGCTACCAGGTCGCGACCCTCGACGACGTCGTCGCGACGGCCGACATCTTCATCACGACCACGGGCAACAAGGACATCATCATGGCCGCCGACATGGCCAAGATGAAGCACCAGGCCATCGTGGGCAACATCGGCCACTTCGACAACGAGATCGACATGGCCGGTCTCGCGAAGATCGAGGGCATCGTCAAGGACGAGGTCAAGCCCCAGGTCCACACCTGGAAGTTCCCCGACGGCAAGGTCCTCATCGTCCTGTCCGAAGGCCGCCTCCTGAACCTGGGCAACGCCACCGGTCACCCGTCCTTCGTGATGTCGAACTCCTTCGCGGACCAGACCCTGGCCCAGATCGAGCTCTTCACCAAGCCGGCCGAGTACCCCACCGACGTCTACGTGCTCCCCAAGCACCTCGACGAGAAGGTGGCCCGCCTCCACCTCGACGCCCTCGGCGTCCGCCTCACCACCCTGCGCCCGGAGCAGGCCGCCTACATCGGCGTCGACGTCGCGGGCCCGTACAAGCCGGACCACTACCGCTACTGATCCCCACGGATCCGCAGCACCCACGCGTCAGGTCAGGCCCCCGGCATCCGTGCCGGGGGCCTGCCCCGTACCCGCCCGAAACCCAGGAACACCCAGGAAGACGCCCCATGCCCCGAGGCCGCTACGCGCTGCACGACCCGCACGACCACACCCCCCTCGGCGAGGAGCACTTCCACTGCGCCCCGGGCCCCTCCGGCTGGCGCTACGTCTCCCAGCTCACGGCGCCCGACGGTGCGCACCGCGGCTCCGTGGACCTGGCCGTGGACGAGCTGGGCCGCCCCATCCGCCTGGAGGCCAACGCCTCCAGCTGGCAGGTGCGCGGCGCCGCCATCGACGGGATCACCTGGGTCCGCACCGACCCCGCCGGAGCCGAAGCCACCGAGGGCAACGTCCCCGGGGCCGCCGGCTTCACCGGCACCTCCCCGGCCTTCCTCGTCGCCACGGCCCGGCTGCTGCGCCTCGCCCCCGGCGCCCCCGCCACCCGCGTCCGCCTCGTCGCCCTGACGGACCCCGTCCTGGCGGCCCGTACGACCGACCAGGCCTGGGCCCTCCTGGAGCGCGCCGAGCACCCCACGGACAGCGGCCCGCTCCTGGTCGACGAGTACCGGGTCACCGCGCTGGACACCGGCGAGGTCCACACGCTCCACATCGCCGGGGACGTGGTCCTCTCGGCCCCCGGCATCGAACTCGAACACCTGGAAACCCCGCCGTCGGCCTTCCCCGAGTAGCTACGCGGGCGGCGCGAACCCCGTCGCCCTGGGCGGCTCCACGGGTACGGCTACGGGTTCGGGTACGACCGCCACCGGGACGACGGGAACCGGGGCGGGCGCCACCGGCGGCATCACCCCGGGCACGGGCTGCCCGTACGCAACGGGAGCCGCCCCGGGAACGGGCTGCGGCCGGAAGGCCCGCGCCGCGTCCCGCGACTGCCGCTCGTGCACCACGGCCATCAGGAACGCGGCGGCCGGCACCCCGACCGGCGGCGGAGCCCCCGTACGCGCCACCAGATCGTCCGCCAGCCGGGCCGCCATCGAGGCGCCCACCTGCGGATCCAGCTGGCCCATGCGCGTCAGGTACTGCCGGATCGCCAGCCACAGCCCGTCCGGCACCGCCGACAGGTCCAGCCCGCCGAACCGCCCGGCCAGCCACGGCGGCGGCGGAGGCACCGGCATCACCCGCGCCCCCGGCACCCGCTCCCGGATGACCAGCGTCCCCGCGAACACGTCCCCGAGCCGCCGCCCGCGCTCGGAGAACAGCGAGGCGATGCACGCCACGGATCCGAAGGTCAGCAGCAGTTCGAAGACCCCGAAGGCCCCGCGCACCAGCGCGTGCCGGAAGCGGATCGGCCCGCCGTCGTCGCGCACCACGCGCAGCCCGCACGCGGCCTTGCCCAGCGACCGCCCGTGGCTCAGCGTCTCCACCGCGATCGGGACGCCGACCAGTACGAGGAGGAAGGAGGCCACCGACACGGCCGCCCGGGCCGCCCCGTCCAGGGACGCGGTGGCCAGCACCAGTCCGACGGAAATCAGCAGGAACCCGGCGATGTACACGACCAGGTCGAGCAGGATCGCCAGCGCCCGGCTCGGCAGCCTCGCCGGCCGCAGCCCCAGGACGACCGCGTCCCCCGTCACCAGATCGCTCACCGATGCACACCCTTCACGTGACCTGCCCCGCCCCATCGGCCTCCAGTCTGCCAAGCTGACGAGGCAAGCAGTAGGAAAAACGGCAGGCACCAGGGGCAGGGGAGCGCCAACCGCATGGATCTCGACGTCTTCGTTGCGGCCCACCAGGCCGAGTGGGCCCGCCTGGAACAGCTCCTGGGCCGGGGCCGCCGGCTCACGGGCGCCGAGGCCGACGAGCTCGTCGCGCTCTACCAGCGCACGGCCACCCACCTCTCCCTCATCCAGTCCAGCACCCCGGACCCGATGCTCACCGGCCGCCTGACCCAGCTCGTCGCCCGCGCCCGCGCCACGGTGACGGGCACCCGCCGCTCCGGCTGGCGCGACGCGGCCCGTTTCTTCACCGCGGGCTTCCCGGCGGCCGTCTACCTCAGCCGTCGCTGGTGGATACCCACGGCCCTGATCTCCACCGCCGTCGGCGTGCTCGTCGGCTGGTGGATAGCCACCCACCCGGAGATCCAGCACGCCATCGGGGCTCCGGAGGACCTGAAGGCGATGACGAAGCCGGGCGGCGGGTACGAGACGTACTACTCCAGCCACCCCGCGGCCTCCTTCGCGGCGCAGGTCTGGACGAACAACGCCCAGGCGGCCGCCGTCTGCCTGGTCCTGGGCGGCTTCCTGGGCCTGCCGGTGCTGTTCATCCTCTGGCAGAACATGCTGAACCTCGGCGTGGGCATCGGCCTGATGTCCTCGGCCGACCGCCTGGACGTCTTCCTCGGCCTGATCCTCCCGCACGGCCTCCTCGAACTGACCGCCGTCTTCGTGGCCGCCGGTACGGGCCTGCGCCTGGGCTGGACGGTCATCGACCCCGGCCACCGCACCCGCCGCGTGGCCCTGGCCGAACAGGGCCGCGCCGCCCTCGGCATGGCCATCGGCCTGGCGGCGGTCCTCTTCCTGTCGGGCCTGATCGAGGGCTTCGTGACCCCCTCCGGCCTGCCCACATGGGCCCGCATCGGCATCGGCGTGGCCGCCGAGGCGGCCTTCCTCCTCTACGTCTACGTCCTGGGCGGCCGCGCGGCCCGCTCCGGCGACGTGGGCGACGTCGAGGCGGCCGACCGGACGGCGACGCTCCCCACCGCGGCCTGATGTGCGTACGAGCATGCTGAGCTGCTAGTCTCCTCGTCGTCCCGCAAACACCGTTGACACGGCGGCTGCGGGGAGGTAGATTCGAACGGTTGCCTCGAACTGGACAAGTTCGGCAGCGATGGTTTAAAGTCTTTCTCGCCCCCAGGAATTGAATTCCAAGAGGGCACACCCAACTCTTCATTCAGGAAACTGAAGCCGGGAAATCCGGTGGAAATCTTCTGCTAGAGTCGGACTCGCCGGAAAGGGAAAACGCGAAAGCGGATGACCTGGAAGGCGGGAAACAAGCGAGACGGACTCTGATAGAGTCTGAAACGCAAGAACAGAACAAAACGAAAGCCCGGAGGAAAACCCGAGAGGGTGAGTACAAAGGAAGCGTCCGTTCCTTGAGAACTCAACAGCGTGCCAAAAATCAACGCCAAAAAGTTGATACCCCGTCCATTTCG
>NZ_JBITDL010000053.1:0-35448 GCF_044454225.1 Streptomyces sp. NPDC051563
ACATTCCGAACCCGGAAGCTAAGCCTTTCAGCGCCGATGGTACTGCAGGGGGGACCCTGTGGGAGAGTAGGACGCCGCCGAACAATCATTGTAGAGAGCCCCGTACCGGGAAACCGGTACGGGGCTTTTCTGCGTTTGCAGGCCTTTAGGGATCGTGCGCCGGAAACTCGGATGAAGCGGGGACGGCCGGCTCGTTAGGATCCCGCGGTATGAACGAGTACGTGGTACGCCCGGTAAGGGCTGACGAGTGGCTCAAGGTGAAGGAGCTGCGGCTGGCGGCCCTGCGGGATCCGGCCGCGGCGGTTGCCTTCCTCGAGACCCTCGAGCAGGGGGAGGGAAGGTCCGACGCGCTCTGGCAGGAGCGGGCTGCCGGAGCTGCGGCGGGGTCGGGCATCCGGCAGTTCATTGCCGAAGGGCCCGACGGGCAGTGGGGCGGGTCGGTGACCGTGCTCGTCGAGGAGGCCGGCACGACCGACATCTTCGACGGGGAGATCGCGCAGGCGCAGGCGCACCTCGTGGGCGTGTTCGTGCGGCCGGCGCAGCGGGGGACCGGGCTGACCGAGGCGCTGTTCGAGGCCGCGCTGGAGTGGGCCTGGGGGCTCGAGGAGCCGGTGCTGGCGCGCGTACGGCTCTTCGTGCACGCGGAGAACGCGCGGGCCGGGGCCTTCTACCGGCGGTTCGGGTTCGTGCCCAGCGGGAAGGTCGTGCCGATGCCGACCGATCCCTCCGCGAAGGAGCTGGAGTACGTGTTCCCGCGGCCCGCCTAGGGGACCGCTACGGGGAGGTCCGCCTCCGGCCAGCGGGCGCGCGCCTGCTCGCGGCTGCGGCACAGGGCGAGCAGCGGGAGCGTCGTGTCCTGGAGGAGCTCGGGGAGTTGGGGGATCGGGGCCACGGCGGCGACGTCCTCGAAGACCAGTGCCAGTGGTGGGTCGAGCCGACCGTCGGATGACCGTGCGGCCATGCGGCGGCCGTGCTCGACCACGCTGGAGGCGAGTGCGGTCAGCAGCGGCATCGCACCCGGGTGGGCCCGGGGGTCTTCCAGGGGTTCGCCCACCACGTAGAGGGTGCCCCCTTCGGAGACGAACGATGCCAGGGCGAGGGAATCGATTCGGTTCGGGGTGCAGGATTCCCGGATGTGGATGGAGGAAAGGGCCGTCAGGGCCCGGGCCGTGAGGTGTTGGGCGAGCTCGCGGCGGTCCGGGTGGGCGGTGAGGGCACTCTCCAGCTCGCCGGCCGCACCGGGGGCGGCGGTGGCCGCCTGGGGGTGGGTACGGAGGATGCGGACCGGTTCCTGGGCGTTGGTGCCCTGGGCCCAGCGGTGCAGTTGCTTGAACGGACGGTTGTCCAGGGCGGCGGCTTGGAGCCAGCTGCGGAGGAGCGTTTCCGCGGTGTCCGCGACGGCCGAGTCCATACGGGCCTGCGGGCGGACCGGGGCGAGGAGCGCGAGGGCGCGGGCGGCGGCGGTGGCGCGGTCCGCGCAGCCTTCGGTGGGGCTCCAGTGGATCCGGGCCGGGGTGTCGCAGAGGTGGGAGGGGTCGTAGAGGAGGACGGGGCCCAGCTTGGAGCGGGCGTCCTTGGTCTCCGACCAGAGGGTGGGGGAGGACGTGATCACGAGGACCGCGCCGGTTGCTGCCGCGATGGCTTCTGAGGCGGAGGTGTGGCGGGCGGCGGGTGGGGCGTAGGCGATGCGGGTGCCCTGGCCGGGCGGGGGTGTGGTGGCTCTGGCCGGGGTGGGGGCGTAGCCGAAGCCGTAGCGGTACGCCTCGTCCGTGGGGGCGGCGCCGTTGCCGGGGGCTCTGCCCCCGGGCCCCCGCTCCTCAAACGCCGGAGGGGCTGGGGTTGCCGTTGCGGTTGAGTACGGCTGCGAGGCCGGAGGGGCTGGGTTGGGCTCGGGGTGGTCCCTCTTCAGGCGGTGGCGGGATTTTGTGCGGGCCACTACGCCGAGGGTGAAGATGGTCAGGACCAGGAGGACCAGGAGCTGGCTGATGAACAGGCCCCAGAAGAGGCCCCAGTTGGAGAGGGCCTCGGGGGGTGTGTCCGGCCAGGCGGCCGGGATGTCGTGGGGTTGCGCTATCAGGGAGCGGACCGCGGTCGGGGTGCGGGTGAAGGTGACCTTGCTCGGCCAGGCGCCCTTGGTGAAGAGGGCGGCCAGGCCGGTGGCCGTCCAGGTGAGGACGGCCAGGCCCAGGAGGAAGGCCAGCAGGCCCACGAGGAGGCCGTCCGGGATGCCGCCTTGGGGGCGGGGGTCCGGGTGGTCCGTGCGGTGGGGCATGTCAGGCCACCGTGGTGGCCGAGCCGCCGGCATGGCGTTGGCGTTCCATCAGGAGGGCGCGCTCCTCTGTCTCCAGTTCGGCGGCGAGGAGGTCGTCGGGCAGGCGGTGCTGGACCGAGGATTCCGTCATGGCGCGGTCGGTGAAGACCAGGGGGCGTTCGGCTTCGGTGATCAGGTGTTTGACGACCTGGACGTTGCCGTTGACGTCCCAGACCGCGATGCCGGGGGTGAGGGTCGGGATGATTTCCACCGCCCAGCGGGGGAGGCCCAGGACGCGGCCCGTGGCGCGGGCCTCGTCGGCTTTCTGGGCGTAGATGGTGCGGGTCGAGGCCATTTTGAGGATGGCCGCGGCTTCGCGGGCCGCCGCGCCGTCCACGACGTCGGAGAGGTGGTGGACGACCGCGACGAAGGACAGGCCGAGGCGCCGGCCGAACTTGAGGAGGCGCTGGAAGAGCTGGGCCACGAAGGGGCTGTTGATGATGTGCCAGGCCTCTTCGACCAGGAAGATGCGCTTCTTGCGGTCCGGGCGGATCCAGGTGTGTTCGAGCCATACGCCGACGATCGCCATCAGGATGGGCATGGCGATGGAGTTGCGGTCGATGTGCGAGAGGTCGAAGACGATGAGGGGGGCGTCGAGGTCGATGCCCACGGTGGTCGGTCCGTCGAACATGCCGCGGAGGTCGCCGTCGACCAGGCGGTCGATGACGAGGGCGACGTCCAGGCCCCAGGCGCGGACGTCGTCTATGGCCACGTTCATCGAGAGGGCCGATTCGGGCTCCGGGTGGCGCAGCTGTTCCACGATGTCCATCAGGACCGGCTGGCGGTCCGTGATGGTCTCCACCACGTAGGCGTGCGCGACCTTCAGGGCGAAGCCGGAGCGTTCGTCCAGGCCGTGGCCCATGGCGACTTCGATGATGGTGCGGAGCAGCGCGAGCTGGCCCGTCGCGGTGATCGCCGGGTCGAGGGGGTTGAGGCGGATCCCGTCGTCGTTCGCGGCGATGGGGTCCAGGCGGATGGGGGTTATTCCCAGCTGCTGGGCGATGAGGTTCCACTCGCCGACGCCGTCCTCGCCCTGGGCGTCCAGGACGACGACCTGGCGGTCCCGGAAGCGGAGTTGGCGCAGGACGTAGGTCTTCTCCAGGGCGGACTTGCCGTTGCCGGATTCGCCGAGGACCAGCCAGTGGGGGGCCGGGAGCTGCTGGCCGTACAGCTGGAAGGGGTCGTAGATGTAGCCCTTGCCGCTGTAGACCTCGCGGCCGATGATGACGCCGGAGTCACCGAGGCCGGGGGCGGCGGTGGGGAGATAGACCGCCTGCGCCTGTCCGGTGGACGTGCGGACGGGGAGTCGGGTGGTTTCCACCTTGCCGAACAGGAAGCTGGTGAAGGCGTCCGTCAGGGCGGACATGGGATCTCGCATGGGCGGCCATTCCCTCCAGCTAGCGTCGGATGCCGGTGGCGAACGGCAGGGTGTTGACGAAGGCGCGGTGGTGCTCGCGGTCGCACCATTCGAGCTTCAGGTAGGACTTGCCCGCCGAGGCGCGGATGGTGCGCTTGTCGCGGGCGAGGGCTTCGGGGGAGCGGGAGGAGACCGTGATGTAGCCGACCAGGTTGACGCCGGCGGCGCCGCTGGCGAGGTCTTCGCCGCGCTGGTCGAGCCGGCCGTGGGCGGCGATGTCGCGGGGGTCGACGGTGCGGTTCATCTTGGCGGCGCGGCTGGCGTCGGCCTCGTCGTTCGTCTTCTCCGTGAGCATGCGTTCGATGGCGATCTCGGTGGGTTCCAGGTCCATGGTGACGGCGACCGTGCGGATGACGTCGGGGGTGTGGACAAGGAGCGGGGCGAGGAAGTTCACGCCGACCGGGGTCATCGGCCATTCCTTCACCCAGGCCGTGGCGTGGCACCAGGGGGCGCGGGTGGAGGATTCGCGGGTCTTGGCCTGGAGGTAGGTCGGTTCGACGGCGTCCAGTTCGGCGGGCCAGGCGTTGCGCTTGGTCATGGCCTGGATGTGGTCGATGGGGTGGTCCGGGTCGTACATGGAGTGCACGAGGGAGGCGAGGCGGCCCTGCCCCAGCGGCTGGCGGACGCGGATGTCGGCCTCGGCGAGGCGGGCGCAGATGTCGGTGAGCTCGCGGGCCATGACGATGGCGAGACCGGCGTCGCGGTCGACGCGGCGGCCCTTGTGGGGGGTCGCGGCGCGGGCGATGGTGTGGGCCTCGGCGGCGAGTTCACGGGTGAAGTGGATGCAGGCGACGAGGTACGCGCGGTGCTGCTCGGAGGAGGTCGACACCATCGACTGGAGCTGGTCGTACGAATCGCGCAGCCAGACCGGGGCGTGTGTGTTGCCGCGGGAGGCCACGTCCTTGTCGTGGGCCTCCGGGTCGGCCGGCAGGGTGCGTACGAGCATCTGGAGGCGGGTGACGAAGCCGTCGCCGTTGGCCACGTGCTTGAGGAGGGTGCCGAAGCGGTCGACGAGGGCCTCCTGGTCCTCGCTGTCGCGCAGGCCGACGCCGGGGCCCTCGATCTCGATGGCGGCGGTGACGGTCCTGCGGTCCGCGTGGAGCAGGACGGCGATCTCGTCGGGGCCGAAGGGGGCGGCGAGCCAGTTGATGCGGCCGATGCCGGGGGGCGGGCCGACCTCGACCTCGCGGCCGTCGCCGGCCCGGATGCCGGCCTCCATGGCGCCGGAGCGGAACGTCGTGCCGCGGCGCAGGGTGCGCTTGAAGCTGCGGTTGATCTCGAACCAGCGGTAGAAGGTGCGGCCGCGGTAGGGGACGTAGACGGCGGCGAGGGCCAGCATCGGGAAGCCGGCGAGGGAGACGATGCGCAGGGTGAGGGCGGGGACGAGCAGTCCGCTCATCATGCCGAGGAACGCGCCGACGATGATCAGGGCGATCTCGCCGGTCTCGCGGTTCTTGCCGACGATCGCGTTCGGCCGGGCCCGGCCGATGAGATACGTGCGGCGGGGCGTGATCGGGTGGAGCTGGTGGGACTGGGTCGTCACCGCCCGTCACCTCCTGTGTTCCTCGTGCTGGAGCCCGTACGGGGCGGGGGTGCGGCGGCGGGGCCGGACCCGCCTCCTGCGCCGCCGGAGTTGCGGCTGCTGTGCGCGGCCATGCCTCCGGAGATCTGGTTGTCGCCGCCGGCGCGGTGGGCGCCGCCGCCTCCGCTGTTCCCGCTGCCGCCGCCGCGGCTGCTGTGGGTCTTGATGCCCTGGGAGACGAGGGAGGCCGGGGAGCTGATGACGGCGGCCGCCTGGGCGCCGTCGGTGGCTTTGCTGCGGTTGCTGCGGGCGGAGGCGATCTCGTCGCCGAAGCCGGGGACGAAGCGGTAGATCATCGCGGAGGCGAAGATCGCCAGGAGGATGATGGCGAGGCCGGAGACGACCGCGGAGAAGGCGTTCGGGCCCTTCTCCCCGGCGAGGGCTCCGGCGAGGCCCAGCACGATGACGATGACCGGCTTCACGAGGATGACGGCGATCATGATGCCCGCCCAGCGGCGGACGTGGCCCCAGAGATTGCGGTCGACGAGGCCGGCGTAGACGACGGTGCCGAGCAGGGCGCCGACATAGAGGAGCGCGGCGCGGATCACGAGCTCGAGGCAGAGGACGCCGGCGGCGAGGACGGTGACGAGGGCGACGACAATCAGCATGATCGGGCCGCCGCCGATGTCGTCGCCCTTTTTGAGGGCCTCGGCGAAGGAGCCGAAGAAGACGTCGGTCTGGCCGCCGGTGGCGGAGGCGATGACCTCGGTGACGCCGTCGGTGGCGGAGACGACGGTGTAGAGGATGAGGGGGGTGAAGGCGGACGCGAGGACGGTGAGCCAGAGGAAGCCGATGGCTTCGGACATGGCGGTGGTGAAGGGGACGCCGCGGATGGCTCGTTTGGCGACGGCGAAGAGCCACAGGACGAGCGTGAGGATGGTGGAGGCGGCGAAGACGATGGCGTACTGCTTGAGGAAGGCGCCGTTGGTGAAGTCGACGTTGGCGGTGCCGTTCACTGCCTTGCTGAGTTCGCCGACGATCCAGGCTGCGGCGTCGGCGCAGCCCTTTGCGAGGGAGGAGAGGGGGTTGAGGGCGTCCGTGGGGTCGCTGGGGGCGAGGCCCGAGCCTGTTCCTGTGCCGGGTCCCGTTCCTCCGCGCTCGCAGTAGTCCTTGGCCGGGCCACGAATCAGGTCGCAGGGGTCATTGCTCGGCAGCACGTTGGGCGTGGGCGTGGGACTCGGTGCGGCTGCGGCACGGGTGGCCAACAGGACGGCAGAGGTCTGCACGGCCGTGGCGACGGCCATGAAGGACAAGCCGCGACGGCTAGCGTGCATAGGTGAGTCCCCCGAACTGCGATACGGCCGCGGCCATCTCTTCGGCCGAAGCGGCCCTTTGGTCGCGGCCTACGGGGGCCGGGCCGTCCTTCTGGGTGAAGCTGGAGATGCGCCAGTCCCCGTCGCTCCAGCGCAGATCGAAGGTGTTCGTGTACCAGCTCTCGGCGACGGGGTTCTTGGAGCCTTCCCCGGCGAGTCCGAACAGCGTCGAGTACCAGACGGACACGCTCGCGCCTTCGGCGCTGAAGCGCTCCACCTTGGTTCCGACCGGGTTGGTCCGGGAGACGAAGGTCAGGCCCTTGGGGGCCTTGGCGGTGGCATCGAGTCCGATACGGGAGAGGAACTCGGGGTCCGTGTAGAGACGGTCCAGGTCTCCCTCGCGGGCGGTGGCCACGGCCGGCAGGTACACGGCCTGCACGATGGCGTTCCGTCGCGTGGAGTTGAACATGCCGTCGGAGCCGAGCGCCACCGCGTAGTTGGCCGCTGCGGACTGGGCGCCCTGTTCGGTTTGTGCGAAGCCCTTCGGGACGCCTGCGGACTTGCCGTCCACCGGGGCGACGCCCGTGGCTGACGTTGGGTTGGTGGTGGTGGGGGGCTTGTCCGCGGTCGGGGGGGATTCCGGGGTGCGGGACTGGTTGGCGAAGGCGATGGCTGCGATGAGGAGGACCACGACGCCGACGACGGTGATGAGGCCTCGGGGGGTGCGGCGGGGTGGGGCGTACGGGTCCGAGGGCTCCGAGAAACGGGTACGGGTCTGGCCGGTGCCGCCGACCTCGCCGCCACCGTATTGGTCGTCGGTGCTCATTCGGTGTTCGCCCCCTCCGCGTCGTACGACGGTAGCGCTGGTATCCGCGCAGGCGCGGCGTGGTGAGTCCTCATCAGGGCTCGGGCTAGACGGCCATTCCGTAGACGATCGTGAAGAGGGTGCCCAGTGACCCGATGATGAAGACGCCCGTCAGGCCGGCCACGATGAGGCCCTTGCCCTGTTCCGCGCTGAAGGTGTCGCGCAGTGCGGTGGCTCCGATGCGCTGTTTGGCCGCGCCCCAGATGGCGATGCCCAGGCAGAGCAGGATCGCCACGGCCATGACCACCTCGATCATGACCTTCGCTTCGTTGCCGAGACTGCCGAACGGCCCCCAGTTCGGGGCGATTCCGCCGATGATGGTGGTGATGTCGCCCTTTTCGGCTGCCAGGATCATGTAACTCACCGCCCCTGTATGGGTAGTTCCGGTAGCCCGTGCCCGGACGGCAGGGGTCAGGCTCTATCTTCCCTGATGAATCCGCCGTCGGATGTCGACTTGAGTGCTCTCTTTACCCGATCCGTCGCCCCGGGTGTCGTCCGTATGTCCTGACCTGGGGTCGGGCGGCGTGTGGGGGAAAGAACGTATCGTCACTCTGTGTATCACGCGGCGTGACTGCGGGCAATGATTGTCGTCTCGGTGCGCTGGTGGCTCGGATCGGGCCGCGCCGTTTGGCGCAACGGGTCGTGCTCCGTTCGACCATACCGATGATGTTTTACGACATTCCGTCAGTCGGTGGATCTGTGTGCGGGGTTACGGGTGATGCTCCTGGGGTCCGGCTTCCCCGCCGGGGCCGCGCCCGGGGCACGAGCCGGGTGCGGCGCCCGCGGGGTGTCCGGGCTACGGGACGAGGATGTTCGAGGTGAACGGGGCGAAGCGGGTCTCCCCGGCGTGGATGACGGCGATGACCGCGCCGGTGCACCAGCGGCCGCTGGTGATGAAGACGGGGCTGTCGGTGTGGTTGGTGACCGCGGCGGGGCCGTTGTACAGGACGCAGCCGGACGGGTCGTTGAGGGTGCGGCCGTTGATGACCAGTTCGCCCGAGGCCGCGTGTGCGGAGCCGGCGAGGCCGAGGACGAGGGTGGTGGCGGCCGCGAGGGTGCCGAGGGTCGTGGTGGGGCGTCGCATGGAGCATCTCCGGGGGCGAGGGTGTGCGGGGCGTCGCCGGGTGACGATCGCCTTCCGGTTTCCTGGCCCACCGTAGGGGGTTGGCTGCGGAGGGTGACACTCGTGGGCGGGCGTGTGGATGCGCCGGGGGCGCACCGGTGGCCGGTGTGCGCCGTCAGTGGGCCGGGCGGTCCGACGGCCAGTGCGCGGGGCGGGTGAGGGCGGGCGGGATGCGGGTCGCGGCGTTGCCCCGGGCCGCGTTCAGCTGGGGCTGGGTGAGGAAGAGGGCGCCGGTGAGGTCGGCGTCGCGCAGGTCGGTGTCGCGGAAGTCCGCGCCGATCAGGTCGGCGGTGCGCAGGTCGGCGCCGCTGAGGTCGGCGGCGATCAGGTAGGCGCCGCGGAGGTTGGCGCCGCGCAGGTCCGCGCCGGGGAGGCGGGCGCCCATCAGGTCGGCGCCGCGGTGGTTCTTCTTGCGGCCGGGCACCTCGGCCCGTACGAGCTCGCTGGTCTTGAGGAGGAGGGCGTTCACCTCCTGGCGCAGCGGGGTGATGTCGAACTCCGCGAGGGCCTGCGGGGTCTGCGCGGTCCACCGGGTGGTGTCGGCCAGGGCGGTGCGCAGCTGGGCGTGGAGCGGGCGGGCGGCGGGGCGGGTGAGGGCCTCGGCGAGGTAGGAGAGCAGCTCGTGCAGGCTCCGCATCAGGGGGAAGACCGCGAACATCGCGCCGGCGGTGCCGGGGTGGGAGCGCCAGTCGCGGCCGCCGAAGGTGACCTGGGAGACCTGCTGGCCGGCGCCGAGGCAGTCGAAGACGGTGCAGCCCTGGTAGCCCTTGTCGCGCAGGGCGGTGTGGATGCCGCAGCGGAAGTCCTGGCGGAGGTTCTTGCAGGGGGTGCCGGCGGGCTTGTTCGCGGCGAAGTCGGTGGACTTGGCGAAGGGCAGGGCCACGCAGCAGAGCGCGAAGCAGTTGGCGCAGTCCGCTTGCAGGAGCGGGAGGGGGGCCGGGGTGGCGGCCGGGTCGGAGTGCGCGCCAGGGGCGGCGGGGCGGGCGGGGCCGGCGGGAGGGGGCTTGGGCACGTCCCCATTGTCTCTCCGTGAGGGAGTTGGGTGGACGGGGCGGGCCGCCGGGGTGGAGCGAGAAGGGGCAGGGGAGCGGCTGCGGCGGTCCGTTGGAAGCGTGGGGCGCCGAAAGCCCTTGAGCGGCGGGGGAGGGTCGGGCGAGCATCGGCGTATGACCGAAGTGATCGCAGTAGCCGTCATCACCTTCCTCGCCGTCATCAGTCCCGGCGCGGATTTCGCCATGGTCGTCCGCAACAGCTACCTCTACGGGCGGCCCACCGGGCTGTTCGCGGCCGCCGGGGTCGCGGCCGGGGTGCTGGTCCACGTCTCCTACACGATGCTCGGGGTCGGTCTGCTGATCGCCTCCTCCGCCGGACTGTTCACGGTGATCAAGCTCGCGGGCGCCGCGTACCTGGTGTGGATCGGGATACGGACCTTCCGGGCGCGGGCCGAGGTGGCCGTGGATCTGGAGGAGAAGGGCGGGATGACGCCGTTCGGGGCGCTCCGGAGCGGGTTCCTGACCAACGTGCTCAACCCGAAGACCACGCTGTTCGTGGTGTCCACCTTCACGCAGGTGGTCGGGCCGGGGACCCCGGTGTGGCAGCAGGCCGGGTACGGGCTGTTCATGTCGGCGGCGCACCTGGGCTGGTTCGGGGCGGTCGCGCTGTTCTTCTCCAACTCCCGGCTGCGCGACCGGATGCTGAAGGCGCAGAAGGCGCTGAACCGGGCCATCGGGTCGGTCCTGGTGGGGCTCGGGGTGGGGCTGGGCTTCGCCCGCTGAGCCTTCGGGCCGGGCGGGGAGCGGGGGGCCGGGGAGCGGGTGCGGGGCGGGGGTGGAGCGGGCGCTCGGCGGGGCTGGCGGTCGCGGATTACCAGTCGGTAGCGTGGCTGCCATGGGTGCTGAGAGCGGGGTCGGCGATGGCGCCGACGTGGCCGGGTTCTACGAGCGGGTCGACGAGGGACGGTTCCTGTCGAGCGGTTACACGCGCGGCCCGTGGGATCCCGGCTCGCAGCACGCCGGTCCGCCGGCCGCGCTGCTCGGGCGGGCGGTCGAGGAACGGCCGGGCGGGCGGGGCGACATGCGGATCGCGCGGATCACCTACGAGATCCTGCGCCCGGTGCCGATCGGTCCGCTGGAGCTGACGACCAGTGTGCTGCGGGCCGGCCGCGGCACCGAGGTGGTCGAGGCCGCGCTCGCTCCGGCCGGGGCCGCGCCCGTGATGCTGGCGCGGGCGCTGCGGGTCCGGGTGGCGGAGGATTCCGTACCGTCCGTCGTGCCTGGGCCGGAGCTGCCGCCGCCGGGGGAGGTGGGGCCGACGCCGTTCTTCCCGGTGCCGTGGGAGCAGGGCTACCACTCGGCGATGGAGACCCGTTTCACTCGGGGTGCGTTCACCGAACTCGGTCCCGGGACCTGCTGGATGCGGATGAGGGTGCCGCTGGTGGCCGGGGAGGAGCCCCGGCCGCTGGACCGGGTGCTGGTGGCGGCGGACTCGGGCAACGGCATCAGTTCCGTCGTGGATTTCGGCCGCTACCTCTTCGTCAACGGCGACCTCACCGTGCACCTGCACCGCCATCCGGCCGGTGAGTGGGTGTGCGTGGAGGCCCGTACGAGCGTGGACGCGGCGGGCATCGGGCTGGCGGACGCCCGGCTGCACGACGAGAAGGGTCCGATCGGGCGGAGCGCACAGAGCCTGTTCGTGGCTCCGAGGGGGTAGGGAGCGTAGGGGCGAGGTACTTCGTATCGTCCTATGAGTCCTATGAGTTCACCCGTCCGCCCGGCCGTGTGCTCCAAGTGCCCGGGATGCGGCGGTTCCTGCGGGGCCTCCCCGGCGGGATGATTCGACACGGGGTGGCGGGAACGCGGGGAAAAGCCGTTCGATGGGGGAAGGTTGGCGGGTGCGCAGACTCTGGGTGGTCGGTGGAATCAGCTTCGGGGCATGCCTGTGCTTTCTCGCCCTGCTCGTGGTCGGTACGTACTCGGCGGCCGCGGGCATCGCGACCGGCGCCGTCGGCCGGGCCGGCGGGCTCGCCAAGGGGGCCGTGCCGGGGAAGTACCAGTCCCTCGTGCAGAAGTGGGGCAACCTCTGCCCGACGCTCTCGCCGGCGGTGCTGGCGGCGCAGCTCTACTCCGAGAGCGGCTGGAACCCGGGTGCGGTGAGCCCGGCCGACGCGCGGGGCATCGCGCAGTTCATCCCGGGGACCTGGGCGACGCACGGGATCGACGGGGACGGCGACGGGGACCGTGACATCTGGGACCCGAACGACGCGATCCCGTCGGCGGCTTCGTACGACTGCGATCTGGCGAAGTACGTGGCCAAGGTACCGGGGGACCCGGTCGCGAACATGCTGGCCGCTTACAACGCGGGTCCCGGCGCGGTGAAGCAGTACGGGGGCGTCCCGCCGTACCGGGAGACGCAGGGGTACGTGAAGACCATCACGACCCTCGCCAAGAGCTTCGAGGCCCCCGTCGGGCGGGTGGCGCCCTCGCAGCAGGCCGCCGGGGCGATCTACTTCGCGCAGAAGCAGCTGGGCACCCCCTATCTGTGGGGCGGGAACGGGACGCCGGACCAGGACGGGCGGTTCGACTGCTCGGGGCTGACCAAGGCCGCGTACGAGTCGGTCGGGATCGATCTGCCGCGCGTGGCCAACGACCAGTACAACGCCGGTCCGCACCCCTCGCGCGCGGAACTGCTGCCCGGGGACCTGGTGTTCTTCTCCGACGATCTGACGAACTCCCGGGAGATCCGGCACGTCGGGCTCTACGTGGGCGGCGGATACATGATCAACGCCCCGTTCACCGGAGCCGTGATCCGCTTCGACAAGATCGACACGCCCGACTACTTCGGCGCGACCCGGGTGACCAAGGACGGCGCGGAGGCCCTGCCCCGGCGCGAGAACGCCGGCAACGCAGCGTGAACCGAAGGCCCTGAGCTGCAACGATGAGTCACTCTTCGATAACGTTGGGGTGATCATTCGGTGGAGAGCGGAACGTAGCAGCCAGAACGGGCGTTCCATGGTCACTGGGGGCAGGACGAGCGGAAGCGCCGGAGTGATCACCGGGGGCGAAGGGCCGCACATCGGCGTGCGGCCGTACGGGTACCAAGGCAAGGGCAAGGGGCCGCATCACCATGGCTGGACTCACAACGGGTGGGCCGAACGTGGATGTAAGCCTGCTGTACGAGATCAACGGACTGGCGGGACGGGCCCCGGGCTGGCTCGACCGGACGGTCGCGTTCCTGGGCGAGTACGGGATCCTGCTGGCCCTCGTCCTCCTGGTGCTGTGGTGCTGGCGCGGAGCGCGCCGGCAGGACGAGTCCGCCGCCGTGGAGGCCTTCGCGGCGCTCGTGTGGGCCCCGCTCGCCGCCGGAGCCGCCCTGCTCCTCAACGTTCCGCTGCGGGAGTTCGTCGGCCGGCCCCGGCCGGCCGCGCAGCACGGCGGGGTCGAGGTGCTGGATCCCGGCGCCGGGATCGGCCACAGCGCCTTCTCGTTCGTCAGTGACCACACGACGCTCGCGATGGCGCTCGGCGTCGGCCTGTTCGTCGCCCACCGCAGGCTCGGCTTCATCGGGATCGGGCTGGCCCTGGCGGAGGGGTTCACGCGGGTCTACATGGGCCTGCACTATCCGACCGACGTCATCGGCGGGCTCGCCCTCGGCACCGCGGTGGTGCTGCTCCTCACGCCGCTCGCGATGGCGCTGCTGACCCCGGCGGTGCGGGCGGTGGCCCGCTCCCGGCGGCTCGGCGTCCTGGTCCGGGCGCGCGACCGGGTGGTCGCCCGGCCGGTGGACCTCGCGGCGACGGAGCCGGCGGGGCGCGGGCACGAGAACGACCTCGCCGCCTGAGGCGGTGCTCCGGGCGGTGCCCGCAGCTTCAGCCCATGCCGTACGAGTCCCAGACGCTCAGCACCACGGCCACCAGCAGGCACAGCGCCGCGGCCCCGAAGCACACGCGCACGGCGGCCGGCCGCGGCCGCGGGGGCGGGGTCACGGATCGCCGCCGGGGTCCGAGCCGTCCGCATCCGCCTCGGAGCGCCGGTAGCGGGAGCGCAGCCACAGGCCGGTCGCGGTGGCCGCGGCGGTGGTGACGCCGATGGCCAGGGCCACGTCGCCGGGCCCGTCGGCCGTGCCCACGGGACTGGCCCGGGCGGGCGCGGCGGGGGCGAAGGCGATCAGCAGGGCCCAGGTGAGGGCGGCGAGTCGTGGCGCGGGTCCGGGCATGAGTCAAGGGCAACCGCTCCCGGGCGCGTCGGCCAGCCGGGCCGTCCGATCGGGCGACCTCGCGGGGCCCGTGCCTGCTCCCGTGCTGCTCCGGTGCTGCTCCCGTGTTACTCCGGGGCGTGCGCGGCGGCGTCCTTGCGGGCCAGGTCGCGGGAGCGGCGGGCCGGGCCGCGCCAGCCGCAGGTACAGGCGGCCAGGCTGAACGAGCCCCGTTCGGAGGTGCTCGTGGCGTGATCGGTGGAGAGTGCCGGCGCCGGTCCAGTGCCGGGAGCGGGCTCGCGGGGCGGCGGCACTGAGGCAAGCGGAGGGACGAGAGTCGCTTCGGTGTGCGGTTCCACTCCATCAAGGTACCGGGCCGGGGGCGGGCGGGGCACCGGCCCGGGGCGACGGGCTCGCGGCCGTGACGGGAGGCCCGGGACCTCGTTAAGCGGAGCGGGCGGGGGCCTCGGGCAAACAGCTGTCACGCGTTGGGGGTTGGCAGGCGATGGTGGTGCACCAGCACAGGCGGGGTCGCGCGGGCAGGGCTGCGGTCGCGGTCGGCCTGGCCCTGACGGTGGCGGCGTTGAGCGGGTGCGGTGGCGACGCCGTCGCGGGCGACGACGCCCGGCCCGCCGGCGATCCGGCGGCGGCGGTCCGCGGAGCCGCCGATGCGCTCCTGGCGACCGGGAGCGCGCAGACCCGTACGGCCATGGAGATGGCCACGGGCGGTACCCGGGTCACGATCCGGGGCGAGGGCGGGGTCGACTTCAAGAACCGGATGGGGCAGCTGCTGGTCATGCTCCCCGACGACGCCAAGGGCAAGGCCGAGCACCGGCCCATCACCGAGCTGCTGGTGCCCGGCGCGCTGTACATGAAGAACCGGGGCGCGGGCGTCCCCGACGACAAGTGGGTCCGGGTCGACACGACGGCCCTCGCCGACGGGAACCTGGTCACCGGCGGGGCCACCGACCCGATGGCCGCGGCCGAGCTGCTGCGCGGGGCGCAGGAGGTGACGTACGTGGGCGAGACCGAGGTGGCGGGGACCAAGGTGCGCCACTACCGGGGCACGACCGATATCGCGCGGGCCGCCGCGCAGGCCTCACCGGCGGTGAAGGGGGCCCTGGAGGCGGCGGCGAAAGGGTTCAGCAAGGACCTGGTGCCGTTCGACGTGTACCTCGACTTCGAGGGCCTCCTGCGGAAGGTCCGCCACCGCTTCACCTACGTCAACAATGGCGTGATCGATGT
Organism: Streptomyces sp. NPDC051563; assembly: GCF_044454225.1. Lineage (NCBI taxonomy): Bacteria > Bacillati > Actinomycetota > Actinomycetes > Kitasatosporales > Streptomycetaceae > Streptomyces > Streptomyces sp. NPDC051563. The sequence goes on from NZ_JBITDL010000053.1 coordinate 14,987, forward strand.
GTCTTCCACCACGCTGCTCTACGGTTTCGGGACCCCGGTCACCGTCGTACTGCCGGCCGAAGGGGACATCTACGCCGGGAAGATCGCCGATTGACCGGCTGGAGCCGCCGTCCCGCCCGGAGCCCGCGGGAGCGGGGCGATGGGGCCATGACCGGCCATCGGCCCAGGGTGGGTGGGCTGGAAATGGTCCATCCGTGTCATGCGCGCCGCGCCGTGCGCTCCCTACGCTGAGAAGCCGAGCGCCGGCGACCGGACGACGGCAGATTGAGGTGACACGCGTGACTCCCGCAAGCGGTTCGACGGTGCAGGACCTCGTGGCTCTCGCCGAGATCGAACTGTGCGGGGAGCTGATCATCGCGGCCTCGGCCGTGGCCGAGGAGAGGCTCAGCCAGGACCGGATCGACGAGGTGCTCATGGGCGTGTGGTCCGGCTGACCCCCGCTCCCCGGGCCCGCCCCTCCTGCTTACCGGTCAGGTGCGCAGCAGCCGGGCGATCGCCTTCGTCGCTTCCTCGACCTTGGCGTCGATCTCTCCGCCGCCCTTGAGGGCCGCATCGGCGACGCAGTGCCGCAGGTGCTCCTCCAGCAGCTGGAGCGCGAAGGACTGGAGCGCCTTCGTGCTCGCCGAGACCTGGGTGAGTATGTCGATGCAGTAGACGTCCTCGTCGACGAGGCGCTGCAGGCCCCGGATCTGGCCCTCGATCCGGCGCAGGCGCTTGAGGTGCTCGTCCTTCTGGTGGTGGTAGCCGTGCACGGCTACGGTCTCCGTGCTCGCGCTCGGGTCCGGCACGCTCGTGTCCGGCACCGCGTCCGTGGTGGCTCCGGAGCCCTCCGCCTGGATGGCAGTCATGCGTCCTCCCGTGGTCCGGAATGGGGGGCCTATACCCCTCATGGGTATAGGGTACCGGCCCTCGGCCGCAGGGGCAGGGGCCCGTCGTCCTCACTCTGCCTGATGGAGGACACTGGGGAACTGCCGGTTAGCCGTGGCCGGGGGATGCGCCTAGCATCAGCCTGACCGAATCCAATGCACCCCGAGGACCTCACGTGCGATTTCGTCTGACCCCCAGGGAGACGAGCTTCTACGACATGTTCGCCGCATCCGCGGACAACATCGTCACGGGCTCGAAGCTCCTCATGGAACTGCTCGGAGCGGACTCCTCCGCCCGGGTCGAGATCGCGGAGCGGATGCGGGCAGCGGAGCACGCGGGAGACGACGCGACCCACGCGATCTTCCACCAGCTCAACTCCTCCTTCATTACGCCGTTCGACCGCGAGGACATCTACAACCTGGCGTCCTGCCTCGACGACATCATGGACTTCATGGAAGAGGCGGTCGACCTGGTCGTCCTCTACAACGTGGAGGAGCTCCCCAAGGGCGTCGAGCAGCAGATCGAGGTACTGGCGCGGGCGGCCGAGCTGACCGCCGAGGCCATGCCGCACCTGCGGACCATGACGAACCTGACCGAGTACTGGATCGAGGTCAACCGGCTGGAGAACCAGGCCGACCAGATCCACCGCAAGCTGCTCGCCCAGCTCTTCAACGGCAAGTACGACGCCATCGAGGTGCTGAAGCTCAAGCAGATCGTCGACGTGCTCGAAGAGGCGGCCGACGCGTTCGAGCACGTCGCGAACACGGTGGAGACCATCGCGGTCAAGGAGTCCTGAACCTCGTGGACACCTTCGCTCTGATCGTGACCATCGGTGTCGCGCTCGGCTTTACGTATACGAATGGTTTTCACGACTCCGCGAACGCGATCGCGACCTCGGTCTCGACCCGTGCGCTGACCCCGCGTGCCGCGCTCGCGATGGCCGCGGTCATGAACCTCGCCGGTGCCTTCCTGGGCAGCGGGGTCGCCAAGACGGTGAGTGAGGGCCTGATCGAGACGCCCCACGGCAACCGGGGCATGTGGATCCTCTTCGCGGCGCTCGTCGGCGCGATCGTGTGGAACTTGATCACCTGGTACTTCGGCCTGCCCTCGTCCTCCTCGCACGCGCTGTTCGGCGGCATGGTGGGCGCGGCGCTGGCGGGCGGCACCGAGGTGCTGTGGTCGGGCGTGGTCGACAAGGTCGTCATCCCGATGTTCGTCTCGCCGGTGGTCGGCCTCGTCGTCGGTTACCTGGTGATGGTCGCCATCCTGTGGATGTTCCGCCGCGCCAACCCGCACAAGGCCAAGCGCGGTTTCCGCATCGCGCAGACGGTCTCGGCGGCCGGCATGGCGCTCGGCCACGGTCTGCAGGACGCGCAGAAGACCATGGGCATCGTGATGATGGCCCTGGTCATCGCCGACGTGAACAGCGCCGGCGACGAGATCCCGGTCTGGGTCAAGATCGCGTGCGCCGTGATGCTCTCGCTGGGTACGTACGCGGGCGGCTGGCGCATCATGCGCACCCTCGGCCGCAAGATCATCGAACTGGACCCGCCGCAGGGCTTCGCGGCGGAGACCACCGGTGCCTCGATCATGTTCGGCTCGGCGTTCCTCTTCCACGCGCCGATCTCCACCACCCACGTGATCACCTCGGCGATCATGGGCGTGGGCGCGACGAAGCGGGTGAACGCGGTCCGCTGGGGCGTCGCCAAGAACATCATCCTGGGCTGGTTCATCACCATGCCGGCCGCGGCGCTGGTCGCGGCCCTCAGCTTCTGGGTGGTCAACCTCGCCTTCGTGTGAGGGCGCGGGCCGCACGGATCGTAGGGAAAAGAAGCGGGCCGGTTCCCCCCACCCAGGGGGAACCGGCCCTTTCGCCGTGCGGTGGCACCGCCATGCAGCACCGCAGGACGCCTTGACATCCCGGTTTAGCCGAAGCGGCCCGAGATGTAGTCCTCGGTCGCCTGCACGGACGGGTTCGAGAAGATCCGGTCCGTGTCGTCGATCTCGATCAGCTTGCCGGGCTGGCCGACCGCGGACAGGTTGAAGAAGGCCGTGCGGTCGGAGACGCGCGCCGCCTGCTGCATGTTGTGCGTCACGATGACGATCGTGAAGCGCTCCTTGAGCTCGCCGATCAGGTCCTCGATGGCGAGGGTGGAGATCGGGTCGAGGGCCGAGCAGGGCTCGTCCATCAGGAGGACCTGGGGCTCGACCGCGATGGCGCGGGCGATGCACAGGCGCTGCTGCTGGCCGCCGGAGAGGCCGGAGCCGGGCTTGTTCAGGCGGTCCTTGACCTCGTTCCAGAGGTTGGCGCCCTGGAGGGACTTCTCCACGATGTCCGTGAGCTCGGACTTCTTGAAGGAGCCGTTGAGGCGCAGGCCCGCCGCCACGTTGTCGAAGATCGACATGGTGGGGAAGGGGTTCGGGCGCTGGAAGACCATGCCGACCGTGCGGCGGACCGCGACCGGGTCCACGCCGGGGCCGTACAGGTTCTCGTCGTCCAGCAGCACCTTGCCCTCGACGCGGCCCCCGGGGGTGACCTCGTGCATGCGGTTCAGGGTGCGCAGGAAGGTGGACTTGCCGCAGCCGGACGGGCCGATGAAGGCGGTCACGGAGCGGGGCTCCACGGTCATCGAGATGTCGTCGATGGCCTTGTGGGTGCCGTAGAAGGCGGACAGTCCGCTGACGTCGATTCGCTTCGCCATGGTGGTCACTTCGCTTTCAGTGGTCGCGTCAGCGACCGGTCTTGGGGGCCTTCCAGCGGGCTATGCCGCGAGCCACCAGATTGAGGATCATGACGAAGGCGATCAGGACGAGGGCTGCGGCCCAGGCCCGGTCGTAGGAGGCTTCACTGCCGACCTTGTACTGCTCCCAGATGTAGAGGGGGAGCGAGGACTGGGCGCCTTCGAAGGGGTTGTTGTTGATCAGCTGGGTGCCGAAGACCAGCAGCATGATCGGGGCGGTCTCACCCGCGATGCGGGCCACGGCCAGCATCACGCCGGTGGCGATGCCGCCGATGGCCGTGGGGAGGACGACCTTGAGGATCACGCGCCACTTCGGCACGCCGAGGGCGAGCGCGGCCTCGCGCAGCTCGTTCGGGACGAGCTTGAGCATCTCCTCGGTGGAGCGGACCACGACGGGCATCATCAGGATCGACAGGGCCATGGAGCCGGCGAAGCCGGAGGGGCCGAAGCCGAGCATCAGGTTCCAGGTCGTCAGGATGAACAGACCCGCGACGATGGAGGGGATGCCGGTCATGACGTCGACGAAGAAGGTGACGGCCTTGGCGAGCGAGCCCTTGCCGTACTCGACCAGGTAGACGGCGGTCAGCAGGCCGATGGGGGCCGAGATCGCGGTGGCGAGGGCGACCTGCTCGATGGTGCCGAGGAGGGCGTGGTAGACGCCGCCGCCGGCCTCGAAGGAGGTCACGCCGTTCATCGAGTGGCCGAGGAAGTCCCCGTCGAGGACCTTCATGCCGCGGCTGATCGTCGTCCACAGCAGCGAGAGCAGCGGGACGAGGGCGAGGACGAAGCAGACCCAGACGACGGAGGTCGCGACCCGGTCCTTGGCCTGGCGGCGGTTCTCGACGATCGAGCTGGCCGTGTACGTGATGACCACGAAGAGGACGGCCGCGAGCAGACCCCACTGGATCTTGCTGTGCAGGTCGAAGAGGGCGCCGAGGGCGCAGCCGAGGGCGACCGAGAGGACGGCGATGCCGGCCGGGGCCCAGCGGGGCAGGTGGCCCTGCGTCAGGCTGCGGGGAGCGACGGACCGCGTGGGGCGCGGGTCCTGGAGTGCGTGGCTCATCAGGCGTTCGCCCCCGAGAAGTCCTTGCGACGGGCGATGATCAGCCGGGCGGCGCCGTTGACCAGCAGGGTGAGCAGGAAGAGCACGAGACCGGAGGCGATCAGGGCGTCGCGGCCGAACTCGTTGGCCTCGTCGAACTTCGCGGCGATGTTCTGCGCGAACGTGCCGCCGCCCGGGTCCAGGATGTGGCCGGAGATCAGGAAGCTCGGGGAGAGGACGGTCGCGACGGCCATGGTCTCGCCGAGCGCGCGGCCGAGGCCGAGCATCGAGGCGGAGATGACTCCGGAGCGGCCGAAGGGCAGGACCGACATGCGGATGACTTCCCAGCGGGTCGCGCCGAGGGCCAGTGCGGCCTCCTCGTTCATGCGCGGGACCTGGAGGAAGACCTCGCGGCTGACGCTGGTCACGATCGGCAGGATCATGATCGCGAGCAGGATGCCGACGGTGAAGAGGGAGCGGGCGACGCCGACCTGGGTCTTGTCGAAGACGTAGGTCCAGCCCATGTACTCGTCGAGCCACATGTTCAGGCCGCCGAGGTACGGGACGAGGAAGAGGGCGCCCCAGATGCCGTAGATGATCGACGGCACGGCGGCCAGCAGGTCGACCACGTAGGCGAGGGGCGCGGCCAGCTTGCGCGGCGCGTAGTGCGAGATGAACAGGGCGATGCCGACGGCGATCGGAACCGCGATGAGCATCGCGATGATCGAGCTGACGACGGTGCCGAAGAGCAGGACGGCGATGCCGAAGACGGGCGGGTTGGCCGACGCGTTCCAGTCGAACGTGGTGAGGAAGTTGCCCTCGTTGTCGGCCAGGGCGATCGAAGCGCGGTAGGTGAGGAAGACGGCGATCGACGCCATGATCACCAGGAGCAGGATGCCGGAGCCCTTGGAGAGGCCCGCGAAGATCTTGTCACCGGCGCGGCCGGTGGACCTTCCGCTCTTGGAGACAGGCGGAGCCGTGTCTATCTGGGTGGGTGTGGTGGAAGCCATGATCTTTCCGGTCTGGATGGGGGGCAGGCCCCCTGGCGGCGGTGCACCGGATCCCCTGGGTGGAGGGGAGGGTCCCCGGGGCCGGTCCGCTCCCCGGACGGGGGGAGCGGACCGGAGGTCCCGGGGGTCTGTGTTACTTCAGCTTCGCGATGACTTCGCGGACCTTGGCGTTGATCTCGGCCGGGATCGGCGCGTAGCCGTTGTCGAGCAGGATCTTCTGGCCCGCGTCGGAAGCGGTGTAGTTCAGGAAGGACTTCACGGCCGGGAGGGTCTCGGCCTTGTTGCCCTTGTCGCAGACGACCTCGTAGGTCACCAGGACGATCGGGTAGGCGCCCTCGGCCTTGGTGGCGTAGTCGAGCTTCAGCGCCAGGTCGTCGCCGGTGCCGGAGATCTTGGCGGCGGCGATGGCCTTGGAGGCGTTCTCGCCGGTGGCCTTGACCGGGGTGGAGGCGCCGGTGGCGACGTCCACGGTCTTGATGCTCTGCGAGGAGGCGTAGGAGAGCTCGAAGTAGCCGATCGCACCGTCGACGGCCTTGACCTGCGAGGCGACACCGGCGGAGCCGGAGGCGGCCTGGCCACCCGGGGCCGGCCACTTCTTCGCGGCCTCGTACGTCCAGGCCTCGGGAGCGGCGGCCTTGAAGTACTTGCCGAGGTTCTCGGTGGTGCCCGAGTCCTCGGAGCGGTGGAACGCCTGGATCGCGGTGGCGGGAAGGGTGACGCCCGGGTTCAGCTTCTTGATCGCCTCGTCGTCCCACTTCTTGATCTTGTCGTTGAAGATCGCGGCGAGGGTGGGGGCGTCCAGCGTCAGCTTGTCCACGCCGGCGACGTTGAAGCCGATGGCGATGGGGCCGCCGACCATCGGCAGGTCGATGCCCTGACCGCCGGTGCAGATCTTCTTCGACTCCTCGACGGCCTCGGGCTTCAGCGCGGAGTCCGAGCCGGCGAAGCCGACGGTGCCCTGGTTGAAGGCGACGATGCCCTCACCGGAGGAGGAGGACTTGTAGTTGACCTCGATGCCGGGGCAGGCGGCCATGTACGCCTTGACCCACAGGTCGACGGCGTTCTTCTGCGCGGAGGAGCCCGAGGCGAGGAGCTTGCCCTTGGCGTCGTCACACTTGATGTCACCCGCTGCGACGGTGGGCTTGCCCGAGGCGCCGGCGTCGGTCTTGGTGTTGTCGTCCGAGCCGCACGCCGTGAGGACCAGGGCGCCGGACACGACGAGCGCCCCGAGGGCGGAGGCACGAAGCATGTTCTTGCGCTGAAGCTTCACTTTCGGGTGTTTCCTTCCAGAAGCCGCCGGCCGCTTTCTGTATCGGGGCGGCGTGCGAAGAGGACTACGTCGGTTGCCCGGAGGAATCGTCCGCGTTCGCGGCGACTCGCCCTTGCGTCTACGAAGTTAGGCAGATCAGGTGAAGCGGCCGACCGGGGTAAGTGAACGGACGGTGAACCGTGGCGGACGGGGTGGTGTGTCCGGGCGGCTCTGGCCCCCGGCGTCATCTCCTGTTATCCCGCCGTTACCGATGCGTGACCGTCCTGGGGGAGTCCGGCGCCCCTGCCGGGGCCGCCGGACTCAGACCCCGGCGTGGCTGGAATCCGCTGGTTGCCACAGGTGCTGGAACGTGGCGCGGGAGGCTTCCACCTCGTGGCGCTGGTCGGCGTGCAGGACGCCCAGGGCGTACGCCGTCGCCGGGGCGATGCGGGGGGTGCGGGCCGCCGTGGCCGAGGCGGCGGCGGCCTCCGCGGCGTCCCGGTGGCGGGTCAGGGCCTCGCCCGCGACCGTCAGGCGGGCCACGTCGCCGCCCAGGGCCTCCTGGGCGTAGCGGTGGACGCGCAGCAGGCGGCGCACCTCGTTCCAGGAGCTGTCGTGGTCCGCGTCGTACGGGTGCGAGGGCGAGGGGGCCGGGAGGGAGTGCACCGCCGTGGACAGGCGGGAATGAGCCACTTCGGCCAGGGGGACCAGGACCTCGCCGACCGGGCCGCGGGCCGCCACCGGGTCCAGCGGGACCTCCGAGGCCAGGACCGCCACGGCGTCCGCGACCGCGTGGAAGCGGGAGGAGCCGAGCGCCTGCAGGGTCGCGGAGTGGGCGCGGGTGCGGGCCAGGGTGAGCTGGCGCTCAAGGAGGGCGCCCGCGCGGGCGGAGCCCACGGTCAGCGAGCCCGCCGTACCCCGGGGCGCCGGCACCTCGGGGCTCCCCGACAGCCGCTGCAGGGCGTCCATCAGCCGCAGCAGCCGGGCCGCGTACGCGTGCTCGTCGGCCAGGGTCCCCGAGAGCCACACCAGCTCGGTGCGCAGCGAGTCCGCCCAGGAGGAATCGGCCACCGCCCTGAACGTGGACAGGGAGCAGGAGATCCGGCGCGCAGCCCCCCGCAGGCTGCGCGCCGCCTCGCTGCCCTCGGCGGTGCCGCCCGCTGCGCCCTCCTCGTGCAGGCGCAGGCCCCGCAGGAATGCGGTGGCCTGCGCACGCAGGTACGTACCGAGCACGGTGCCTGCCGTCGTCGCGGTCAGGTCATGGTTTGGCTGAGCCACGCCGGCGCCTCCGGGCGTCAATGAGCATCTCCTGAACGTGCCGCAGCGGCTGGCCCTCGCCGTCCGTGCTGTGCCGGGTCCACTCGCCGTCCGGGCCCAGGTGCCAGGAGCTGGTTTCGTCGGACATCCCGGTGGCCAGCAGCCGGTCCAGTGCCGCGCGGTGGGCCGGGTCGGCGACCCTGACCAGTGCCTCGATGCGGCGGTCGAGGTTGCGGTGCATCATGTCGGCGCTGCCTATGTACACCTCGGGTTCGCCGCCGTTGCCGAAGGCGAAGACCCGGGAGTGCTCCAGGAAGCGGCCGAGGATCGAGCGGACCCGGATGTTGTCCGAGAGCCCGGGGACACCGGGGCGGATCGCGCAGATGCCGCGGACCCAGATGTCGATGGGCACGCCCGCCTGCGAGGCCCGGTAGAGGGAGTCGATCAGTGCCTCGTCGACGATGGAGTTCATCTTGAGGCGGACGTACGCGGGGCGGCCCGCCTTGTGGTGGGCGGCCTCCTTGTCGATCCGGGAGATCAGGCCGTCGCGCAGCGAGCGCGGGGCCACCAGCAGGCGGCGGTAGGTCTCGCGGCGCGAGTAGCCGGACAGCCGGTTGAAGAGGTCGGAGAGGTCCGCGCCGACCTGCGGGTCGGCGGTGAGCAGGCCGAGGTCCTCGTAGAGCCGTGCCGTCTTGGGGTGGTAGTTGCCGGTGCCGACGTGGGAGTAGCGGCGCAGCGTGTCGCCCTCCTGGCGGACGACGAGCGACAGCTTGCAGTGGGTCTTGAGGCCGACGAGGCCGTAGACGACGTGGCAGCCGGACTCTTCGAGCTTGCGGGCCCACTTGATGTTGGCCTGCTCGTCGAAGCGGGCCTTGATCTCGACGAGTACGAGGACCTGCTTGCCGGATTCGGCGGCGTCGATCAGGGCATCCACGATCGGGGAGTCGCCTGAGGTCCGGTACAGCGTCTGCTTGATCGCGAGGACGTCCGGGTCGGCGGCGGCCTGCTCCAGGAAGGCCTGCACCGAGGTGGAGAAGGAGTCGTACGGGTGGTGCAGGAGGACGTCGCGTTCGCGCAGCGCCGCGAAGATGTCGGGGGCGGAGGCGGACTCCACCTCGGCGAGGTCGCGGTGCGTGCCGGCGACGAACTTCTTGTACTTCAGCTCCGGGCGGTCCAGGGAGGCGATCCCGAAGAGGGCGGTGAGGTCCAGGGGGCCGGGGAGCGGGTACACCTCGGACGGGTTGACCTTCAGCTCCTGCACGAGCAGGTCCAGGACCCCGGGGTCGATGGACTCCTCGACCTCCAGGCGCACCGGCGGGCCGAAGCGGCGCCGCATGAGCTCCTTCTCCAGGGCCTGGAGGAGGTTCTCGGCGTCGTCCTCCTCGACTTCGAGGTCCTCGTTGCGGGTCACGCGGAACATGTGGTGCGCGAGCACCTCCATGCCGGGGAACAGCTCCTCCAGGTGCGCGGCGATGACGTCCTCCAGCGGGACGTAGCGCTGCGGGGAGGCCTCCAGGAAGCGGGAGAGGAGCGGGGGGACCTTGACCCGGGCGAAGTGGCGGTGGCCGCTGACGGGATTGCGTACGACCACGGCCAGGTTCAGGGACAGGCCGGAGATGTACGGGAACGGGTGCGCGGGGTCCACGGCCAGCGGGGTGAGCACCGGGAAGATCTGGTTGCGGAACAGGGTGAAGAGGCGCGCCTGCTCCTTCTCGGTGAGGTCGGGCCACCGGATGAGGTGGACGCCTTCCTCGGCGAGCTGCGGGGAGATGTCCTGCTGGAAGCAGGCGGCGTGGCGGGCCATGAGCTCGCGCGAGCGGGTCCAGATGAGGTCGAGGACCTCACGGGGCTGCAGGCCTGAGGCCGAACGGGTGGCGACGCCGGTCGCGATGCGGCGCTTGAGGCCGGCCACGCGGACCATGAAGAACTCGTCGAGGTTGCTGGCGAAGATCGCCAGGAAGTTCGCGCGCTCCAGGAGGGGCGTGGCGGGGTCCTCGGCGAGCTCCAGGACGCGCTCGTTGAAGGCGAGCCAGCTGCGCTCCCGGTCGAGGAAGCGGCCCGGGGGCAGCTCGCCGTTGTCCTTCTCGTCGTAGGCGTCCAGATCCGCGTCGAGATCCGGTTCCAGGTCGACGTGCGGGCGGTGGGCGGCTATGGACCCCAGGCGGGCGTGCGCACCGGTGGCCGCGCGTGCGGCGACCGCCTCGGGCGTGGCGGCGCGGGCGGCCGCGGCGGCGGAGACGTCGGCGGCCGAGGGCGCGGACGGGGACGCGAACTTGTTCGGCGGCTGCTGGGTGGGAACCTCGGTGGGGGCTGCGCTGGGCTTGTGGCTCATGACTCCATTCTTCCGCGCACGCGGGAGGACAGGCGCGTCGGACGGGTCTGCCGTCAGTCGGAGTCGGGGCTGCATGCGATCAGCTTCGCGACCGCGCATTAATGCCCGGTGAATGGCGTATGGCTTCCAGGGTCCGGGCGGGGGTCGTCTGGTGACGACCGGGAACGGGGGAGCGTGGCTGCGCCTGCGGGGCCGGGCAGCTGCCGTCCGTGCCGGGGCTGGGGCCAGGGCCGGGGGGTGCGGCCGGGCCGGGGGGCGCGCGCGTGGCCCCGGGGCCTGCGGCCTGCGGCCTGCGGCCCGTGGCCCGGGGCCTGCGGCCTGCGGCCTGCGGCGGCGTCGTGCCTGCGGGTGCGTGGGGGCGCCGGCCCGTGGCCCGGGAACCGGGGCCTGCGGCCTGCGGCGGCGCAGTGCCTGCGGGTGCGTGGGGGCGGGGGGTGTTCTAGCGTCGGGAGGAGAGACGGATGTCCTGCCGAGCCGGTTCGGTAAAGGAGCCGAAGGGCGGCGCGGTTCCGGCGGCCGTCCGTGCGGCGTGCTGCATCGCGGTGACCGGGGCCCAGGACGAATGCGTGAGCGGACTGACGCAGGGCAGCGCCGTCACCAAGGCGACCGCGGTGACCGCCTGCAAGGCCGGCGCCGAGTAGGGCCTGACGAGGGCCGAGGAGTGGCGCGGGCGGCCCCGGGTGTCGGGGCCGCTCCGCCGGTCAGCTCTCCGTGCGGTACATCAGGTCCACCTCGTGGGTGGAGAAGCCGAGGCCCTCGTACACGGCCAGGGCCGCCGGGTTGTCGGCGTCCACGTAGAGCATCGCCGTGGGCAGGCCGGCCGCGGCCAGGTGGCGCAGGCCGACCGCGGTGAGGGCCTTGCCGAGGCCGCCGCCCTGTGCGCCGGGGCGCACCCCGAGCACGTAGACCTCGCCCAGCTGCTGCTCGGCGTGCACCTTCGTCCAGTGGAAGCCGATCAGTTCGCCGTCGCGCTCGGCGAGGAAGAAGCCCTTGGCGTCGAACCAGGGCTGCGCGATACGGTCGTTGAGGTCCCGCTGGGTGAGCGAGCCCTGCTCGGGGTGGTGGGCGAAGGCCGCCGCGTTGAGGGCCAGCCAGGCGGCGTCGTCGGAGCCGGGCACGAAGGTGCGTACGGTCACGCCGGGGGGCAGGACCGCCTCGGGGAGGGGAGCGGCGTCCGGGCCGAGCGGGCGGCGGAGCTGGCGCAGTTCGCGGAACAGGGTCAGGCCGAGCACCTGCGCGAGGTGGCGGGCCGCTGACTTGCCGCCGTGCGCCCAGACCCGGATCCGCTTGCCGGAGGCGGCCAGCAGGGCGGTGCCCAGGGCCCGGCCGTGTCCGCGGCCGCGCAGCGCGGGGTGGACGACGAGCTCGGCGGCGGGGGCCTCCACCGGGTCGGTGTCCTCCAGTTGCCCGTACGCGGTGAGCCGTCCGTCGGCGGTGAGGAGGAAGTGGCGGATCCCCTCGCGCGCTCCGCCGCGCAGCTGGAGCCGGCCCTGCTCGGACACGGCGGTGGTGCCGTCGGTGCGGGCCGCGTCCTCGATCAGGGTGAGAACGGCGTCGGCCTGTTCGTCCGTCAGTTCGTCGAGGGTCTGGATCTGCCGTCCCGGCTCCAGGACCACTGCTGCGTCGTCAGTCATGGAACCGAGCCTACGACCCCTGCGGGGGACAGCCGTGCGGGCGGCCCCGGGGGCCCCGCCGACGGGCCTTCTTCTCCTGCGTGTAACCAGCTCGATACCCGGTACCCCCTGTCGCGCTACGCGCGTTGACCCTAGGCTTCGGCAGACTTCGTACGTGTATCGCTGTCCACAAAGGGGACCAAATGTCAGCGACGCCACAACGGCACCGCCGAACCCGCCGGTTGGCCCTCACCGCCCTCGCCGTGGCCACGGCCGGCGGTGCGATGATCGCCGCCGCCCTTCCGGCCGGAGCCGCGAGTGGTAACGGTGGAGGCCACGACCACGGCCGCACCGTAGACGTCCAGATGCTGTCGTTCAACGACCTCCACGGCACCCTGGAGCCCCCGCAGGGCTCCTCGGGCACGGTGTCCGAGCTGCAGGCCGACGGCACCACCAAGGCCATACCCGCGGGCGGTGTCGAGTACCTCGCCACCGGTCTGCGCGAGGCCCGCAAGGGCCACAAGTACTCCGTCACCGCCGCGGCCGGCGACATGATCGGCGCCAGCCCGATGGTGTCCGGCCTCTTCCACGACGAGCCGACCATCGAGGCGCTCAACGACCTCGACCTGGACGTGACCAGCGTCGGGAACCACGAGTTCGACGAGGGCAAGACCGAGCTGCGCCGCATGCAGTACGGCGGCTGCCACCCGGTCGAGGGCTGCTTCGAGTACGGCAAGGAGTTCGGCGGCGCCGACTTCAAGTACCTCGCCGCGAACGTGGTGGACGAGAAGACCAAGCGTCCGATGATGAACCCCACCTTCATCTGGAAGAAGGGGGACGTGAAGATCGGCTTCATCGGCGTCACCCTGGAGGGCACGCCGGACGTCGTGACGGCCGACGGGGTCAAGGGCCTCAAGTTCGGCGACGAGGTCGAGACGATCAACAAGTACGCCAACGAGCTGAACAAGCAGGGCGTGAAGTCGATCGTGGCGCTGATCCACGAGGGCGGCCTGCCCGCGAGCGGCGCGTACAACTACGACTGCAACGTCCCGGGCGCGGGCGCCGGCATCTCCGGGGCCATCGTCGACATCGCGAAGAACGTCTCGCCGAAGGTCGACGCCCTGGTCACCGGTCACACGCACCAGGCGTACGCCTGCAACATCCCCGACCCGGCGGGCAACCCGCGCACGGTCACCTCGGCCGCCTCCTACGGCCGGCTGTTCACGGACACCACCCTGCGGTACGACCGCAAGACCAAGGACATCGTGCGTACGCCGGTCTCCTCCCCGCTGGTGGTCCAGAAGCCCGTCAACCGGGACCAGCCCAAGGCCCCGGACCTGACCGCGCTCATCCAGCGCTGGAACGCGCTGGCCGCGCCGGTCGCGAACCGTCCCATGGGCTACATCTCGGCCGACATCGCCGGCCGCGGCTCGGCGGAGTTCGAGAAGCCGCTCGGTGACGTGATCGCCGACGCGCAGCTGGAGGCCCTGGCCCCGGCGGCCAAGGGCGGCGCCCAGCTCGCCGTCATGAACCCGGGCGGCATCCGCGCGGACCTGGCCTACAAGGCCGCCGGCGCCGAGGGCGACGGGGTGGTGACGTACGGGGAGTCCTACACGGTTCAGCCGTTCACCAACATGATGAACGTCGTCGACCTCACCGGCGCCCAGCTGATCACCATGCTCCAGCAGCAGGTCAGCGGCCCGGTCAACGGTCCGAACCCGAAGGTCCTGCAGATCTCCAAGGGCTTCTCCTACACCCTGGACACCACGAAGGCGGGCGCCGACCGCATCGTCGTGGCCTCGGTGAAGCTGAACGGTGCGCCCCTCGACCCCGCCGCGACCTACCGGGTCGCGATGAACGAGTTCCTCGCGGGCGGCGGTGACGGTTTCACCGTCCTGAAGGAGCACAAGAACAAGCTGGTCGGTGCGTCCGACCTGGACGTCTTCAACGCCTACCTGACCGCGCACTCCTCGGCGGCCGCACCGCTGGCCCCGCCGGCGGCGGACCGGATCACGGTCGTCAAGTAACACCTGCTCCGGGAGGGGCGGTGGGCCATCGGCCTGCCGCCCCTTCGGCGTTCTCGGGCCCGTACGTCTGCTAGAGCCCGGCGAGGAAGGTCCGGACGGTGCCGTGGAAGCCCTCCGGGTCGGTGAACGGCAGGAAGTGGTCGCCGTCCAGCGGTGCGTACGAGGTCCCGGGCCGCTTGGTGACCATCGCGTCGGCCTGTGCCTGCGGGAGCGAGGCGCTGCGGGTGCCGTGGATCAGCAGCGCCGGGCAGCTGCTCGAGAGCCAGGCGGCCCAGTGGTCGCCGCGGCAGGCCTCGACGGAGTCGAGCATGTCCTGCGGGTGGAACGGCAGCCGCCAGCCCCCGTCGGGGAGCGGGCGCAGGGCCTGGGCGACGAACTGGGAGCCCACCGGCCCGGCCGCGGCGAGGAGTTCCTCGCGGGTGGGCGCGGTGTAGCTCATCGTCCGGAGGAACTGCGTCCACGCGCCGTCCGCGGGGTGGATCTCCAGGGCGGACTCCGCGTCGATGAGCACCGAGATCCGGTCGGGGTGGGCGGCGGCCAGGTGGACGGCGTTGAGCCCGCCGAGGGAGTAGCCGAGCAGGGCGACGGGGGCGTCCAGGCCGAGGTGGTCGAGGAGCGCGACGGCGTCGGACACGTAGCCGGCGCGGCTGTAGTCGGCGGCCCGGTCGGAGTCCCCGTGGCCGCGCTGGTCGGGGGCGATGATCCGCCAGTCCTCGCCCAGGGCCTCGGCGAGGCCGGCGAAGGCGAGGCCTTCCGACATGCCCCCGTGCAGCGCGAGCAGGGGGCGGCCGGGGCCGCCGAAGTCCAGGTACGACAGCGTGCGGCCTTCGATGGTCAGCGTGTGGCGCATGGTTCCGCTCTCCCCTGTTCGTCCTGCGGTGACGTGCGGCCCGCGGTGACGGTGTCCCCGCGGTGCATGCTCCGAGCCTGCCAGGATTTGGGCAAGCGCGCAATACGAATGTCTTGGGCACTTGCCCAACACGCTGCGCGGCTACGATCCCGGCATGGGAAATCGCGAGGACCTGCTGGCCGGAGCGCGCCGCTGCCTGGAGGAGAAGGGCTACCTGCGCACGACCGTGCGCGACATCGCCTCGGCGTCGAAGGTGAGCATGGCCGCGATCGGCTACCACTTCGGCTCGCGCGAGGCCCTGCTGAACCTCGCCCTCTTCGCCGCCATGGACGAGTGGGCCGCCGGGTCCGGGCGCCTCACCGGCCAGGGGGACACCTCCGAGGAGCGCTACGCCGACACCTGGGACCGCAAGATCCGCGACTTCGGCGACATGCGCTGGCTCTGGATCGCCAACGTCGAGGCCTTCGTCCACGCGCAGTCCTCGCCCGAACTGCTCGCGATCCTCGCCGAGGGGCAGCGCCGGTCCCGGCGGATGGTGGCCGCCCAGTTGCGCGGAGTCTCCGTCGAGGAGGTCGCGGAGGAGGACGTACGGAGCCTCGGATCGGTGCACATCGCGCTGCTGACCGGGGTCATGGTGCAGTGCCTGACCGACCCGGAACACGCGCCGGACGGCCGGTCCCTCGCCCAAGGGCTGCGCCTGATGGCGGAGTTGCTCGAAAACTGATCCCTACCCGTGGGTAGCAATGGGTGGCTCCGCACGCCATAATCCGGGCCACCACTGGGTCGGCAAAGGGGCGGGCATGGGCGTGGGCACGGGCGTGGGCGCAGGCACGGATACGGGCGCGGTTACGGGCGCGGGTACGGGTGCCGGTACGAGCGCGGGCACGGGTGCGGGGCTGCGGCGGCGCAGATTCCTGGCGGGGGCCGGGGCGGCCGTCCTGGGCGCCGCGGGCGCCGTCGCCGGGCTCGGGGCGGCGCCGGCCGCCGCCGCGGGACTCTCCACCCAGGACTGGATGAGCGGGCTCGGCGACTCCACCGCCCTCCAGCGGATGACCATCCCTGGCACCCACGACTCGGGCGCCACCCGGGGCGGGCTCTACGTCGCCTGCCAGAACACCTCCATCGCCGACCAGCTCGGCTCCGGGATCCGCTTCCTCGACGTCCGCTGCCGGGTGACCGGCGGATCCTTCGCGATCCACCACGGCGCGTACTACCAGAACCTGATGTTCGGCGACGTGCTCGCGGCCTGCTGGAACTTCCTCGCCGCGCACCCCTCCGAGACCGTGCTGATGCGGCTCAAGCAGGAGTACTCCGAGGAGAGCGACGCCACCTTCCGCGCCGTCTACGACGACTACCTGAACAACCGGGGCTGGAGCCCGCTGTTCAAGGTCGCCGACTCGCTGCCCACCCTCGGACAGGTCCGCGGGAAGGTGCTGCTGCTCCCCGACAACGGCGGTCTGCCCGGCGGCCTGCGGTACGGCGACGGCAACGTCTTCGACATTCAGGACGACTACATGGCCGAGCCCTTCGCCAAACGGGGCAAGATCGAGAACCAGTTCCGCAAGGCCGTCCAGCAGCCCGGGAAGTTCTTCATGAACTACACCAGCACGGCCGCGGCCCTGCCGCCCCGCTGGAACTCCGACCGCCTCAACCCCCAGGTGCACGCCTTCGTCGACGGCTCGGAGCTGGCCGGCCGGACCGGGCTCGGGATCGTCCCGATGGACTTCCCCAACACCCGCTCCGGCCTGGTCGCCTCACTGATCCGGCACAACTGACGTCTGCGCCTGCGTCTGTGTCTGCCCCGGCGGCGGAGTCGGCGCGCCCGGGATGCTGAGCACCGCCTCGGTGCCCGGGCCGCCGTCCGCCGGGGCGCGCAGGGCGGCCGTGCCGCCGGCGCGCTGCACCGTACGGGCCACGATGGACAGGCCGAGGCCGCTGCCGGGCAGGGCCCGGGCCGACGGGGAGCGCCAGAAGCGCTCGAAGACGTGCGGGAGGTCCTCGGCCGGGATGCCCGGGCCGCGGTCCCGTACGGTCAGCGCGCCCGCGCGCAGCGACACCGTGACCGAACCGCCCGGCGGGCTGAACTTCACCGCGTTGTCCAGGACGTTGACCACCGCGCGCTCCAGGGCCGCCGCCTCGCCGCGTACGTACCAGGGCGCCAGGTCCGAGTCGAACTCCAGCTCCGGACCGCGCAGTCGGGCCCGGGACAGGGCCGTGCCCGCGATCTCGTGCAGGGCCACCACGCCGAGCGGGCCGGGGGCGGCCGCGTCCGGGCGGGACAGTTCCTGCAAGTCGCCGATCAGCGAGGCCAGTTCCGTCATCTGCGCCTTCACCGAGGCGAGCAGCTCCTTGCGGTCCTCCGGCGGGATGGCCCGGCCGGTCTCCTCGCTGCGCGCCAGCAGTTCGATGTTGGTGCGCAGCGAGGTGAGCGGGGTGCGCAGCTCGTGCCCGGCGTCGGCGATCAGCTGGGCCTGGCGTTCCTGGGAGGAGGCGAGCGCGGCCGTCATGGAGTTGAAGGACCGCGACAGGCGGGCGATCTCGTCGTCGCCCTCGTCGGGGATCCGGACGGTGAGGTCCTCGGTGCGGGCGATGTGCTCGACGGCGCCGGTCAGCTCGTCGACCGGGCGCAGGCCCGTGCGGGCCACCCAGAGGCCGGCGACGCCTGCGCCGAGGATGCCGACGGCGGAGACGAACAGGAGCACCCAGGCCAGGGTGGACAGCGGTTCGGTGATGTCGGAGAGGGGCTTGGCCACCGAGATCGCGGCGATGGAGTTCTGTGCCGCCGGCCCGGCGGACAGCTCCACGGGCTGCGTGTAGACGCGCACGGGCGTGCCGTCCGTGGTCTTGCCGTCGTACAGGGTCGCGCCGCGGAGCCCCTTGGCCACGTCGAGGTCGTAGTCGGTGACGGGAAGGGTGTTCTTCCCGTCGACCCAGCAGCGGCCGCCCGCGGGCAGCACGATCTGGACCTGCGCGCTCAGGTTGTTCTCGAAGGGGCCGGGCACCTTGTCCTGGCAGCCGAGCCGGTTCAGCGTCTGGCTCGCCTGGGCCCGGGCGTTGGTGGAGCGCAGGGAACTGTTCAGCTGGTCGTTGAGCTGGGTGCGGACCATGAACCAGCTCACGCAGGCGACCGCCGCGACGGCCAGCGCCACGGCGACGGTGACCAGCAGGGCCAGCCGCGAACGCAGCGGCAGCCCGCGGAATCTGGCGGAGGGGCTCACTCCGGACCGCCGGGGTGGTCGCCGGCTCCGGCGGCGCGCAGCACGTAGCCCACCCCTCGTACGGTGTGGACCAGGCGTGGCTCGCCCCCGGCCTCGGTCTTGCGGCGCAGGTACATCACGTACACGTCCAGGGAGTTGGAACTGGGCTCGAAGTCGAAGCCCCATACGGTCTTGAGGATCTGCTCGCGGGTCAGGACCTGGCGCGGGTGCGCGAGGAACATCTCCAGCAGGGTGAACTCGGTACGGGTCAGCTCCACCGGGCGCCCGCCGCGGGTGACCTCGCGGGTGGCGAGGTCCATGCGCAGGTCGCCGAAGGTCAGCGCGTCGGCGTCCCCGGGGCCGCCGTCCCCGGGGGCGGGGGCGGCGTAGGAGCTGCGGCGCAGCAGGGCGCGGACCCGGGCGAAGAGCTCGTCCAGCTCGAACGGCTTGACCAGGTAGTCGTCGGCGCCCGCGTCGAGGCCGGTGACGCGGTCGCCGACCGTGTCGCGGGCGGTCAGCATCAGGACCGGCGTGGTGCTGCCGGCGGCGCGCAGCCGGCGGGCGGCGGTCAGCCCGTCCATCCGCGGCATCTGGATGTCCAGGATGATCAGGTCGGGGGCGTACGAGTCCGCCTTGTCGAGGGCGTCGAGCCCGTCGACGGCGGTCTGCGTGCCGTACCCCTCGAAGGCCAGGCTGCGGCGCAGGGCCTCGCGTACGGCCGGTTCGTCGTCGACGACGAGGATGCGCTGCTGGTCGCCTTCGGCGCTCATACGGGGTCCCCCCAGGTGGTGGTCGGTCTCCTACCAGGCTCGCACGGGCCGGCTGGAAGTCGGGCTAGAAGGAGGTCCCGAACCCGTTCGCGGTGTTGCCGGTGTTGTTGTCGGCGCTGTTCCCGGTGCCGCCGGGGCCGCCCTTGCGGAGCGAGGGGAGGTCGGACTTGATGGTGTTGACCGGGATGGCGAAGCCGAGGCCGACGCTGCCCGCGGAGCCGCTGCCGCTGGAGGGGGAGTAGATCGCGGAGGGCATGCCCACGATCTCGCCGTTCATGTTGACGAGGGCGCCGCCGGAGTTGCCGGGGTTGAGGGAGGCGTCCGTCTGGATGGCCTTGTACGAGGTGGTGTCCGTGCCGGTGTTCCCGTTGAACTGCTGACCGCCGTAGGAGAACGGGAAGCCGTCCTCGGGGGACTGCTGCTTCTGCTCCGACTTCGGGACGTTCACCTCGCGGTTGAGCGCGGAGACG
Source organism: Streptomyces sp. NPDC051563 (assembly GCF_044454225.1). Taxonomy (NCBI): domain Bacteria; kingdom Bacillati; phylum Actinomycetota; class Actinomycetes; order Kitasatosporales; family Streptomycetaceae; genus Streptomyces; species Streptomyces sp. NPDC051563. The sequence goes on from NZ_JBITDL010000053.1 coordinate 34,412, forward strand.
ATGCCGCTGGTGACCGTGCCGGTGAGGCGGTCGGGGGAGCCGATGGCGACGACCTCGTCGCCGACCTTGATGCTGTCGGAGTTGCCGAGGCTCGCGGGCTTGAGGCCGCTCGCGCCCTCCAGCTTGATGAGGGCGAGGTCCTTGTCCGGGTCGGTGCCGACGATCTTCGCGCTGTACTTCTTGCCGTCGCTCATCGTCACCTGGATCTGGCTCGCGCCGTCGATCACGTGGTTGTTGGTGACGATCTCGCCGTCGGCGGTGATCACGATGCCGGAGCCGGTGCCCTGGCCGGAGCCCGTGCGGGTGTCGATGCGGACGACGGAGGGGCTGACGTTCTCGGCGACGCCGGAGACGGTGCCGTTGCTCGACTGGGAGATGGTGCTGCCGTTGACGCCGGAGCCGGTGCCGTTGGTCTTGTTCAGCATCTGCTGGACCGCGGCGGCCGTTCCGCCGCCGACGACGGCGGCCGCGAGGGCCACGGCGGCGAGGAGGGCGACCGGGCGCTTGGCACGGGCGCGGCCGTGTCCCTGCGGGGCGGGTGCCGCGGGGGCGGCCTCGCCCCAGGTGGCCCAGCCGCCGTTGCCGCCGCCGCTGCCGGTGCTCTGGGGGACGGTCTCGCCCTGGATGACCGGGGGAGTGTGGGCCTCGTGCCAGCCCGGTGCCGGGGCGGCCGGGGGGTAGGACGGCGGCGGCGGGTACGCGGCCGCGGCGTCCTGGGCGAGCCGGTCACGACCGCGCTGCCAGTCCTCGCCCCAGGGGGCGGGCTGCTGGGGGCGGTTTTCCTGGGGGTACTCGCCTTCGCGGCGGAGGTTCTCGGTCATGACTACGACTCTGTCCGCCGATCATGAGAGCTTCCTGAGTCCCCGCTGAGAAGCCCGACAGAACCGTGTATGCCCGATATAAGGCCGGGCGGGCGTGGTGGTCCCGCGTGCGGGTGGGTGGGCCCTGCGGGGCTGTCCCCTACCCGCCCTTCCACCGTTCCCCGGGCTCCGCCCGGACCCGTTCCCGGGGGCCAGCCCCCGGACCCCCGCTCCTCA
>NZ_JBITDL010000054.1:0-34682 GCF_044454225.1 Streptomyces sp. NPDC051563
CGCCCCCCCCCCCGCCGGCCCCCCCCCCCCCCCCCCCCCCCCGCGCCCCCCCCCCCCCCCCCCCCCCCCCCCCCCCCCCCCCCCCCCCCCCCCCCCCCCCCCCCCACGGCGCTGTCCGTCAGTGGTGACCGCCCGCGTGCAGGTGGCCGGCCGGCGACACCACCAGGGGCCGCACCATGTGCTGCTCGTGCTCCAGCATGTGGCAGTGGTGGACGCCCCTGCCGACCACGGGGAACCGGACCGCCACGGTGACCAGTTCGCCCAGCGTGGCGTTCGGCGTGATCAGGCCGGCCGTACCCACCCGGATGACGTCCTTCTCACCGAGCTCGTGCGCTTCCAGCGTCCCCGCGGCCTTGAACGCGATGGGCTTGGACGAGCCGCGCGTGACCCGCTGGAACCCCGTGATGTCGTAGTTCTCGCGGGACAGCACCTGGAAGTGCGAGAGGTGGATGTGCATGGGGTGCGGGGACGCGGCGAGGTTGAGGTACTTCCAGATCTCCACGCTGCCCAGCGCGGCGGTGAACGTCTTGCCGTCGTCGTACGCCATCGCCGTCCTGCGCAGCGTCTTGACGGTGCCCTCGGCGTCCTGGACCTGGACGACCCCGGCGGACGGGAAGGTGATCCCCGCCGGGTCGACCTCCTCCATCTCCCACAGCTCGGGAATGTTCGTCGAGCCGGGACCGACCACGACCACCCACCGGGGGGCCACGTCGTGGGGCAGGTCGTGGTGGGTGAGCCGCATGAACGTGGGCGAGAGGACCTCCGGCAGCGCCGGCCGGCTGGACGGGCGCTGGTCCGCGACGCGGAACTGCATCACGTCGGGCTCCAGCATGTCGTTGAGCTTGTCGGAGGCACCGGGCGTGATGCCGTCCAGCGTGTTGACCAGCTTCAGGGCCTGCCCCCGGAACGCGCTGAAGTCGACCATGACGTCGGCGCGCTCGCCGGGGGAGAGGTTGAGGGCACCCTCGACGGTCAGCGGCTTGTCGAGCAGGCCCTGATCGGTCCCGATCACCCGCAGCGCCCCCGGGACCGGCCGGCCGTCCGCCAGCAGCATCAGCCGGTAGATCCGGGAGTTCGCGCCGTTGACGATCCGGAACCGGTACCAGCGCGGCGCGACGTCCAGGTACGGCCAGACCACCCCGTTGACCAGGGTGTACGGGGCCGAGTGGGTCCGCATGAGGCGCTGCGGGCCGATCATCTCCACCTTGTGGACCAGCCGCCCGGCGAGGGCACCGGACTCGTCCACGTCGAAGTTGCGGTCGCTGAGGAACAGCGGCACGTCACGGGCGCCGTCGGGCAGGTCGAGCGCCTCCTCCTCCTCGTTGCGGGAGAGGAACATGCCCGCGAGCCCGGCGTACACGCTGAAGCGGCTCACGTGATGGGTGTGGTCGTGGTACCAGAGCGTGGTCGCGGCCTGGGCGTTCGGATAGGCCGACAACTGCACGTCGCCCGGGCCTATGAGGTTCTCCATCCAGCCGTCGTTGCCGCCGCCGGTCAGCATGCCGTGCAGGTGCACCGCGGCCCAGGGCTCCAGGTCCGACACACCGCCGACCACGTTGGTCCCCGCCGTGCCGGGGTAGTTGGTGAGCGGGTCGGGCGCGCGGCCGGTGGGCGAGTCGAAGTCGACGGCCCTGACGGGGATGTTGCCGGTGAGCTTGTTCTCCCAGACGACCCGCAGCGGACGGCCGCTGACCGTCTTGATCGTCGGGCCCGGGTAGACGCCCTCGTACGTCCACATCGTCACCGGCGGCATCTCCGAATGCACGGTGACATCGGCGGTGCGCAGGCGGACGGTCAGCTCGTCGTGGTCGCCGCGGTCGCGGGGGCGCAACACCGGCGGGATCCGCAGCGGATCCCTGAACTTGGTCAGCTTCAGCTCGGGCGCCGACGGTTCGGGCCCTCCGGCAGTCGCTGCGGCCGCACCGTCCGACTTGAAGAAGGGGGTGACGCTCACCAGGGCGCCCAGGCCGGCGACGGTGCCGTAGCGCAGCAGCGTGCGGCGGTTCGGGCCGGTGGGCTCGAAGGTTTCGGAAGCTGTGGGATCCATTCGCCCGAGGGTAGGGGCGACCGCTTTCGCCGGACTCGTGCTCGGCAAGACACCCCCTGGACCGTGGTCCCCCGCGCCGGGCCCGGCGCGGGCGACCACGCAGCTTCGGCAGGGCCGCCCGGCGAGGTGTCAGACCGCTATGGGTTCGCTGTCCCGGTTGATGAGCGTCGCGTAGTGGCCACCGCGCAGGATCAGCTCATCGTGGGTGCCGCGCTCGGAGACCCGGCCGCGGTCCAGCACGATGATCTCGTCGGAGTTGCGGACCGTCGACAGCCGGTGGGCGACCGTGATGGTGGTACGGCCCACGCTCGCCGCGTCGATGGCCTTCTGCACGGCCTGCTCGGTCTGGGTGTCCAGGGCACTGGTGGCCTCGTCCAGCACCAGGATCGGCGGGTCGCGCAGGATGGTGCGGGCGATCGCCAGCCGCTGCTTCTCGCCGCCGGAGAACCGGTACCCGCGCTCGCCGACCACCGTGTCGTAACCGTCGGGCAGCAGCATCAGATAGTCGTGGATGTGGGCGATCCGCGCCGCCGCGAACAGCTCCTCGTCGGTCGCGTCGGGTTTGGCGAACCGCAGGTTGTCCGCGACCGTGGCGTGGAACAGGTACGTCTCCTGGGAGACGACGCCGACCGCGGACGTGAGCGTGTCGAAGGACAGGTCCCGTACGTCGACCCCGTCGATCGTGACGGAGCCGGACGTGACGTCGTAGAGCCGCGGGATCAGGTAGCTGAGCGTGGTCTTCCCCGAGCCGGTCTCCCCGACGATCGCGAGGCTGCGGCCCGCGGGGATGGTCACGTCGACGCCGGCCAGCGTCGGCTGCTCCGTTCCCGTATAGGAGAAGCCGACCCCCCGCATGCGCACCTCGCCCCGCAGCACGGCCGGCTCGACCGGCCGCTCCGGCTCGGCGATGTCGACGGGCAGGTCGAGGTACTCGAAGATGCGGCTGAACAGCTCCAGGGAGCCCTGGATCTCGATCCCGACGGTCAGCAGCCGCTGCGCCGGGCGGAACAGGCTCTGCTGGAGGGACGTGAACGCCACCAGGGAGCCGATGGAGATGGCCATGTGACCGTTGCTGGAGGTCAGCCCCGTGACCCAGTAGATCACCGCCGGCATGGAGGCGATGACGATCCAGATCGTGGACTGGTACCACAGGCCCGCGGTGGTGACGCGCACCTCGACATCGGTGAGCTTGCGCGACTGCCGCGCGAAGGCGTCGGTCAGCGAACGGGACCGGCCCATGGTGTGGCTGAGCAGGATCCCGCTGATCGACAGCGACTCCTGCATGGTCGAGGACAGTCCGGCGAGCTGGCTCTGCCGGTCACGGGTGATGTGGCGCCGCTCGTTGCCGACGCGACGGCTCACCAGGGCGAACGCCGGAAGCATGAGCATGGACGCGAGCGTCAGCCGCCAGTCGAGCAGGAACATGGCGGTCGTCGAGGCGAGGACGATCGTCAGGTCGGACAGCAGCGCCGTGGCGGTGGTCGTCACGGTGACCTGCATCCCGCCGATGTCGTTGGCGATGCGCGACTGCACCTCGCCGGTACGGGTGCGGGCGAAGAAGGCCAGCGACATCCGCTGGAGGTGGGCGTACACCGCCGTCCGCAGGTCGTGCATGACGAGCTGGCCCACCGTGGCCGACACGTGCGTCTGCCAGACGTTGAACGAGCTGGTCGTGACCGACACCAGGATCATGCCGAGGGCGAGCAGGGACAGCAGCCCCAGCCTGTCCTGCGGCAGCGCCGTGTCCATGACCTCGCGGATCAGGAACGGGTTGACCAGCGAGATCAGGGAGGAGGCCGCGACCAGGAACACGACGGACAGCAGCCGCCTGCGATACGGGCGGAACAGCCCGAGGACGCGTCGCAGCTGGCCGTCTTTCATCAGTGCCTGGGGACGCGTGATGCCCGAGCTGGCGCTGCCCACCCTGGCCTCCTTCTCTTGTGGTCGGTGACGAAAGCCGTGGACTACTGCAGTTGCCTGACCAGAGCCGCCCACTGGGCGAGCTCCGCTTCCGACAGCGCCGGCAGGCACGGCTGGTCCGAGGTCGGGGCGGCGGATTCCCTCCATGCGTGCGGGGGGTACATGCCGTTCCATGCGAACCCCGTCCACATCAGGCCCTCGGCGAACCTCTTCCACAGGGATCGCGCAGCGGACCTGAGCTTCGCGCCCATGTCGATCTCCATTCGCAGGGGAACCGCCCGACGTCATCTCGTGCAACGTTGCTCAAGGGACATCGGGACCGTGTCGAGTTCCGCTGGAGGCCGGGCCCTCAGTGCGCGGCCAGCAGCCCGCGGCTGCGCAGCACCCGGCGCTCCAGCGGGCTGAAGAACAGCAGGTCGATGGCGACGCCGACGACGAAGATCAGGATGATGCCGAGCAGCACGCCCGGCATGTCGGAGAACTCCCGCTGGTTCTGCAGGTAGCGGCCGAGGCCGATCCCCAGATCGGGGGAGGAGGCGATGAGCTCGGCGGCCATCAGCGCCCGCCAGGAGAAAGCCCAGCCCTGCTTCAGCCCGGCCAGATATCCGGGCAGGGCGCCGGGCAGCAGCACGTGCCGGGCGCCGCGCAGACCGGTCGCACCGAGCGTACGGCCGGCCCGCAGGGTCAGCGGCGGCACCTGGTCGATCCCCGCGATCAGCCCGTTGGCGATCGAGGGCACCGAACCCAGCAGGATCACGGCGTACATGGCCGAGTTGTTGATGCCCAGCCAGATGACGGCGGCCGGCACCCAGGCGACGGAAGGCAGCGACTGGAGCCCCGCCAGCACCGGTCCGATGGCGGCCCGGATCGGCTTGACCTGGGCGACCAGAAGGCCGATCGGGGTACCGATCGCGACGGCCGCCAGAAAGCCGGAGACGCCGCGCCAGAGACTGGTCCAGATGATGGAGAACAGGTTGCCGTCGTCCCAGAGGACCCTGAGCGCCCGCCACACCTCGGCCGGACTCGACAGTTTCTCGGGGCTGGCCACGTGCAGGCTGTAGAGGAGCTGCCAGAGCCCGACGACCAGCACGATGCCCAGGACCGGCGGCAGTACCTTCGCCCGCAGGACCTGGCTGAACGGTGCGCGCTGCGCGTGGACGGCCTCCAGCGCGTCGAGGCCGGCCCCCAGCGTGTCGAGGCCGCCCCCCGCGCCGCCCTGGCGGGCGGCGCGGGCGCTCGGCGCGGGCCGGATGTCAGTGCTGGACATGGCGGCGTATCTCCCCACGCAGGTGCTCGGTGATTTCGATGGACAGCGCCGCGACCTCGGCGGACTCGCCCCGCAGCGAATGCGGCAGGTCGACGCGCCACTCCCGGGCGATCCGGCCGGGCCGCGACGACAGCAGCACGACGCGCTGGGCGAGCCGCACGGCCTCTCTGACGTTGTGGGTGACGAACAGGACGGTGAGCTTGCGCTCCTTCCAGATCCGGGTGATCTCCTCGTGCAGGACGTCCCGGGTGATGGCGTCCAGCGCGGCGAACGGCTCGTCCATCAGCAGGACGGTGCTGCCCTGCGCGAGCGAGCGCGCCATGGCCACGCGCTGGCGCATGCCGCCCGACAGCTCGTGCACCCGCTTGCGGTACGAGCCGCCGAGCCGGACGAGTTCCAGCAGCCGCTCGGCCTCTGGCCTGCGGTCCTCGCGCGCCACGCCGGCCAGGCGCAGTGCCAGTTCGATGTTGCGGCCCGCACTCAGCCACGGGAACAGCGCATGGTCCTGGAACATCAGCGACGGCCGGGTGCCGGGCACCCGGATGCTCCCGGCACTGGGCTCGTCGAGGCCCGCCACCAGGTTCAGCAGGGTGGACTTGCCGCACCCCGAAGCGCCGAGCAGAGTGACGAACTCACCCGGTGCCACGTCCAGACTGATGTCGTCGAGCACGACCGAGGACGCACCGGGGCGGCCGAAGGTCTTGGAGACGTGCGAGAGCCGGACCGCCGGGCAGTCGTCCGTGATCTCGACGACGGGGGCGGACCTCGGGATGGTCAGTGCCGTGGTCATTGCGGACACCTCCTGCGGGGAGTGGGCGGGATGCGGCGGGGCGCGGCGCCGTGCTGCGCTGCGCCCCGCCGCGCGGAGCCGGGGGGTGCGGGAAGCCGGGGGAGTCGCGGGTGCGGGAAGCTAGGCGGTGCGGGGCGTCACTTGGCCCCGAGCCCGGCATCCGCCGCGGCGGGCCGGCCGGCCGCCGTGAGCACCTTGTTGAGCAGGGTCAGATCGACGATCCCGGCGAGTTCGGGCTTCTGGAGCAGCCCCGCGGCGACCGCGTGGTCCGCCCCCGCCTGCAGGGTGGAGGCCAGCGGGTCGTCGATGAAGTCGATGCTGCTCCACGCCGGGTCGAGGATGGCGGGCGGCAGCTCGTTGCCGGTGTCGGCCTTGATCTGCAGGTTCGCGTAGGCCTTGGCCTTCTCCGGCTCCGCCTTGATGAGGGCGTTGGCCGCCACCGAACCGCGCAGCACGGCCTCGACCACATCGGGATGAGCGGTCAGGAACTTCTGCGACACGATGATGTTGGTCGTCACGAACTTGCCGTCCGGCCACAGCGACTTCTCGTCCAGCAGGACCTTCGCGCCGAGCGTGACCAGCCGGGAGGCGGTCGGCTCGGGCACCCAGGCACCGTCGACGGAGCCGGACTTGTACGCCTCCGGCACCACCTTGTTCTCCGTGCGGAGCACGCTGACGTCACCCGCGCCGGAAGCCGGGTCCACCTTGAAGCCCTTGCCCACCAGATAGTTCAGCAGTGCGACGTCCTGGGTGCCGCCCAGCTGCGGGGTGGCGATCTTCTTGCCCCGGAGGTCGTCCAGCGAGCTGATCTTCGCCGGGTTGACCACGAGCTTCACGCCGCCGGAGGCGGAGCCGCCGATGACCCGCAGGGACGTGCCGTGCGACTTGGCGTAGCCGTTGATCGCGGAGTTCGGGCCGATCCAGCCGATGTCGATCGAGCCGGCGTTGAGCGCCTCGATCTCGGCCGGGCCGGCGTTGAAGTACTGGGACTTGATCCGGGTCGACCCCAGCTCCTTCTGGAACAGGCCGTCCTGCAGGCCCACCAGGGCGGTCCCGTGCGTGAGGTTCGGGAAGTAACCGATCTTCACGGTATCGGCGGACAGCTTCGCACCCGAGGCGCCCTGGGCCTGCGCCGTCGCACCCGCGCCGGCGCCCGCGCTCGCGTCGGCGCTGGCGCCGTAGCCGCAGCCCGACAGCAGTCCGGCCGCCGTGGCCAGTGCGACGGCCCCCATCGTCATGCGTCCGATCGGCTGATCATGCATCAGACCCAGTCCTTTTCGTTGGCTGCCGCTGGAGCGGCCGTGTTCCGTAGGGTTTCGAAGGACTCGCCCGCCATGCCGGCGGCGAGGGTGGTGCCGTCGGCCGGGTCGATCAGCAGGAACGAGCCGGTCCGGCGGTTGTCGGCGTAGGGGTCGAGCGCGAGCGGCTCGGCCGTGCGCAGCACGACGTGCCCGATGTCGTTGACCCGCAGCTCCTCGGCGCCGGGGCGCCGTTCGAGCGTGCTGATGTCGATCCGGTACGAGATGTCCTTGACCACGGCGCGCACGGTGCGGGTGGTGTGCTTGAGCAGCACCCTGGCGCCGACGCGCAGGGGCCGCTCGTTGAGGTGACAGATGCTCGCCTCGATGTCCGTGGTGGGCGCGTGCACCGTGCCCGTGGCGGCGATGAGGTCGCCGCGCGAGACGTCGATGTCCTCGGTGAGGCGGACGGTGACTGACTGGGGCGCCCAGGCGACCTCCGTCTGCGTGCCGAGCGCGTCGATGGCCGCGACGGCGGTGGTGTGGCCGGAGGGCAGCACCGTGACGGCGTCCCCGACGCGCAGCACGCCGGAGGCGATCTGGCCGGCGTAGCCCCGGTAGTCGGGGTGCTCGGCGCTCTGCGGGCGGATCACGTACTGCACCGGGAAGCGGGCGGGCTCCTCCCGCGGGTCGCTGCCGACCGCGACGGTCTCCAGGTGCTCCAGCAGGGTCCGGCCGCCGTACCAGTCCATGTTCGCGGAGGGTTCGACGACGTTGTCGCCGGCCAGCGCGGAGAGCGGGATCGCCACCACGCTGCCGACCCCGAGCGTGGCCGCGTACGTGGTGAACTCCTCGGCGATCGAGGCGAAGACGGCCTCCTCGTAGCCCACCAGGTCCATCTTGTTGACGGCGAGGACCACGTGCGGGACCCGGAGCAGGGCCGCGACCGCGGTGTGCCGGCGGGTCTGCTCGACCATGCCGTTGCGGGCGTCGACCAGCACCACGGCCAGGTCGGCGGTGGAGGCTCCGGTGACCATGTTGCGGGTGTACTGCACGTGCCCGGGGGTGTCGGCCAGGATGAAGCGGCGGCGGGCGGTGGCGAAGTAGCGGTAGGCCACGTCGATGGTGATGCCCTGCTCTCGCTCGGCCCGCAGGCCGTCGGTGAGCAGCGCGAGGTCGGGGGTGTCCTGGCCGCGGCTGGCGGAGACCCGTTCCACGGCTTCCAGCTGGTCGGTGAGGACCGACTTGGAGTCGTGCAGGAGGCGTCCGACGAGGGTGGACTTGCCGTCGTCGACGGAGCCCGCGGTGGCGAAGCGCAGCAGCGTCGTCGCCGAGTGGTCGGCCAAGCCGGTGAACTGCTCGGTGGTGGAGGTCATGTCTAGAAGTACCCTTCGCGCTTGCGGTCTTCCATCGCGGCCTCGGACAGCTTGTCGTCGGCGCGGGTCGCGCCCCGCTCGGTGAGCCGGGAGGCGGCGATCTCCGAGATCACGGCGTCCAGCGTGGTGGCGTCGGAGTCGACGGCGCCGGTGCAGGACATGTCACCGACGGTGCGGTAGCGGATGAGCCGGCGCTCGACCGTCTCGCCGTCCTTCGGACCGCCCCAGGCTCCCGCGGTGAGCCACATGCCGCCGCGCTGGAAGACGTCGCGTTCGTGGGCGAAGTAGATCTCGGGGAGTTCGATCTCCTCGCGGGCGATGTACTGCCACACGTCGAGTTCGGTCCAGTTGGAGAGGGGGAAGACGCGTACGTGTTCGCCGGGTGCGTGGCGGCCGTTGTAGAGGTTCCACAGTTCGGGGCGCTGGCGGCGGGGATCCCACTGGGAGAACTCGTCACGGAGGGAGAAGACGCGCTCCTTGGCGCGGGCCTTCTCCTCGTCGCGGCGGCCGCCGCCGAAGACCGCGTCGAACTTCAGCTGCTGGATCGCCTCCGTCAGCGGGAGGGTCTGGAGCGGATTGCGGGTGCCGTCGGGCCGTTCCGTGAGCTTGCCGGCGTCGATGTACTCCTGGACCGAGGCCACGTGCAGGCGCAGGCCGTACTTGGCGACCGTGCGGTCCCGGTAGTCGATGGCTTGGGGGAAGTTGTGCCCGGTGTCCACGTGCAGCAGCACGAACGGCACCGGCGCGGGAGCGAAGGCCTTCAGCGCCAGGTGCAGCATGACGATCGAGTCCTTGCCGCCGGAGAACAGGATCACCGGCTTCTCGAACTCGCCCGCCACCTCGCGGAAGATGTGCACCGCCTCGGACTCCAGCGAGTCCAGGTGCGTCAGCGCGAAGGGGTTGCCCGACGCCTCGAGCAGGCGATGGGTCGCGGTCGTCATGCCAGGCCCCTCTCGGTCAGGAAGGTGTACAACTCGTCTGCGGAATCGGCCACGGACCGGCCCTGCGTCTGGATGCGCAGCTCCGGGTCCTCCGGTGCCTCGTAGGGGTCGTCGATGCCCGTCAGACCGGAGATCTCGCCGGCCGCCTGCTTGGCGTACAGGCCTTTCACGTCGCGCTGGGAACAGAGCCTGACCGGGGTGGCCACGTGGATCTCCAGGAACGGCGTGCCGCCGGCGTCGTGCCGGGCACGGACGGCGGCGCGGGAGTCGGCGTACGGGGCGATGACCGGAACCAGCGTCTTGACGCCGTGGGAGGCGAGCAGCCCGGCCACGAAGCCGATCCGCTGCACGTTGGTGTGCCGGTCCGCGCGGGTGAAGCCCAGGCCCGCCGACAGGAACTCGCGGATCTCGTCACCGTCGAGCACCTCGACCTCGTGTCCGTCGGCGCGCAGGCGCTCGGCGAGGATGCGGGCGAGGGTCGTCTTGCCGGCGCTGGGCAGCCCGGTCAGCCACACGGTGGCTCCGCGCTCGCTGGGGGCGGCGGCCGGGGCCGCCTCCGCGGTGCCTCCGGCGGCCAGGGGGTGAGCCGTGGTCACGGTGGTGTTCTCCCAGGAGGTAGAGGGCGGACTTTCAGGGATGGTCCGAGTGCGCCCCCGCGCGCCGCAGGGCGTCGGCGCGGACAGGGGCGGCGGGGCGTTCAGGTGGTGGCGAACTCGGCGAGCGTCCGGCCGAGCACGTCCATGTCGATCCGGTGCCAGGCTCCGGGCAGCTCCAGGCTCCGGCCGTCGGGCAGGGCGGCCGCGGTCGCCTGCGCCGCGGCACGCAGCCAGGTGCTGGTGCTGTCGCTGTTGAGGACCAGCGTCGGGGTCCGGAATCCGGCGAGCTCCTGCGCCGGGACGGCGAAGTCGCCGCAGATCTCGATGTCGTAGAGCAGCGTGTGCGCGTTCGCCTCGTTGGTCGCCCAGATCGGGCCCCGGCGCCAGTCCGCGACGGAGTCGGGGGTGAGTCCGAGGACGGGACCGAGGAAGTACTCGGCCGCCTCGTCGCGCCGGCCCTGCTCCAGGAGCCCGTGGAGCGCCTGCGCGGCGTTCCACGGGGGCTTCGGGAATCCGTCGACCCGGTAGAACGGTTCGTGGAGCGCCAGCTTGGTGATCGGCGTGCCCGTGAGCGCTGCCCGGACCGCCAGGTTCGCGCCGGTGGACCCGGCGAACACGGCTGCCGAGCCGCCCGCCTCCTCGATCACCGCCTGGAGGTCCTCGATCTCCCGCTCCACGGCGTAGGCGGGCGCGTCACCGCTCTGGCCGCGCCCGCGGCGGTCGTAGGCGTACACGGTGCAGTGCCGGGCCAGCCCGGGGACGAGCTCGGTGAAGATGGTGTGGTCGCGGAAGGCACCGTTGAGCAGGACGAGCGGGGGGCCTTCGCCCGACTTCTCGTAGGCGATCGTCGTGCCGTCCCGCGAAACGACCTTGCGCATCACGCACTCCTCATGCCGACCGGAGGTGCTCTCACCTCGCCCTGTGTCTGCAGCTTCGAGTGCGTCGATGCACAACCGGTCGAGAACCGATCGCGGCGCGCTTGCACCGCCCGCGGTCCGCGGCGGCCCCCTGGGCCGCCGGTGCGTCTCTGACCAGCGAAAAGGAGAAGGCCTAGGCCGTCTCTTCCGGATCCTGCCGGGCGTCGCAGGCCCGGCAGGATCCGAAAGAGACGGCCTAGGGGGTGTCCGCAAAGTGGCGCCGGGCGCCCGGAGGGCGCCCTCGCGGCGTTCGGTGCGTGCTCTCGGCGTGCCGGGCGGAAGTCCGTGTACTGGACGTACTCGGGATTTTCGCCCGGTGCGCCGAGAGTGCGTGCCGGGCGTCGCGAGGCAGGCGGGACTTTGCGGACACCCCCTAGGCCTTGAGGGTCGCGACGGCCTTCTCGATGCGCCGTTGGCGGGTTTCGGGCTTCTTGGCGCTCTCGATGGCGCGTACGTGTTCGCGCTTGCGGCTGGTCGTGAGGGCGTCGTAGGCGGTGCGCGCGGCCGGTTCGTCGTCCAGGGCCTGCGCGAAGTCCGGGGGCTCGACGACGACGCGCGGTTCCGTGTCGAGCTCCACCTCGACCTCGATCTCTTCGCCGATCTCGACTTCCGAGGCGTCGCGGTTGGCGTGGCTGAGGCCGATCAGGTGGCGCCCGCGCAGGTGGGCGAGCCGGGTCCGCCAGGAATGCCCGTTGATGGTGACCGTCACGGGTGGCCGTGAACCCTCACCGAGCGCTGTCACGACCTCGGCCGGGACTTCCAGTCCCCGCATGGGCTCGGGCGGCTCGACGACGGACCGGAACTTCACGGTGTTCTCCTCTTCGTTGTGCGGCACCTTCGCCGTGCCGCATGACGGGTCCTGAACGGCAGTTGTCCGGGACGGTAGCGGCGCGGGGCCGCCACCGTCCCGGACGACGGCGGATCGAGGACCGGTGGTGGTTACTCGGCGTAGGGCTGGTCGGTTCCCTGGTCGCTGTAGCCGAGGCTCCAGATGTAGCCCTCCGGGTCGGAGAAGGTGCCGCCGTACCCGCCCCACTGCAGGGCGCCCGCGGGGTTGAGGACCGTGGCACCGGCCTTTTGGGCCTCCGCCATGATCTCGTCGACCCGGGCCTCGCTCCGGACCACGTAGGTCAGGACCAGCCCGCTGAAGCCGCTGCCTTCCTGATCCGTGCCGACCTGGCCGGCCAGGCCCTCGCGGCTGTAGAAGCCGACGGGGGAGGCACCGTCCGACTCGAAGAACACCGAGATGCCGTAGTCGTTCTTGACCTTCCAGCCGAGCCCCTCGGTATAGAACCGCTTGGCCCGGTCCATGTCGCGGACACCGAGAAGAATCGAGCTGACGTGCGCTTTCATGCCTTGCTCCTTGCACTGTGGACGTGTGGGTACCGGACACCCGGACCGGAACCCGGAACCCTGGGAGCCGCGTCGGCGCGTGTGCGCCGGTCAGGCGGTGGGACGGGGACGGGAGGACGGCACGTGGTGGTTGCCGTGGACATCACCGTAGGGGCTGTGCGGCGGCCGGGGCTTCTCGATTCCTGACCGGTCTGGAGACCTGTTTCGCCACGCATGCCGGCATCCCCTCCACCTTGATCTCCACCTTGATCGCCGGCCCGGGGTCTGCGTCCGCGTCCGCACCCGCGCCACCGCCACCGCCATCGGCACCGGCACGCACCCCCGCTCCGGCCCACGCTCCAGCCCCCGCGGCACCGTCCGCCGACGCCTCCGCCGCCTGCCGACGGAAGGCCCCGGGCGGCATGCCGACCAGCTCGGTGAAGCGCGTGGTGAACGTGCCCAGCGACGCGCAGCCGACGGCGAAGCAGACCTCGGTGACGCTCAGGTCCCCCCGCCGCAGCAGCGCCGTCGCCCGCTCGATGCGGCGCGTCATCAGGTAGGCGTACGGCGATTCGCCGTAGGCGGCCCGGAACTGCCGGCTCAGGTGCCCGGCGGACATGGCCCCGTCACGGGCGAGCGCTTCCACGTCCAAGGGCTGCGCGTACTCCCTGTCGATCCGGTCGCGGATGCGGCGCAGCCGCGCGAGATCGGCCAGACGCTGCGCCTGGATGCGTGCACGCCGCCATTCGGGCTTGCACATGAGGAACCCTCCCCTTCGTCCGTGACCTTCGGCCCCTTCGAGTGTCGGCGGTTCCTGTCGGCGCCGCACTCCGACCCGCGATCTCCCGCACCGTTCAGCGGAGTTCCTGGATGCGGATCAGGTTGCCCGCCGGGTCGCGAAAGGCGCAGTCGCGGATGCCGTACGGCTGCTCGGTCGGCTCCTGGACGACCTCGGTGTCACCGGCCTGCACCTTCTCGAAGGTGGCGTCGACGTCCGGGGTGGCCAGCAGGATCCATCCGTAGGTGCCCTTGGCCATCATCTCCGTGATCGTGCGGCGCTCGTCGTCGGTGATGCCGGGATCGGCGCCGGGGGGTGTCAGAAGGATCGAGGTGCCCGGCTGACCGACCGGGCCGACCGTGATCCAGCGCATCCTGCCCTGGCCGGTGTCGCTGCGGACCTCGAAGCCGAGTACGTCGCGGTAGAAGACGAGCGAGGCGTCCGGGTCGTCGTGCGGCAGCGAAACCGTGTGAATGGTGATGTTCATGGCAAGCAGGCTAGAGGCGGGCGCGCGGGCCGGGCTTCTCGATTCATGACCGACCCGGCGGCTCTCCGGCATCCGGCCGTGCTCCGGCACACCACTGCTGCCACCACTGCTGCCACCACCGCTGCCGCTGCCGCTGCCGTGGCCGCGCGGCCGGGACCGTGGCCGGCCCCGGCACGCGAGCCGGGCGAGATCTTGAAGGGCCGTGCTGTCGTCGTGCTAGTTCCAGCCGGCGCCCGCGGGCTCCTGGACGGTGGCGTTGAGCCGGTTGAAGAAGTTCGTCGTGGCGATCATGAGGACGATCGCGGCGAGCTGCTCCTCCGTGAAGTGGTCGGCGGCCGCGTCCCAGATCTCGTCCGGCACGGCCTGCCCGCTGCGGTCGGCCAGCCGGGTCGCCGCCTCGGCCAGGGCCAGCGCGGCACGCTCGGAGTCCGAGAAGAACGGCGTCTCGCGCCAGGCGGCGACCGCGTGCAGCCGCTCGTCGGTCTCACCGGACTTCTTGGCGCCGGCGACACCGGCGTGGACACAGGCGCTGCAGCCGTTGATCTGGCTCGCGCGCAGGTGCACGAGCTCCAGCGTGTGCGGGTCGACCCCGCCCTGGTACATGGCCTTGTAGATGTTCTGGATGCCGGTCATGGCGTCCGGCAGAACCTTGGCGGGGTTCGTCATACGAGCCTTCATCGGGTGCTCCCTCTGGGTGGTCGTCCGTCCCGACCACACTGACGGATCCCGCGCCGCGGATGCGACCGGAGAACGAAGAAACACCCTCGGGCGCTGACGGCCCCTTCCCTGACCAGCGGCATTGAGTGATCCTCAGGCGCATCTGCACCAGGGTTCGAGCCGGCCTCGTCCCGGGCCGTACCGGCCCTCGACCGATTCCCGACCGGTCCACCGGCATCCTTCCATCGCGACGTCCGCCGGTCGCGGTGACCGTCGCGGATGCCGCCCGGCGCGAGCGCCGCGGTCGCCGCCCCCACGGCCGGCTGCCTTCCCGTGCGGCTCCGCGCGACCTGGACGGGGAATCGGCCGGAACCTGACTGCGGATCAGGCGCCAGGGTGCCGGTTCAAGCCAGCTCAAGGCGCACTCCAGCGGAACTCCAGCCCACTGGTGAAGAACTTTTGTATAAATCCAGTCCCGTACGAGCCCCCGCTCCACGGCTCCTGACCCTCAGGTGAGAGTCACATGACGACCCAGATCCCGGCACCATCCCCCACAGAAACGGTCCCACCGCCCGCTCCTTCCCCCACCGTCGCGAGCCGATACTCCGCCTTCGTCGCAGGCCGGCGCTCCAAGTGGGTCGTGCTCGTGCTGTGGTTCCTGCTCATGGGCATCGGTGGCTCGCTCGCCGCCGGCCTGGCAGACGTACAGGACAACGACCCGGAGACCTGGCTGCCGTCGAGTGCGCAGTCGACCAAGGCGGTCCAGCTCGCCGAGCAGTACTTCGCCGACAAGGACTCCAGCACCGCCGTCATCGTCTACGCACGCGAGGGCGGCCTCACCCAGGCCGACCTGTCCCGGATCGACGGCGACCGTGCCCGGCTGGCCGACAAGGTGTCCATCGGCGAGGTTTCCCCCGCCACGGTCTCCGAGGACAAGGTCGCGGCGTTCGTGAGCGTTCCGCTGCGCACCTCGCCCAGCGACGTCACGGTGCTCACCGACAAGGTCAAGGAAGCCGGCGAGATCACCTCCGCCGACGTTCCCGCCGGACTCGACGTCAAGATCACCGGTGAGGCCGGCAGCGTCGCCGACTTCGCCGACGTCTACTCCGGCATGGACGGCGCACTGCTGGGCGCCGCGCTCGGCGTGGTGGCGCTGCTGCTGCTCATCACCTACCGCAGCCCGGTGCTGTGGCTCATCCCGCTGATCGCCGTCGGGCTGGCCAGCCAGGTGGCCAGCGGCGTGGTCTACCTCCTCGCCAAGCACGCGGGCCTGGTGGTCAACGGTCAGAGCGCCTACGTCCTGATGGTGCTCGCGGTGGGCGTGGGCACCGACTACGCCCTGCTGCTCATCGCCCGCTACCGCGAAGAGCTGCACCGGCACGAGGACCGCCACACGGCAATGGCACTGGCCGTGCAGGGCTCCCTGCCGGCGATGGCCGCATCCGCCGCGACGGTCACGATCGCCTCGCTGTGCCTGGTCTTCGGGAGCATGAACAGCACCAAGGGTCTCGGACCGGTCGTCGCCATCGGCGTCGTCCTGGTCTTCTTCGCCATGACCTCGCTGCTGCCCGCGCTGCTGGTGATCCTGGGCCGCTGGGTGTTCTGGCCCGTCAAGCCGCGCGTCACCGCGGGATACGACCCGAACTCGGCGCAGGGCCACACCCGGTGGGCCAAGGTCGCCTCGGCCGTCGGCCGGCGCCCGCGCGCGGTGTGGATCGGCACGGCGGTCGTGCTCGGCGCCATGATGCTGGGCATCTTCGGTGTGCAGACCGGCCAGACGCAGGCGGAGCAGTTCACCAGCAAGGTCGACTCGGTCACCGGCCAGCAGGTCCTGGCCGCCCACTTCCCCGCGGGCTCGTCGGCTCCGGCGGACGTGTACGTCCGCGACGCCGGGGCCGAAGCCGCTTCGGCCACCGTCACCAAGGTGCCCGGAGTCTCCTCCGTCAGCACCCAGGCGGCCAAGGGCGGCTGGACGCACCTGACCGCGGTGCTCCGCGACGCCCCGGACTCCGCGGCGGCCAAGGACACCGTCAAGAACATCCGGACGGCGCTGGACCGGTCGAACGGGCCGGCGGCCGACGCGATCGTCGGCGGCCAGACCGCGGTGGCGCTCGACGTGGCCCAGGGACAGGGCGACGAGGAGAAGCTGCTCATCCCGCTGATCCTCGCGGTCGTCCTGGTGATGCTCCTCGTCCTGCTGCGGGCGACCATCGGTTCGCTGGTGCTGCTCGCCTCCGTGGTCCTGTCCTTCGGAGCGGCAGTCGGCGCGGCCTCGCTGCTGTTCCGCGCACTGGACCACGCGAAGATCGACCGCGGCCTGGTGCTGTTCGGCTTCATCTTCCTCGTCGCGCTCGGCGTCGACTACACCATCTTCCTGATGACGCGTGCCAAGGAAGAAGTGCGGCTGCGCGGCCACCGCGAGGGCATCCTCACGGCGGTCAGGGTCACCGGCGGTGTCATCACCTCTGCCGGTGTGGTGCTGGCAGCCACGTTCTGCGTCCTCGCCGCCATCCCGACGGTGAGCGCGCTGCAGCAGGGCCTGCTGGTGGCGGTCGGCATCCTCCTCGACACGTTCCTGGTGCGCAGCCTGCTGGTTCCCGCCCTGGCCCTGGACCTGGGGCCGCGCTTCTGGCGACCGGGCCTGACGGACCGGGAGACGGCGCCGCGCGAGCCGGGCAAGAACCGGACCGACGTCCCGTCCACCGTCTGATCCCCGCACTCTGACGCGCAGCCGGCCGTTCCTCCCGCTTCGATCCACAACGAAGCGCCGGGGAGCGGCCGCTGCGTTTTCGCACGCCCGTCCCGGGCCGCTCGGGCCCGCTCGGGTACGGCCCGCGCCCGGTCCGTCCCGCACCCCGCCGCACCGGGGCGGGCCCCGTCACCGCCCGGCAGGCCTGCCCGGCGGCGGAGGCCCGGAGCCCGCCGTGCGGCGGGCCCGCGGATCAGGGCGTGATCCTGTACGGATCAGGACGTGATCAGGCCCCGATCCGCCTGACACCGACCGTTCTTCGAGCGGTCCTTGAGCGCCGCGTGGGTTCCTCTAAGAACACCTCTTCCCGGCTCACCCGGCCGGAAGAGCGCGCGACCCAGAGGCGGCGCCCCGTACCACCGGGCCCGCCACCGATGACTGACGGAGGCCTACGTGAGTCCATTCCCCGAGCGGTACACGGTGGCCGTCGTCGGTGCCGGTGCGGCCGGCACGCTCACGGCCATCCACCTCTGTGAGATGGCCACGCGCCGCCGGACCCCCCTCGACCTGGTCCTGATCGACCCGGCCCCCGAAGCGGGCCGCGGCACCCCGTACACCACCCAGGACCCCGGGCACCGCCTCAACGTGCCCGCCGGGGGCATGAGCTGCTACCCCGACGACCCCGGTCACTTCACCCGGTGGCTGTGCAGCCACGGCGAACCCAACGCCACGGCGACCGACTTCGCGACCCGCTACCGCTTCGGCGCCTATCTCGCCGACACCCTGGCGCAGGCCGTCGTCCGCGCCCACGGCACCGTCGCCGTACGCCACCTGAACACCCGCGCCGAGCACGTCGCCGGCGCCCCGGACGGCCGGGTGACCGTCCGCCTCGCCGACGGCACGCGGCTCGACGCGGACACCGCCGTCCTGGCCACCGGCCCCGCAGCCCCGACCGCGTCCTGGGCCCCCGCGGAGCTGCGCGCCGCCGCCCGCTTCATCGGCGAGCCCTGGAACACCGGAGCCCTGGACGGACCCCGCGCCGACGACAGCGACGTTCTCCTGGTCGGCACCGGTCTGACCTCCGTCGACCTGACGCTCACCCTCGAACGCCCCGGCCGCACGGTGCATGCCGTGTCCCGCAACGGCCTGCTGCCCCAGTCGCACGCCCTGACCCCGGCCGCCCCCATGCCGGCCCCCGAAGGCCTCTACGGCACGTCCTTCGCGCAACTGCGCCGCACCGTCTACCACCACCTCGCCCGCGCCGTGCGCCTGCGGGGCGACTGGCGCCCCGCGCTCGACAGCCTGCGCCCGCACACCGCCCACCTCTGGCGCCGGCTGAGCCTCGAGGAGCGTGCCGAACTCCTCGCCCGTGACGGCGCGTTGTGGAACACCCACCGTCACCGCATGGCCCCGGCCACCGGCGAATCGGTCCTGCGCGCCCGCACCATGCGCCGACTGGCCGTCCACGCCGGCTCGGTCACCCACGCCGACGTGCGGGACGACGGGTCGCTGGACGTCAAGCTCTCCGGCGGGCGGGACCTGCACGTGGGCTGGGTCATCGACTGCACGGGGCCGGGCCCCACCCTGGACGACCCCGTGTGGCGCTCCCTGCTCGAAGCCGGCGCCGCGGTGCCCGGCCCGCTCGGCATGGGCGTCGCCACCGTCGACGGACACCTGCTCGACGCGCGGGGCAACACCGGCCTCCCGCTGTACACCCTCGGTGCCCCGCGCCGGGGCGAGCTGTGGGAGACCACCGCCATCCCCGAGATCCGGGTCCAGGCGGCGGCCCTCTCCCAGCAGCTGCTCGCCCCCCTCATCCCCCGGCGCCGCACCGCGCGCCGCCCGCTCGACGGACACGGGCTCGCCCTGTCCACCCACGCCGAGGCGGCCGCCGCCTACCGCACCGGACTCGACCGGATCCTCAAGGTCCGTGCGGGCGCCGAGGACTCGCTGCGCCGCGCGGTCGCCCTCGACCCCGGCTTCGCCCTCGGGCACGCGGCCCTCGCCCTGCTGGGACACGAGTGCGGAGCAGCCGTAGACGTCCCGCGGGCGCTGGCGGAGGCACAGCGCTGCGCCCAGGAGAGGGCGTGCGAACGCGAGCGCTCCTTCGTGGAGGTCGTCACCCGCCGCGTCCACGGGGACGGAGGGGACGCGGCCCTCGCGCACCACCTGGACGACCACCCGGCCGACGCGCTCGCGCTCGCCGTCGCCGTGCCCACCATCGCCTTCTCGGGCGTTGACGACCTCGACGACGACTACGCGCTGCGCCTGGTCGAGCGCACCTCCTCCGCGTACGACGGCCACTGGTTCCACACCTCCCTGCTGGCGTTCCTGCGCCAGGAGCAGGGCCGTCTGGACGAGGCCGGCGAACTGGCCCTGCGCGCCCTGGCCGCCGAGCCCGCCTCGGGGCACGCCGTGCACGCGCTCGCCCACGTCCACTACGAGACCGGTGCGCACGGCGAAGGCCGCGACTGGCTGGAGCGCTGGGTCGCCGGGCGGGGCCGCGGCGCCGTGCACCGGGCCCACTTCTCCTGGCACATCGCCCTGCACGAGCTGGCCCTCGACGACCCCGCCGCCGTGCGCAAGCGCTGGCTGACCCAGCTCGCCCCGGGCCGGGTGACGGGCGTACGGGCCCTCGTGGACTCGGGGTCGCTGCTGTGGCGCGCCCGGCTCAGCGACAGCTGGCGCGGCGACCTGCCCGCCCGGGACATCCTGGACACGGTGGAGGCGGAGATCCTGGAGCGGCCCGCGACGGCCTTCACGGCCCTGCACTGCGCCATCACCCTCACGGCCGTCGGCGACCTCGCCGCCCTGCGCCGGCTGCGCGACCACGCGGCCGCCGCGGACGAGGTCCAGCGCGAGGTCATCGCCCCCCTCTGCGACGCGCTCGCCGCGCTCGTCGAGGAGCGGTTCCGGGACGCCGCCCGCGGCCTCGACGCGCTCCTGCCCGTCCTGCGTCGGGTCGGTGGAAGCGCCGCCCAGCGCGAGGTGGTCGAGGAGACCCTCCTCTACGTGCTGACGGCGGACGGCCGCTGCGATGCGGCGGCCCGCCTCCTGGACGCCCGCCTGGAACGCACGCAGGCCCCCCGCGACCGACGCATGCGGGCGGGCCTGGTGACCTAGGGAGGTCCTCCGCCTCCCTTTCGGATCGTGTGGCCCGGCACGATCCGAAAGGGACGGCCCGGGCCGGGTCAGAGCCCGGCGAGCCGTTCCACCAGCAGTTCCACCCGCTGTCCGCCGCCCTCAGGCGGCAGCCGTCCCGCACGGGCCAGGGTCGCCAGCCCGTGCAGGGACGCCCAGAACACCTCGGTGAACAGCCCCGGGTGCACGCGGTCCCCGGCGACCTCGCCGAGGGTCTCCAGCAGGGCGGCGAAGGCGTCCTTCAGCGGCTCCGGGGTGTCCTCGCGCGCGAAGGCCAGGCCGCCGTCGAGGTGGAAGACGGCGTCGTAGAGCGCCGGGTTGCGCGCGGCGAAGTCGAGGTAGGCGCAGGCCAGGGCGGTGACCCGGCCGCGCGTGCCGTGTGCGGCCGAGGACGCGGCCCGCATCGCGGCGGCCAGTTCGGTGGCGCCTTCCAGGGCGACGGCGCCGATGATCTCCCGTTTGCCGCGGAAGTGGCTGTAGAGGACCGGCTGGCTGTATTCGATGCGCTCGGCGAGCCGGCGCGTGGTGACCGCGTCCCAGCCCTGCTGTTCGGCGAGTTCACGGGCCGTCGCCACGATGAGACGTTCGCGGTCCGCCCGTTCGCGTGCCTTGCGTTCCTGTACCGACATGATTCGATCCTAGCACTGCTAGACAATCGAGCGACAGAAGGTTAGCGTTGCCCCATCATCTAGCGCCGCTAGAAAGTGTCCTGGAGGGCCGTCATGCTCAACGCACTCGAGATCGTCACCACTGTGATCGTCGGAGTGATGGTGGGGGTGGAATTCTGCGTCGCCTTCGTCGTCAACCGGATCCTCAACGCCCTGCCCGAGGACAGCGGCCAGCTGGGCCGGGCCCACGGCGGCCGGATGCTCGGTGCCCTGATGCCGTTCTGGTACATCGGCTCGCTCGCGCTCGCCTCGGTCTGGGCCGTCGCCGGCCGGGACCGGCCCGGCGCCGGCCTGGTCGTCACCGCCGGTGCGCTGCTGATCCTGAGCGTGGTCATGTCGGTCCTGCTGCTCGTCCCGATCAACAACCGGAGCAAGACGTGGACCCCCGAGAACCGCCCCGAGGACTGGAAGGAGCAGATGGCCGCCTGGGACCGCTGGCACTACGTCCGCGTCGCCGTGATCGTCGCCGCCTTCGCCCTGCTGGTCACCGCCCTGGCCTGACCCGGTGCAACACCGACGGCCCGGCCCCGGGACACCGGGGCCGGGCCGTCGCGTCACCGCGCCCTACGCGCCGTCAGGCGCGGCAGCGCAGCATCTCCAGCGGAGGGTTGTCGGCCAGGTCGGCCCAGTGCTCCGCGCCGAACCGCTGCACGCCGCTCTGCGACACCTTCACCGGGAACCACGTGAGCTCGCCGAATCCGGCGGCCTTCAGGCAGATCTCGTAGACCTCGCGGCGCGGGAGGTTGGCGACGAAGGAGACCGGAGGGTCGAGCAGCGCCATGGTCCGCACCTGCCGCCCGGTCTCGACCTGCGCGCCGGTGAGCTCGGTGCGGAAGCCGTACTTCTCCGGGGTCGGGCCGTCGAACCGGTAGTCGGGCGACTGGTTGAGCAAGAAGAAGTCGGCGCCGGGCTTCAGGCTTCGGTGCACGTTGCGGCACATCCGCTCCGTGGTGGCGAAGTCGGAGGCGTAGTTGAGCAGTTGCACGGCCAGCCCGATGTCGAAGGGCTCCTCGAAGTCCCGCAGCTCGGCCGCGTCACCCACCTCGTACCGCACGCCCAGCGGATCGCGCTCCTCGATGGCCCGCGCCACGGCCACCATCTCGCCGGACACGTCGATCCCCAGGACGTCGCCGGCGCCCCGCCGCTTGAGTTCCCGGCTGTAGAAGCCGGTGCCGGAAGCGAGGTCGAGCACCGACTTGCCCGTCACGTCCCCGACCAGTGCCAGGAACCCGGGCACCACCGCGTACTGCTCCAGGGGCAGGGCCTTGAACCCCTCGTACGCCTCGCCGATCTCGTCGTACTGCTGCTGCGCACTCACGTGTCGTCCTCCCCCGTACGTTCACCACGTCAGGGGCCGGCCCCCGCCCGACGGCCGAGCCGGACCGAGCCCCCCTGCCCGGCAGTCTCTCCCGACTCCCCGACCCGCCGGCCCTGTCGGAACCCACGAAAACCGCCCCCGCCTCCCGGCCGCCCGCACAGCCGCGGGTCGGGCCGCTCCGCACGCCCCGGTCCCGGGAGCTCAGGCCCTCTCCTCGGCGGCGAGCAGACCGACGCCGGCGTAGAACTTCCTCGAGTTCGACAGGAGCATCTCCTTCGGTGACGACAGGCCCACGAGTTCCCGTGTCCGCTGGGCGAACGCCCGGTTGGTGGCCGGAGCGGAGCCCTCTCGGGAGCACCACGACCGGTAGGCCTCGTAGAGCGCCTTCTGCTCGGTGCGCTCCCCGGGGCCCAGGACGCAGGCCTCGGTGTAGAAGCGTCCGGTGTGGTCCTCGGTCTCGGCGTACGCCGTGGTCGCGATGCGCACCTTGTCAGGACCGGTGAGGTCCCTGTCCCCGGCGAGATAGCGCCGGGCCCCTTCGACCAGCCAGTGCAGGATGCCGGGACCCTCCTCCGCCACCAGGACGTCGACGAGGTTGTCGATCTTCCGGTCGTCGGAGACCGTGCGCTCGAACGGGACGAGCCGCATGCGGCGCCAGAAGGCGAAACCGCCCGTGCCGACTTCGGGTCGGTGATTGCCCAGGAGCCAGAGCTTGTGGGTGGGTTCGAAGCTGAAGAAGTCCTGGCGCATCCGGCGGGCCTTGATCCGGTCACCACCGGTCAGGTGTTTCACGCGGGCCTCGTCGAAACGGTCGCCGGGCTTGACCTCGGAGCAGATGATGACGCGCCGGCCGTGCAACTCGGTCAGATCGGTCGGATGGCCCTCATGGGACCGGGCCATCAGGAAACCGGGCGGGGCGGTGTCCGCGTAGTCGCCCATGAGCTTCATGAAGAGATCGAGGAGGACGGACTTGCCGTTCTTGCCGGGGCCGAAGAGGAAGGGCATCACCTGAGCTCCGACGTCTCCGGTGATCGAGTACCCGAGCAGCAACTGCACGTACCCGATCATCGCGGTGCCTTCGCAGTCGTCGCCGAAGGTGTCCCTGAGGAACCGGACGAACCTCGGAATGGGCATCGGTGCGGGGCCCGTCGACGTCGCACGCGAGTTGAAGTCCTTGTGGGGGTCGGCGCCGCGCACCGCTCCCGTCCGCAGGTCCACCACCCCCGCGGGAGTGCACAGGACGTACGGGTCGACGTCCAGGAGGGCGGCGCTGAGAACCATGCCCGGTGCCGTCTTCGCCTGGGCGAGGGTGGCGTTGATGCCGGAGGTGCTCAGAGAATGCCTCTTGTGCCTCCTGAGCGCCTCCGCGCTGTGGACACCGCGCGGATCGGTGGTCGCGATCTCCTCCCCGATCTCTCCCGCCGCCCAGACGACGGCGTCCTCCTCGTCCATCTGCCAGTGCCCGCCGTCCCAGCGGTACCAGCCCAGGCCCGGGACGTGCCGGAAGTCGGAGGCGTGCACCCGCGCGAAGAGCTTGGCGTTGCCCCGGTCGCTGAGGCTGTCCGGTAGGAGACCGTGCACGGCGGCGGGGCCCCCGGCCGAAGCCGGCCCCCTTCCGCCCGGAGCCGGCCCGGGAACCGCGTTCGACGCGATGATCTGCTGCGCGATCGCCTGCGCGTCGAAGCCGAGGAGGAGGTCCTCCCCGCCGAGGGGGCTGGTCACCGGCGGCTCCCGGGATGCAAGGGGTGACGGTATCCGGCGGCGAGACCACCGCGGATGATCTGGGCGCACCGGTGCTCCTGACCGGGCCTGCCGAGGCCGGCCGCTGCGCGCAGGAGCCGCTCGGCTTCGTCGAAGGACAGGTGGCCGGCCGCCGCCAGACCTCCGGCCGTGTAGGCGGCCCGGTTGAGCTTCTCCGAGAAGCCCGCCCCTTCCGGGACCGCCGCGCAACCGGTCACCTCGGCGATGACCCCGGCCAGCGCCCTGGCCGCCGGGGTGCCACCACCGCCCGCGGCGGCAACCGCCTGCCGGGCGCGGGCGGGAAGCGCCCGGGCGGGCGGGACGCGCCCGCCCGGAAGATGGTGCGTGCGCTCCAGCTCCTGGGCGAGCCAGGGAGGAAGCCGTGCGGGGACGCGCGCGGGGCCGACCGGGCTGTACGTGCCGGCCGACGTGGTCGTACCCGGTGCGACGATGTACCCCCCGTCGGCCCGCACGTCGACCTGCCAGGCGAGTGCCCGCCCGCCGCTGGTGCCCACGGAACTCTGCCAGCGGCGTGAACCGGCCGCCCGGTACCAGACGTGAAGCCCCCCGGAGGGCGTGCGCACGCGCAGCGTACCGGTGTCCTCGGCGGGGTTCGGCTGGTTGCGCAGGGCTGCCAGAACGGCGAGCGTGTGGAAACCGGTCGTCATCTCCGAGACGTCCACGGAGTCCGCGATCGCGATGCCCGGAAGGAGCCCGTTCCTGGGCGGGGGAGGAGCACGGTGCGCATCCACGTCGAGAACCACGAGACCGGCCGGCCCGCAGGCGACCGCCACACCCATGCCGGGGCGCTTTGACCACCACTGACGTATCCGGCTCCTGTCGAGGGTCGCCGCATGGAAGCCGTGACACCAGCGCCCCTCCGTCCGGCACGAACAGACCCGGCGGTCGTGGCCGGGACGCCGGCACTCCCGGCAGTTGGCGGCCGGCGTCTTCCTGCCCGGGGAGAGGGGGAGGACCGGCCAACCCCGGCCGGCACACCACTCGGCGACGAGAAGCGACCCCGAGGGCGCGTTCTGCGCGGTTCCACTTGAGCGGCCACTGGGACGAATCCACAGGTCAGCAGGCATTTTCCTACCTCCTCAGTGACTCGAGCGACTCTAAGGGGAAAGGTAGCCTAGCGAAAACGCATGGCCGGCGGTCGACTTTGAGGATCCGACGAAGGGAACCTTCCCCGCCGCGACCGAACGGGCCCCGCGCCCGCTCCCGTGACCCGGGTCACACTGCGGAACCTGTCACAGGGGCCGCCTCACCGGTGTCTGGTGCCCAGAACCCCGTCGAGGCGCTGGAGACACACGATGAACGAGTCAGAGAACACCGAAGTGGTCGTCATCGGCGGCGGATACGCCGGCGTCATGGCGGCGAACCGCCTGACCGGGCGCGGCGGCGTCTCGGTGACCCTGGTCAACCCCCGTCCGGACTTCGTCCACCGGATCCGTCTGCACCAGCTCGTCGGCGGTTCCGACGCCGCCGTCATCGCCTACGGTGACGTCCTGTCCGAAGACGTCCGCCTCGTGGTCGACACGGTGACGCACATCGGCAAGGACGCCCACACCCTCACCCTGGCCTCGGGCGGCACCCTCGCCTACGACTACCTGATCTACGCGGTGGGCAGCTCCGGCGCCGCCCCCGCCGTACCCGGCGCGGACCGGCACGCCCACCCTGTCGCGACCCTGGAAGACGCACTGCGCCTGCGCCCGGTCCTGGACGCCGCGCCCGCCACGGCCACGATCACGGTGGTCGGCGCCGGCCCGACGGGCATCGAGACCGCTGCCGAACTGGCCGAGCAGGGACGGGCGGTCACCATCGTCTGCGGCGGGGTCCTGGGCCCCTACCTCCACGCCCGCGGCCGCCGCACGGTGGCGGCCCGGCTGGCCCGCCTCGGCGTCACCGTCGTCGACGGCCCCGGCACCGAGGTGACGGAGGTGACCGAGGACACCGTCCACCTCGCCGACGGCCGCGCACTGCCCGCCGCGGTCACCATCTGGACCGCCGGCTTCGCCGTACCGGACCTCGCCGCCCGCAGCGGCCTGACCACCGACGCGCTGGGCCGCCTCCTCACGGACGAAACCCTGACCAGCGTCGACGACGTACACATCGTCGCCGCCGGCGACGCGGCGACCCCGTCGGGCCTGCCCCTGCGGATGAGCTGCCAGGCGGCCGTGCCGATGGGCGCACGCGCCGCCGACACCGTCCTGTCCCGGATCGCCGAGGAGCAGCCGGCGACGCTCAACCAGCCGTTCGCGGCCCAGTGCATCAGCCTGGGCCGGCACGCGGGGATCTTCCAGTTCGCCAACCGCCTCGACGCCGCCGTGTGGTTCCACATCGACGGAGTCCTGGGCGCGAAGCTCAAGGAGACCGTCTGCAAGGTCGTCCCGAAGCACCTCGCGGACGAGGCCGCCGAGCCCGGCGCGTACACCCTGCACCTCACGTCGGGAAGCTCTGCCCGACGCCACCGCCTGCGGACCGGCTGATGCCGCGGCCCGCGCCCGCGCGTCCCGGATGACACGGTACGCGTTCATTATGAAGAATCGGGGGCAGCCGCACGGCACTGGATTTTCGCCCTATGTGAGGAGTCGCCGTGACCAGCTTCGTCATCACGGTCCCCGGAACGTTCGTGTCGGACGTCGCCGAATCCACCCACTCCGTCATCGAACGGAAGCTGGCATCGCGGCACACGGAGGTCATCGAGAGCGAGGGGCTGCGCCTCCTCACCCTCGACGAGGACGGCAGGTTCTCCGTCCGGCTCGAGGTGGAGGCCCCCGACAAGTACGAGGCGGAGCTCGACGCCCTGAGGATCGTCACCGCGGCCCTGAAGGAAGCGGGCCTCTCGGCCTCAGAAGCCCCCCTCGGATCTCCGGCCGTCACCGGCATCGACAGCAGCTCGTGAGCGCGAAGAGCGAGTGGCCGGACCTCAAGGGCAGCCCGGCACAGGAGGCCCGTCGGCAGATCCTGGCGGAGTCCCCGCAGACCGAGGTCCAGGTGGTCCCCGAAGGCAGCATGGTGACGATGGACTTCAGGGAACAGCGGGTGAGGCTCTTCGTAAAGGACGGCCGAGTGGTCAGAACCCCCAGACGCGGATAGCCCCCGCCCGTCACACGGCGATGCCCGAAGAAACGGGCCACGCCGCGGCCTGGCCTCCCCGCCTGTTCCGCACACGCGGAAGACCATCGCCAGGCGGAAGAAGGCATGGCTGCCGCCGCACAACGGCCTGCGCGAGCTTCAGCCTCCGCGCTGAGGCCCTGCAGCCGTTCGCCTGGGGCGTCCGCCTGGTGTGGCACTTTGCCCGGATTCCTAAGTCTATCCGGACAACAGAATGAAGCACCCACAGCAGGGGGGAGTCTTCCTCCTGCTGTGCGAGTAGAGGACCGTGTCCTGCGCTCCTCCTTGGGGAGGAGTGTGGTCTTTGGTTGCGCCTGTTTGGATTGCAGCTGGAGGGTGGAGGCCGACGGGGGTGACGGGGGTGACGGGTGCTGGGTTTCTTGCTGGAGCTCGTTTCCGGCGGTCTGCTGACTTGGGGTCATGAGAGCCGCAGGGCCAGGAGAAAGGCTCGGAGTTTCGCGGAGGGGGCGGAGGTGGGTTTCGTTGCCTGCGTCCTTGGTGACCGTCCGTACTGCCGGGATGAGGCGTTGGTCTTCCTCTGGGCTACGCGTTCCAGGCTCCATGCCTCGCCGACGGAATTCAGGGACCTTCACCGAGGTCCACTTCCCGCAGCGCAGTGGGAGCTGGTTCGGATCCGGTCGAGAAGCAGTACGGATTCCCGGTTGGTGCAGCACGGCTGGCAGGTGGCCGAGTGCCGAGATGCTGATGCTGTGGTGCTGATCGGGTGCGCCCCGGCTTCGATGCGGTATCTGACAGCCGCTTTGAACACCCAGGGCGCCAGCTAGAAAGACCGCGGCACGGGGAGTGAAGAGGCAGCACCCACCCGGACGGGCATGCCCCGCCCCTGTTGCTGCTAGCCGGCCCGCGTCGCGGGCCTTGGCCCTGGAGACGGAGCCGGAAGGACGCGGGTGGGGGAGCGGAGCGGACCCGCCCAATGGGCCGGAGCCCCGGACCCCGTGAAACGGGATCACCTCCCGCGCTCCGCGCGGGAGCACCTGAGGCCGGCGAAGCCGGCCTCCTCTGGTGGAGCGCAGCGGAACAGACCCAGTCCGAAGCGAAGCGCAGGACTCCGGCCCGAAGAGCCGGGCCCGAAGGGCCTCGGCCGAGCGCGGCGAGGCCGTTCAGTCCTGAGCGCGCAGCGCTCAGGTACCCGCTTGGGGGCATGGGTGTGCCCCCACCGCTTGGGGTTGGTGGGGGCATGCAGTGTGAGGGCGGGGGGCTCTCCGGGGGTTAGTTGATCTTGAAGTCGATGGTGTCGACGCTGAGGATGCCGTCGTTGGTGGTCGGGCCGGTGAGGTTGGCGATGGTGTTGATGGTGGCGGGCTGGGTGGAGCCGGCGCCGGGGAGGAGGGAGGGGGTGGTGAAGGTTTTGGTGTACTCGCCGGTGGTGCCGGCGGGGAATGCCCGGTTGACGTTGCTGGGGGTGAGGTTGGCGGAGGTGGTGTTGTCGATGTGTCCGGTGGCTCCGGCGGGGATCTGTGCGAAGCCGTTGATGGTGGTGTTGACGGTGTAGCTGGTGAGGAGGGGGGTGTTCATGTTGAGGGTGACGGCGCAGTTCTTGCGTCGTTCGGTGATGGGGGTGGTCGGGCCGACCGCGGCGTCGAAGCCGTCGAAGGCCACGGTGAGGGTTCGGCGGTCATCGCTGAGGATGCTGGAGTGTCCGGGGCAGTTGGGGCCGAAGCTGACCGTTTTGATGAAGGTGCCGGGGACGGCTGCCTGGGCGGGGGCCGCGAGGGCCGGGGCGGCTGCGGTAAGGGTGGCGCAGGCGGTAAGGGTGGCGGCGAGGATGCGGTGGGTACGGGTCACTTCGACAGCTCCTTGAAGATGCAGAGGGTCAGCTCTCCCGAGGTTGATCAGACCGGCCCGCCTGCGCATGCTGGGACCGGCGGATGGGTGATCACGCTCGACCAGACAGCCCCCTGGCTGCTGCCAGCTGGTCCTGGAGGCGAAGCCGGAAGGACGCGAGTGGGGGAGCGGAGCGGACCCGCCCAACGGCCGCTGTTGCGTAGGACGGCAGAGTGGTCCGGGAGACCAGGGGTCGGTGGTCCTTTGCTTGGGATGAGTGGAGGGGAGTGATGCTCCTCGGGCAGGGCGGGTTGGTGCTCGTTTCGTCTCTTCAGGTGGGGGCATCCGGCCGTCATGGACATAACAACGAATGCTGGTGAAGAAGTGATCGAGACCCAGGGTCACGAGCACCATGTCGTCCTGAGTGCTGACGCGAACGGTGACGGTAAGCCGGATGTGTGGATGATCGACACCACTGGTGATGGAAAGGCCGACCTCTACCAGTTCGACACCACCGGTGACGGCCGGGTCGACGTCACCATCGCTGAACGCGATGGAGGGTCCGAGAGCGACCGCCTTGTGGTCGAAGGCGACGGCGGCCACCCGCAAGAAGCCTGAGCTTCCCGCAAGCCCCTCTTTGATGCTGCGGCAGGCCGTCAGGCTGCACATCCTGCCTGACACAGCACAGAGGGGAGGCCCATGGAAAGAGGACCCTTCGGTGCCTGTTGTCGTGAGTGTGGTGCTCATAGCGTTCGGGTTGTTCTTCGCCATGGCGGGGTCCCGCTACAAGGACTCCTATCAAGGCGAGTCCTGGGGCATGGCTGCAGGGGGTGTTCCGTTGAGGGATATGAGCCGGCGGACCGTCATCGGGATCGGCTGCCTCATCGCACTGGTGGGAGTGGTCGGCCTCTTCCTCTGACGTTTCCCCTGCAGCCCTCCTTCTATGGTCAGCTGCCTGCGAAGCGGGCTGTGGTCCTGGAGGCGGAGCCGAATAGGACTGAGGGTGGGAGCGAAGCGGACACCCGACAGGCTGTAGGCCCGGACCCCGTGAAACGGGGTCCCCTCCCGCGCGGAGCGCGGGACCTCCTGAGGCCGGCGAGGCTGGCCCCGCTCTGGTGGAGCGCAGCGGAACCAGAACCATGTCCGAAGCGAAGCGAAGGACTCCGGCTGAAGGCCGGCTATAGCTCGGAGCGAAGCGGAGAGCTCGGCCCGAAGGGCCCCGGCCGAGCGCAGCGAGGCCGTTCGTTCCTGAGTACCTGTTTCCGATCCTCAAGGTGCAGGCGGATCCCGAGCAGGGCGTGTCAAGACCCAGTTACAGCAATTGAGTTCGCGTGATTGGTCACTGCCCTGGCCTGGCTGGTCTGGCTGAGCCGCGACACGATGCGGCCATGTGGTTCTTCCTGGTGCCTCTCATCGTCATTCTCGCGCTCGCCTGCTGGGTCGACTGGAGAGCGCGACGGAGCAGGAGTCGCGTTCGCGACGGAACAGCTATGTGGCGGGATGTGCGTGATGCCCGCCGTGATGCGCGTGCTTGGGAAGCGGGATCTCTGGGACACAGCGGGGAGGACACATCATGGATGAGGAAGCGGAGACCATGAGTAGGCGCCGTTTTGGTACCTGTTTATGACCCGTCCACGACAGCCGGACAGGGAGTCCTTCATCCGGACTGTGCAACGCGGACAGGGGTTCATAGCATCTGGGCATGCCAGAGATATGGATCAGCCTGGATGCTTCAAACCGACGCAGCACCTGGGTGTGGACGGGGTTTCTGACCTCGGTCTGGGCAGGGGTAGCGGCCGCGATCATGCTGTCGGCAGGACCGGAATCCTCGGGGGCCGGGCGTTGGTCGTGGGCTGGCATCATCACCGCGTTCTGGCTGGCTGGGGTTCTTCATCTGGCCAACCGTGCATACGGCAGGACGCTGCTGACGTCTGAGCGGATGGAGTTCCGTACGTTCGTCAGCCAGCGCTCGATCCCGTGGAGTGAGATCACCGAGATCGAGAAGAAGAGCCACCACACACGTGGGGGCCTTTGGTGGGAGCTGCGCGCCCGTCGTGCCCGTCGTCGGTCGGTCGCGATACCCGGCACCTTCTCCAGCCGTGAAGGTGACGTCGACTTCGAGCGGAAACTGGCTGTTCTGCGTAAATACTGGATCGACTCTCTGGAGGCGAATGCGCTCGCGAGCAGTCGGATTGCGGTGGACGTCGTGGGCATGGCTGGGGGTGCTGGTGCCGTGGGCGAGACGGTAGGCGAGGTGGGGGGCCGTCTGCGTCGCAAGCCGCGTCTGATGGTCGCGGTGCTGGCTGTTGCCGTCGTCACCGCGGTCATTGGGGTGGTGGCGTTGCCCCCACCGTTTCAGATTCTTCCGTCCTCGCTGGTTGGGGTGCCTGTCATGGTGTGGTTGATCCACAGAGACAGGAGAAGTACTCCTGGTTGAGGGTGGAAGTGATCCGGGCTGGTGACGCCGGCTCAGGCTGCAGAGGCCGGGGACTGAGCCGCGAGGGGCCGACCCGTGAGGGGTTTCCCCTTTTGGGTGATGCGGCGGGTCATGAGGGTGATGGCGGCCCAGGTGATGAGGGCTTCGGAGTGCTGGACAAGCCGTTCGTAGTCGCGTGCGTGGCGGCGGGCGTGCATCAGCCAGGCCAGCGTTCGCTCGACGACCCAGCGGCGCGGGAGAACGACGAAGCCGGTGGCGTCCTTGGGGCGGCTGACCGTTTTGATGGTGAGGCGGAGGTACCTTTTTGCCCAGGTGACGAGCTGGCCGGCGTAGGCGGAGTCGGCCCAGACGATGGTGATCTCGGGGTGCATGAGCCGGAGCCGGAAGAGGACCTCCTTGGCGGCATCGCGGTCGGTCATGTCGGCGGGTGTGACGATGACCAGCAGCGGGAGGCCGCGTGTGTCGACGACGATGTGCCTTTTGCGGCCGTTGATCTTTTTGGCGGCGTCATAGCCGCGGGAGGCTTTGCCGACGGTCTCGGCGGCCTTGACGCTCTGGGAATCGATCACGGTCGCAACCGCTCTGGGCCCTTTGCCCATGTCACGACGGATGCGTCCGCGCAGGTCGTCACGGATCTGCCCGACGACGCCGGTCGCGGTCCATCTCGCCATGAAGCCCCAGACCGTGCGCCATGGCGGGTAGTCGGCTGGGAGGGCTCTCCATTTGCAGCCGGTGTCGACGACGTAGCGGATCGCGTCGACGATCTCCCGTCGGGGGTGTTTCTCCGGGGCCCCACCGGTCTCGGTCTGCCAGGCCGGGGCGGGCAGGAGGGGTTCGATCAGAGCCCACTCGGCGTCGGTGGTGTCCGAGGGATAGCGGCGGTGGCGCATCAGGGTCTCCCGGGTGTCCTCGGAAACGGGGGCGGGGGGGGGGGGGGGGGGGGGGGGGGGGGGGGGGCGGCCCCCCCCCCCCCCCGGCCCCGCGCCCGCCCCCCCCCCCCCCCCCCCCCCCCCCCCCCCCCCCCCCCCCCGAGGGTTGATCAGGCGGTTGCGATGATGTCGAGGGTGGATTCGATGGAGTTGAGCTGGGCAACGATGTGCCGTACCCACTTGTCGCCCGGGTGGGCGGCGGCATGGGGGGCGACGGTTCCGGTGATGAACCGTCGGAACGCGGTGAGCTTCTCGTTGATCACCGTCCGTTCATAGGCTTCCAGGGCTGCTCGTTCGGCTCCGAGCTGGTAGCCGTCGGCCCTGGTCCAGATCAGTGGCGGCCAGTTGTTGGCGGCGATGATGTCGCGGAGCGTGGCGAGTCCTGCCCGTACCTGGCTGGGTGAAAGTTCGCTGGCCGTGACGATCTGATGGAAGAGCAGGCCCGCCGGGCGGGCCTCGAAGAGGATGAAGCGGAGTGTGTCAGCGTGCCGCTGGGCGGCCTGGCCCCGGCGCCGGGAGGCGCGGGGCATGGCTACTGGCCGCTCAGGAGACGGGCGAGTTCGCCGTCGACGTCGACCTTGCCTGTGTCGACCGCTGTTTCGATCCAGTCGAGGGTCGCGCGGACGCGGGCTACGTTCTCGTGGACGATCGTCTTCTCGTCCTCGCCGAGGTGGCGGTCCCGCAGCCCCGGAACCGCCCTCCCGGCCGCGGCGACGAAGGAGTGGCAGGCCGTGACCAGGTCCATGAACTCCATGGTCCGCTCGATATGGCGGACCGCCGGCGCGACCGGGCTGGTGCGTTCGAAGTGCTCGCGGGCCTGGCGGCCCCGCTCGACCTGGGCATGATTGACCTCGTGGCGGGCCCGGTCATCGGACATCGCCTTGAACGCGACGTCCGGCCGGCGCAGGAGCCCGGTGGTGACCTCGGTGGCCACCGACTCGTCGCGGGTCAGCTCTTCCACGACCCGGACCCTGTCCTCCCGGCTGACCTGGGCAGTCACTGCCGGGCGCTTCAGAAGACCGGTGGTCACCGCCGCGGCGACGCCTTCGTCGCGGGTCAATTCCTCCACGGCCCGGATCTTGTCCTCGGCGCTGACCTGCGCTGCCACCGCCGGCCGGCGCAGGAGCTCGGTGGTTACCGCCGCGGCCACCTGCTCGTCGCGGGCCAGGTCGTAAATCGCGCTGGCCTTCTCCTCCGGCGAGATGGGGTACTCCACCCGGTTGCCGACCCGGCGGCTGGCCTCATCGGCCGTCCAACGGGTCTTGCCCACGGGCGGGTTGCAGATCGCGGTAAACCGCTCGTCCTCGTCCTCGATCTGGGCCAGCAGTCGGTGGACCTTGAACGAAACGTCCGGCCTGCGATGTTCCCTGGGCCACCGCGAGGCGGTGGACCGGGCGTTCTTGACCGCGCTGAAGGACAACCCGATGTCCTCCGCCAGCCTGGTCAGCGAGTCACGGACGACCGGAGTCCTCTCGCCCGCGGTCCCTCCGCCGACCTCACGCATCGGCTCGATCTCCAGGGCGCGGTCTCCGATGACGAACGACCCCCGGGACTGCTGCTCGACCACTTCACGCAGCTCAGCGACGATCTGTTCGTATCGCTGTTGGCTGACGCTTCCGACCTCGATGTGATTTTCGGGCATTGGCTTTCACCACCCCGAGCAGACCGGGCACGGGTCTCAAGACCGTGACGGAACGCGGTCCGCTGCCCTCACAGCGTCAGACCGGAAAACCGCTGATCGCAACAAACTTCGTGGAATTGAACGGAGTTGGACGTGGACATAGCGTGACCGTATGGGCGTTCGCACTGCGGTTACTGTGACCGTTCGCCGAACGATTCGTTCCGGGCCCTCCAGGCCCTCACCTTGCACCGCCCCGAGCAGTACATAGCGTTCGACCGCCGATCCAACCCGGCGATCCACCGGGCTCCGCAGACGGTGCACTCCGTCACGCCGGCGCCGTCCCGCACGGCTGCCAGACGCTTTCGCAACCTCTGGTGGCGACGCCATGACCTGGAGCGACAGGCTGACGAGCAGAACACCGTACCCGGACCGGACTCCGGCGCCAGAGCCTCATCACACCCCCGGCACCGACGCTCACCAACCCGGCCAGTGGCAGCAGACACCCCACCAGACTAGGCCGTCAGACCAGCCAAATCACGGGATCGCAAACAAGTACTGAGCGCGCAGCGCTCAGGAACCTGCCTCCCAGCGAAGGGGTTCAGTCCTAGGCGCGCAGTGCTTGGGTACCCGCTTGGGGGCCTTTGGCCTCCAAGGCCTGAAGCGAAGCGGAAGGCAGCCGCCGAAGGCCGACCTCCGAGCCGCGAAGCAGTTCAGTGCGAAGCGCGCAGCGCTTCGGTATCCCTTAGGCGCCAAAGGCGGCCAGTTCTGAAGCGAAGCGGAAGAACCCCTCGCCGAAGGCGGGGCTTTGGGGCGCGAAGTGCCCCCCCCTGAGCGCAGCGAAGGGGCTCAGTCCGAAGCGCGCAGCGCTTCGGTACCCGCCTCCGCGGG